>CALIZK010000129.1:0-26164 GCA_938028635.1 uncultured Atopobium sp.
TCTAGTTGATTTTCTCATCCGAGTCAGCGCCGTCAGACACGCCAGAATCAATGCTGCCAAGCTCGTCAAAGCGCAGGGCAACCATGGCAACGTCGTCATCAAGCCTCTGACCGGTATAGCGATCGAGCGTACTCAAGAACCTGTCCAGAAGACCGTCAAAGCCACGAGGCACTTCGTCCATAATCATGTCGCGGAGTCCGGTCTCGCCAAAGAAGGCTCCTTCGGGGCTTCGAGCCTCAGTGGTTCCGTCGGTATAAAGCAACAGGATATCGCCTTCATTCAATCGAACGGTGCCGTTCTTGTATTCCATGTCATGGAATGCGCCAACAACGCCCGACTGCACGTCTAAAAGTTCAGCCTCGCCCGATTGAGCAGACACTAAAATCGCAGGTGGATGGCCAGCAGAGCAGTACATAAGTGAAGAGGTGGCAAGGTCAACAATACCCACAAAGAGCGTCGCAAACGTCTCAACCCTGGAAAATCCAAGCAGAAACTCGTTCAGTGTAGCCACCATGCGAGCGGGAGTTCTTCCCTCCCACGCATAGGCAGAAAGTGCCGTTTTAACTGCAGATGAAATAGATGCTGCCTCAATACCCTTGCCAGAAACGTCGCCCATAATAATGCACGCACGACGGCCTGGCAGCTTAATCATGCTGTAAAAATCGCCACCAACAAACGCATCGGCGGTTGCGGACGAATAAATTCCCTCGGCAGAAATTCCTTCTACCTTCTGCAGGTCATTTTTCATGCCCGACTGCAGAGCCTGGGAGATATGCTTATTTTGCTGGCTCTCTTCGGCACCAACAGCCAACGAGTGAACCAGAAGCATCACGCGGTCCAAGAAATCAAGCTCAATGTCGCTTAAGGGCTCAGCGTTTTCTTCTCGCAAGAAAAGCCAGGTATGCTGCTCGCCGGCAAACTTGCCCAAGAAAAGCACAGCCCCCTTGCAGGGCAACCCTTGTGCAGCAAGCGCACGACTCAGCTCAGATTCAAGATCGACCTCTTTGACTGACGCCTCGCCCTCTCCTGTCTTGAGTCCCTCAACCGTCGATGGAAGCGCAATCTGGTTGCCGCCATCCTGCACGCCACCGGCCTCCGATGCGGCCTGCGCGCCGCCAGCCTCCGCTGCAACCTGCGCGCCGTCCTGCGCGCCGTCCTGCGCACCGTCCTGAGCGTCGACAAATGCTTGCTCAGCGCCAAGCGCATGGAGTGTAATGTTGCCTGTGACCTCACAGCAATCTACCGAGAAAACCCGTGCATTCAGATCGGTACCCACTGACCTCATAACCTGCTGTAATCGCTCACCAGAGATCTTCTCGCCCTCTGCAGCGCTATGAAGCAATCCTTGGCGCACGCGAGCTAATGCCTCGCGAAGCGCATCTCTACGCTGCGTTCTCATGGCCGACAACGCGCCCACAAGCTGCACCGAGAGGTAATTTGCAATGGAGTCCAGAAGTCTTGCATCTTCAACCAAAAGCGCGCGCTTGCGCTCCCAGCCCACCTCGATCAGAGCAACAATGTGGCCGCCAAACCATACGGGTACCACAAGAAAGCTGGTAAACGGAGGCAAATGACTTGCGTCAACGGTTATAACCTCACGTGTTTCCTCGTTAACAAGGTTGCGCTTTTTAACTCTTCCCTGCTTGAGCGTATTTGAATTCAAAGGCATGGTATGCAAGCGAAGTGCGTGCTCGGAATAAAACGTTAAACGCTCCAGAGAGCTGTTAAATGCAAAGTAGCGAGGAATTCTATCCAATGACGCACTTCTCAAAGACTCCGTTGCACCATGAAGGTGATAGCCATCTTGCTCAGCAAGATAGATAAGCGCACCGTCTGCCTCAACAGTCTCTGAGAGCTCTTCTAACACGCGCTCGATAAGCTGACCCATATCTTCCGAGTCAAGCGTGTCCAAAACAATCTGAAGCGCTCCTGAGAGCCTCCTATTGGCTCGGCGAAGGTCCAACACCATTCGTTCATCATCGTGCATAGGGCTAGCCATGTCACGAAGCTTAGAGGCAGTCAAAACAATAGCCTGTGTAGGAGCACCCACATAATCTGCACGCACACTCAAAACCTGCGACGTGCCATCTTGCGCAGGAGCGGCCACCATGGAAGTGGAGCCATCAATCGCAAACGGCAACGACTCTACAGAAAACGCCTTCTGCAAGTTTTCTTGATTTGCAGGGGTAAACAAAAAGCGAACATCCAGGCCGGCAATGGTGCCGTCTTCCTTAGCAAATATGCTTTCAGCCTCTTCATTGGCGAGAAGAACCATGCCCTCCATATTAAAAACAATGACTGCATCGCTGGTCAGCCGTAGCAACTGAGACAGAGTTGCAGCAACGGTTCCGTCGACAACTCCCTCAACACGCCTTACGCTTAGCTTGTTATCTGCCACAGTCACTCCTTACCAGCAAGGAAAAACAAATCACATTGCCTAAGTATACGAAAAAGGCGGACCTCCGAAGAGATCCGCCGAAATTTCGTGGTGTCGGAGGCGGGACTTGAACCCGCACAACCGTTAGTAGGTCACTAGCACCTCAAGCTAGCGCGTCTGCCAATTCCGCCACTCCGACTTGCTTTGCAGCGAGGGATATACTAACACATCTTCAAGCAACTTTACTGAGAAAATTTGAAAACTTTTTCTAACAAGAACTTGTAAGAAGATTGTTTTGTCCCTTGCTTACTTCTGCCAACCAACAATGGTTGCTGGTGTGCTCTGGAAGAGTGAAGGACCAAAGTTAGCAAGACCCTTCTTAACAACGTAGCAGTCTGGACCAGTGTAGACAGGAAGGTATGCGTAAGTCTGCATCATCTTCTTCTCAGCCTCATTCATGAGCTTCATGCGCTCATCAAAGTTCTGAGTAGAGACAACCTTTGCAAACATCTCATCGGTCTCTGCGGAGCCCTGCTGACCAAAGTTGGATCCAGACTCAGAGCCGTAGAGCTGATTGCCGTTGTTGTAAGAAGTTGAGGAGCCAACCCAACCAAAGAGGCAGACATCCCAAGAACCAGAGGTAAGAACATCAGAGAACTCAGAAGATGGGTGAGAATCAAGGGTAAGATTAATGCCTGCGTCCTTGCACATCTTCTGGATTGCAGCAGCACGGTTCTTAACAGTAGTACCGTCACCGAACAGAGTGTAAGCAAAGGTTACCTGCTGACCGTCCTTCTCGTAGTAATCGCCATTGAGCTTATAGCCTGCATCCTCAAGAGTCTTCTTAGCAGCAGCCTTGCGCTCGTCAGCAGACTTAAGATTCTTGACATCGTCTGGAAGGTTGTTGTCATAGCCAGCTGCCCAGTAAGGCCAAAGCATGGAGCCTGGTGCGTCCTCTTTCCAGTTAACACCCTGGAAGACAATAGAAACGATAGTTGCAGGGTCAACGACCTGGCAGAATGCCTTACGAACTGCAACATCCTGAAGAGCACCGCGAGTAGAGTTAAGCTCGATAACAGCAATAGACATACCAAGACCACGGCGAATCTGAGCCTTATCGCCAAGACCGGAGAAGTTAGAAAGAAGCTCAGCAGAACCATTGACGGAAGAACCGGTAGTGTCAACCTCTTCGTTCTTGAATGCGTTAATGGAAGCCTGGGTATCCATCTGCTTGTAGACAAGGGTATCAAGCTTAGGAGCGTCACCCCACCACTTTGGATTTGGCTTATAGGTAACCTGAGAATCATCGAAAGAATCAACAATGTAAGGACCAGCGCCAAGCTCATTGTTTGGCTGATTGATGTAGCCATTGTTGAAGAAGTCTGGATCCTGAAGCTTTGGGTGCAGAGCATAGCTCAAGATGCTCTCAATTGGATAGACTGCTTCCTTCATGGTAATAACAGCGGTCTTAGCAGTATCGCCCTGCTCAACAGACTCATACTTGTCATAACCATCAGTTGAAGAAACCGCAAACTTTTTATTCTGACCACACATAGTGATAAATGCGGTCTGAATTGCGGTCCAATCAATAGCGGTACCATCGTTGAAGGTAGCCTGATCAGTGAAGGTCAGGGTAGCAACCTGCTTGCCGTCCTTCTCCTCTACCTTGAATTCCTTGATGTAATCCTTGTTTGGCTCAAACTTATCACCATCAGCATTGTTAAGGAACAGGTCACGAGGGTTGATAAGACCGTGAAGGATGTTCATGTAAGCGGTATTACCAGCAAGTTGGTAGTAATTCCACTGTGGACCAATCTCGGTGATTGGCTGGGTTAGAGTACCGCCATCCTTAACCTCATCACGAGACTTAGGATTGTTGTACGTCTTGCCCTTCTCTGGAAGTGGAAGCTGATCCAGAGGAGTGTTTGCAGGGGAGCCGTCCTGTGGCTCAGTTCCAGTATTGGAAGAGCTGCTCTGAGGATTTGATGGAGCACAACCAGCAAGGCCAAGGCCTGCGGCGGTGATTCCAGTCAGAGCAAAGAACGAACGACGGGAAAAACTGTCAGCCATATGATCACCCATTTCGTTAAAGGCCTACAGATATTCACTTAACTATACGAAATTGCCTGAAAATACTCCATAGCAGAAACATTCCCGTAACAACCTGGTTCACTATTTGTAACAAAGAAAACCCGCACCTAGTTTTAAGTGCGGGTTTTCAGAAAATTTATTGAATCTTTGTTACTCGTTAGAGATGTGAGTAGCAGGAACCAGCTTACCATCCTGATAAATCATGCGCTCACGGGTACGCTCAATCTTTGGATCAGGAATTGGAATAGCCGAGAGAAGCGCCTTAGTGTAAGGATCTTGTGGGTTAGTAAAGACGTCTTCGGTCTCACCGTACTCAACAATCTTACCCAGGTGCATAACAGCAACCGTGTCAGAAATATGACGAATAACAGCAAGATCGTGAGCAACAAAGAGATAAGAAATCTTCAACTGAACCTGAAGATCCTCAAGGAGGTTAATAATACCTGCCTGAATGGAAACGTCCAGAGATGCAATTGGCTCATCCAACAGAAGAATCTTTGGACTTGTTGCAAGAGCACGAGCAATAGCAATACGCTGACGCTGACCACCAGAGAACTGGGATGGGAAGCGGTCAACATAGTCTGGGTTGATACCAACCAGACGCATAAGCTCGCCAATACGAGTATTAATATTCTCTTTGTTCCAACCCTGTGCCTGAAGTGGCTCAGCCAAAACGTCATAGACAGGCATACGTGGGTCCAGAGAACTCATTGGATCCTGGAAGATAACCTGAAGATCTTTACGAAGCTCTCTACGCTGTGCAGCATTCTTAAGCTCAGCAACATCTTTGCCAAGGACTGTAATACGACCATCCTCAGGCTTCAGCAGATCCATAATCTGCATCAGAGTTGTTGATTTACCAGAACCAGACTCACCAACCAGTGCAAGGGTTTCTCCCTCATGGATCTCAAAGCTTGCACGGTCAACAGCAGTCATAGTGCCCTTGCTGCGCCTAATAAAGCCCTTACCCTGAACAGGGAAAGTCTTGGTAAGATTCTCAACCTTAAGTACAACAGGACGCTCGTTACGAGGAACATCAACCCACTTTGGAAGAATTGGCTCAAAGTCTGGATACACCTCAGCATACGTGAGGTTCTTCTCGCAAATCTCCTGAAGGTGGTGGCAAGATGCCAAGTGACCCTCGGCAGCATTTGCAGGAAGCAGCACTGGCTCTTTCTTGGAGCATTCCTCGGTAGCCATAGGACAACGTGGGTTAAAAGGACAACCAGTTGGAATGGCAGCAAGTGATGGTGGATTACCCTTAATAGGAACAAGCCTGTGCTCTGCCTGAAGGTGAGGTTTTGGAACAGCACCCAGAAGACCCATGGTATAAGGATGCCTTGGCTCAGCAAAAAGTGTATCAACACTTGCGCGCTCTACGCCACGGCCTGCATACATAACCATAATGTCATCAGCGGTACCTGCAACAACACCAAGGTCGTGAGTAATCAGAACAACTGCTGCGCCAGTCTCTTTCTGTGCAACCTTCAAGACGTCAAGAATCTGAGCCTGAATAGTTACGTCAAGAGCGGTGGTTGGCTCGTCTGCGATGATGATGTCAGGGTTGTTTGCAATAGCAATTGCAATAACAACACGCTGGCGCATACCACCAGAGAACTCATGTGGGAAAGAATCCAGACGATTCTCTGGATCAGTAATACCAACAATGGAGAGAAGCTCAATACAACGCTTACGAACGTCTGCCTTGCTCATGTGAGGATTATGAGTAAGCAGAGCTTCTGCAAGCTGATCTCCAATAGAGAACATTGGAGTCAAAGCAGACAGTGGATCCTGGAAGATCATAGAAATCTTAGTGCCACGAAGCTCAGACATCTCTTCGTCGGTCTTACCAATGAGCTCCTCATTACCAAGCTTAATAGAGCCAGTAACGTGAGCATTGTCATCAAGAAGACCAATAAGAGACAGAGCGGTTACTGACTTACCAGAGCCGGACTCGCCTACGATACCAAGGGTACGGCCACCCCAGAGGTCAAAGTTAACACCGCGAACTGCGTCTACACGACCAGCCTCAGTATTAAAGGATACCTTGAGATCACGAACGGAAAGAACTGGATCTCCTGTTGGAGCACCCTTTGGACCGTTTGATTCAAGCAGCTCGTAGCGAAGGACATCATCCATCTCTACACTTCCCTGCTTTGTTGAAGTAGTAGTAGTGTCAGACATTATGCACGCTCCGTAGTTTCTTCAGAAACGATGCTTCCCTCAAGATCACCGAGCTGAGCGTCATCCTTGGAAGAATCCTCTTCCTGATCTTTAACGCTACCAGCAGCGCGTGAATAAGGGTCAAAGGCATCGCGAAGGCCGTCGCCGATGAGCTGCAGGCCAACACAAACAACAATCAGAAATGCAGATGGAATCAGAATCATCCATGGAGTAGTAAGCATTGCAGAAGAACCAGCACTCAAGAGATAACCAAGAGAGGTATCTGGTGCCTTGATACCAAGACCCAAGAAGCTGAATGCAGTCTCAGAGTTAATACCACCAATAACAGCCAAGACCAAATCAATAATAAGAATTGAGCCAAGGTTTGGAATAAGGTGACGAATAATGATGGTAAATGGTGGCACACCCATATACTTAGCGGCCTTGACGTAATCTCTCTCACGCAAAGACAGAGCCATGGTGCGGATAGTACGTGCGCGACCAATCCAACCAAAAGCAGTTAAACCAAAGATAAGCATGAGCCAACCAGACTCACCGCCTGATGCGCGAACAATCATAGCAACCAGCAAGAAGCTAGGGATGACCATGAGCATATCAAGAAGCCACATACCAATCTTCTCTGGAATACCGCGTACATAAGCAATGGCAGTACCAATAATTGCAGAAATGATAGTAGTCAAAATTGCGTAGCTGATACCAATGGTCAAAGAACGGCCAAGGCCGTGGACAACACAGGCATACAGATCAATACCAGCACCATCAGTACCAAACCAATGCTTTGCATTAGGAGCCATGTTAATTGCAGTAAAGTCAGCATCTGTGTAATTAAATGGGGTGGCATATGGTCCAAAAACTGCAATAAGAACCATAACTCCAAGAATAATCAAACCGATTACTGCAGAACGCTGGCGGAAGAAACGCCTTGCAATCAAGCCAGCATAGCTAATTCTTTTAACTTCTTTGTTCTCAGACTTAGCATCTGCCTGAAGCTCACGTTCAGCATTAGTAAGACCTGCATCAATGGAGACGTTTTTCTCGTCTTTATTCTGAAGCTCTTCTTTAGACATGTCCGCCTCCTTAGCTCATCTTAATTCGTGGATCAAGAGCAGCAGCAAAGAGGTCAGCCAGAAGAGCGCCAACAAGAGTCATTGCGCCAGAGAAAGCTGCAACTGCAACTGCACCGTGAATATTGTTGTTGTTAATACAGTTAATGAAGTACTCACCAAGACCATGAATTGCAAAGACCTTCTCGGTCATAACAGCACCTGTGAAGATACCTGCAAGAGAGAAAGCAACTGAAACAGCGGTTGGAATCAAAGAAACGCGAAGAGCGTGCTTACGAATTGCTTTCTTACGAGTGAGGCCTTTGGCGCGAGCGGTACGAACATAATCTGCATGCATCTCGTCAAGCAGGTAGGTACGCTGCGAGAGGTGGTAACCAACAGAACTTACAATAGTAAGAACAATGGTTGGAAGAATAATGTGCTGTAGGAAGTCAATAAGCCAAGTGAAGAAGTTTCCGGTATCTCCACTAGAAAGATCGGTAACGTAGAAAATACGAGAACCGGCACGTGCGTTAATCTCGATTGCTGCAAAAACAATCAAGATTGCCATAACAACAGTTGGGATAACAAGCAAAACCGAAGCAACACCACTTAAGAAGCGGTCCTGCCACTGATACTGGCGCTGAGCGGTATAAACACCCAAGCTAACACCAATAACAACTGACAAAATAGTTGCAGGAGTCATAAGCAGAATAGAAGACATGAATCTAGAGCTCATCTCACGGTTAACGTTATCGCCCGTTGGAGTCATGCCAAGATCAAACTTAGTAAGCAGATTAGTAATCCAGACCTGATAACGCTCAATAACTGGAGTCTTATCATTCAGATTAGTCCTATACAGGTTTTCCTCAATAGACTCCTGTGGAGGACGTGGAGTACGCTGCTCAAAGTTGGAGCGTGGGTTCATAAACGATGATGCGAGGAAGAATGTGAGTGAAGTTGCAACAAAAATCATCACAATGTAGCTCAAAATCCTCTTTGTAACGTACCAAACAAACCGTGCCATTGACTCTCCTCACCGCCTTGCGCTTATCCACCTGATAAGCGAGGTTTTCTCGGTATGGCAACCTAGCATTCCTACAACAAACATGCCGTGAATACACAGCAAGGTGCAATTTTACCATGGATAAGTTGTCTAACCCAAAAATATCTCTTAGATATCCAAGATTATGCATATCAATCCCAGTAAAACGTATCCACATATAATGACTGTTAAAGTCCAGCATGCAGGTCACAATCAAATTTGTTTACATATGAGAAACGTTATTGAAAATTCTGTTAAGAAGTAAAAGAAAACAACTATCTGTCGCGTCCAGCCTTTTTGCCGTTATTCTCAACAGCAAATTTTCTCATGCTCCGCAGGCTACGAATAAAAAATGCCGAGAAACTCGGGTTTCTCGGCAGGTAATTCAAATATGCAAGCGACTGCTTAGCCAATAGCGCCAACAGGGAACGTCAAAGCCATCACAATAGCGCAGACCAAGAAGATGGTTGTAGTGATGATGGTAAGGCGATCAAGGTTCTTCTCCATAATGCCTGAACCAGCGCTTGCGTTATACATAGATGCAGCAATCATGTCAGAAACGCCGGTGCCCTTTCCGGAGTGTGCTAGAACAAGCAGCACCGTCAAAATGCCAGAAAGTACAAACAGTACCAAAAGAATTGTATTCAGAACGCCCACGAGGTTCCCCCTCTTGCTGGCGAGAAGATCCAGCCCTAGTTATTTTCACGTACAAGAGAAAAGAATAGCACACGCCACTCCCCTTTGGGAATGACGTGTGCCAAGTTGCAAAACAAACAAGAACTTAACAAATGAGCCAAGCGCCTCACCGGTGGTAAGGAACTTTGTCAGAGTTTAGTTCATTGCGCTCTTTACCATTGCAACAAAGGAATCAGCCTTGAGAGATGCGCCGCCAACAAGTGCGCCGTCGACGTCCTCTTTCTCGAGGAAGCCACCAACGTTCTCTGGCTTAGCAGAACCACCGTAAAGAATACGGATACCGTCTGCAATTTCTGCACCAAAGATCTCTACCAGGGTCTTACGGATTGCGCCGCAGACTTCCTGTGCGTCATCAGCAGTTGCGGTCATACCAGTACCAATTGCCCAGATTGGCTCGTAAGCAATAACGTACTTGGAAGGATCGGTAATCTCTAGACCCTTGGTATCTGCCTTAATCTGGTCAACAACAAACTGAACGTGAGTTCCGGCGTTACGAACCTCAAGAGACTCGCCGCAGCAAGAAATAGGAACGATGTCATGAGCCATCAGTGCCTTTGCCTTGCGGTTAATGTCCTCGTCGGTCTCGCCAAAGTAGCCACGGCGCTCGGAGTGACCAATGATGCAGTAAGTTGCACCAACAGAGGTGAGCATTGCTGGAGAGGTCTCACCAGTAAATGCACCAGACTCCTCCCAGTACACATTCTGTGCAGAGAGAGCAACAGAAGAGTTGGCCTGAGAAAGAACCTCAGAGACACCCTTAAGGTCTACAAGAGGTGGAGCAATAACAACATCAACGTTTCCAGTACCGGAAGCAAGCTGATCAACAATTCCCTGAGCAAGCTCAACGCCCTCAGCGAAAGTCTCATTCATCTTCCAGTTGCCTGCAATCATACGATTACGCATCGAGAAGCGCCTCCACTCCTGGAAGTGCCTTACCCTCAACGAGCTCCATGGAAGCGCCGCCGCCAGTGGAGATCCAGCTCATCTTGTCAGCAAGGTGGAACTTGTTAACTGCTGCAACGGAATCGCCGCCGCCGATGATAGAGGTGCAATCAGCATCTGCAACAGCACGAGCAACTGCCTCGGTGCCCTTTGCAAACTGATCAAACTCAAAGACGCCCATAGGACCATTCCAGAAGACGGTCTTTGCGCCCTTGATAGCCTCAGAGTAAAGCTCAACAGTCTTAGGACCAATGTCCATACCCATGCGGTCTGCAGGAATCTGATCGGAAGGAACTACCTCACCAACAGCGTCCTCACCAAAGTGATCGGTAACAACATTGTCAACAGGAAGCAGAATCTTAACGCCCTTCTCCTCTGCCTTCTTGAGCATCTCGCCTGCGCGCTCAATCCAGTCTGGCTCCTGAAGAGAAGTACCAACGGTATAACCCTTTGCCAGGAAGAAGGTATATGCCATACCGCCACCGATGATGAGGGTATCAGCGGAGTCGATAAGGTGATCAAGAACACCAATCTTAGAAGAAACCTTGGAGCCACCAACGATAGCTACAAGTGGGCGCTCTGGGTTAGAGAAGATAGAGGTAAGAGTGTCAACCTCTTTCTCAAGCAGGAAGCCAGCGTATGCAGGAAGGTAAGCTGCTGGTCCCACAACGGAGCCCTGTGCACGGTGTGCAGTACCAAAGGCGTCAAGAACAAAGATGTCACCATAAGATGCAAGGGTCTTTGCAATCTCTGGATCGTTCTTCTTCTCACGCTTGTCAAAACGGACGTTCTCAAGAACAAGAACCTCGCCGTCCTTGAGTGCGTCTACAGCCTCACGGGCCTTCTCGCCATAGGTGTCCTCAACAAACTTAACCTCGCGGCCAAGAAGCTCAGCAAGCTTCTCTGCAGCTGGACGCAGGGAAAGCTCTGGCTGGAAGCCGGTGCCATCTGGACGACCAAGGTGGCTCATCAGGATGACCTTTGCGTTGTGGTCGAGAAGATACTGGATGGTTGGAAGTGCAGCGCGAACGCGGGTGTCGTCAGTAACAACGCCGTCCTTTAGAGGCACGTTGAAGTCAACGCGCATAAGAACGCGCTTACCGTCAACATCTGCATCGCGGACAGTCTTCTTTGTAAAAGCCATGTCACTCCTTTAAATACGTTTCCAACAAAAGAAGGCGCGATCGCGGCAGATGCTGCGACCGCGCCCAAGGCGTCTATGTAACTAGAACTTAAGCAACGAACTTCTCGAAGTACTTGATGGTGCGGACCATCTGAGAAGTGTAGGAGTTCTCGTTGTCATACCAAGAGGTGACCTGAACAAGAGTGGTGCCATCGCCAAGGTCAGAGCACATGGTCTGAGTTGCGTCGAAGATGGAGCCGTGGGTCTCACCGACGATGTCGCGGGAAACGATGTCATCCTCGTTGTAACCAAAGGTCTCTGGGATGGTCTCTGCATATGCCTTCATTGCAGCGTTGACCTCGTCAACGGTGACCTTCTTGTCAACAACAGCATAGAGGTTGGTGAGGGAGCCAGTTGGCGTAGGAACGCGCTGAGCAGCACCAATGAGCTTGCCGTTGAGCTCAGGAAGAACAAGACCAATAGCCTTAGCAGCACCGGTGGAGTTAGGAACGATGTTCTCTGCACCAGCACGGGAACGACGGAAGTTACCCTTGCGCTGTGGGCCGTCGAGAATCATCTGGTCACCAGTGTATGCGTGAATGGTGGTCATGATACCGGACTTGATAGTTGCGAAGTCGTTAAGACCCTTTGCCATAGGAGCAAGGCAGTTGGTGGTGCAGGAAGCTGCGGAGATGATGTTGTCATCTGCAGTGAGGGTCTCATGGTTAACGTTAAAGACAACGGTTGGGAGGTCATTGCCTGCAGGAGCAGAAATGACAACCTTCTTAGCACCAGCGTTGATGTGAGCCTGTGCCTTGTCCTTAGAAGTGTAGAAACCGGTGCACTCAAGAACAACGTCAACGTTGAGATCGCCCCAAGGCAGGTTGTTAGCGTCTGCCTCCTTGTAAATAACAATCTCGTGACCGTCAACGATGATGGAGTGGTCAGTTGCCTCTACCTTGTGATCGCGGGAATAGTTGCCCTGAGTAGAGTCATACTTCAGAAGATATGCAAGCATCTCTGGAGAAGTAAGGTCGTTGATTGCAACAATCTCGGAACCCTCGTGACCAAACATCTGCCTAAATGCAAGGCGACCAATGCGGCCAAAACCGTTAATAGCAACCTTTACTGCCATACGTAATGCTCCTTTCGGTGACCCAGAGCCATTCTCCGGATTCATTAACATTTAAACCGTACACCGAGTATTTTACCGCACTCGCCGATAACTTATGCATCTTTTTCTAAATCCTGAACGATTTTTTCCAAACGAAGCAGTCGGTGATACATGGCGGACTTGGATACGGGTGGTACAAACGACTCCCCCAGCGCTGATAATGACAGCTCAGGGTTATCTTTTCGTGCAAGACAAAAATCTCTAACCGCTGGTGGCAGAGCTCTAAGTCCAACGAGTTTCTCGACCTTTTCTATAAGCGCCAACTGGTCTGCCGCTGCATTTGATGAGCGCGTTTGATTTGCCATCTCTGCGTTAACAACTCGGTTGACGTTGTTGCGATAATGCTTTTGCACACGCGTAAACGCAATAGCGCGCGCCATAGTTGGCGCACCAATCTCTCGCAAAAACTTGATGATGTCGTCAGAGTTCTTAAGGTAGACAGCATAGATTTCTCTGGTACGCATCAGCGCATTGGTGTGGCGATTACGATGATTAAGACGTGCCTTAACGCCAATAGATCCCATTAGTTTTACCAGCTCAGTGGCAAATCTTTCACCCGAGACAGCAATCTCTAGGTGAAAATCTTTTAAGGGATCAGCCAAAAATCCGCCCGCCATAAACGCTCCGCGCAAAAAAGCACGCTGCGCTTGCTTGGTGCGAATTACGCTCTTTGGAATACCGCTTACCAGGCCTTCTCCCGGTATGTAAATGCCAAGAGCGGAAAGTGCTTCTGCAAGCGAATCCTGATTGGAAATCTCAAGCAAATAGTTGCGTTTCTTATGCATGATAGAGCGACGGTACTCAACGGAAGTACCCAGATCAAACAAACGGCGAGAAGAACTAATAACCGTACGGGCAACCGTGCCAGTCTCGGTAACAATGCGAACGGCAAATTTACCAGGTCCGTGCATAGACAACGTTCCGGAAACACGAATAAGCGCAGAAAGCTGTGCTAATTCACACTCCGTCTGAAGTTCTGGTACGCTGACCAGCTCATTTTTTACCAGGGCTGTATAGGACATGGCAGACTAACTTCTACTCAGCCTGCTGAGACTTCTTCTGAGCCGCGTCAAGATCGCGATGGAAGAGCGTTACGCGATACCCCTGGCTGGTAAGATGCTCTGCAGTAGCACGTGCGATTGCAACGCTTCTATGCTGACCACCCGTGCAACCTACCGCAATAGAGAGCAAGCTCTTGCCTTCCTGTACGTAACCAGGCATAACCACGTCAAGCAGCTCAAACCAAGACTTAAGGAATTTCTTGGTAGTGCCATGCGTAAGGACAAACTGAGCTACGGGCTCATCAAGACCGGTAAGTGGCCTAAGCTCAGGATCATAGTAAGGATTGGGCAGGAAGCGCACGTCAATCATAAGGTCAGCCTCAACAGGCAAACCATTTTTAAAGCCAAAGGAAAACACGCTAACATCCATAAGCTGCTGTTCAGCAAGCTCTGAAAATGCACGACGAAGGCGACTCTTTAACGTATTAGTACGCATGGACGAGGTATCTAAAACAACATCTGCCAGTGCTTTTATGTCCTGTAGCTGTGCGCGCTCCTTAGAAATTGCAGATGAGAGATTTTCTCCCTCCTGCGCTAAAGGATGACGACGGCGATTCTCGCTGTAGCGACGCATGAGCACTTCATCTGAAGAGTCCAGATAGACAATCTTGTACGTGAGCTCGTGATCTGCAAGAGACTTCAACGCTTCAGAAATGTCGTCAAAAAGACCTTGCGAGCGCAAATCACAGGTAACAGCCAAGTGACGACCAACGCCCGTGTTAATGCCCACAAGGTTAGAAAGCTGCAAAATAAGAGCTGGTGGCAGGTTATCAATGCAGAAATAACCCATATCCTCAAACACATGAAGCGCCTGCGTGCGACCCGATCCAGACATACCCGTAATAATGACAATGTCGGGAATAACTGAAGGTGTAGGATCGTTTTTCTTCACAGGCGCTCCTTAAATACGTGACGAGAAAACCTTACCGCTCCAAGCGTTAATCCTCAAGTGCTGCTGCAAACCAAGAGGTAATTGAAGTTGGGTGCGTAATGGCAGTACCTGAAACAACTGCCCAAGCGCCTGCATCAAGAGCATCTTTTGCGTCTTGTGGCGTATGAACATGACCCTCGCAAATAATGGCAATACCTGGGAATTCAGTAGTTGCCTGTTGGAGAAGGGCAATATCAGGGCCATCATCAAGCGTTGTATCAATAGCAGCCTTATTGTGAGAAAGCGTAGTTGAAACAAGGTCACAACCAGCAGCAACAGCACGACGGATATCATCCATAGTCATGCAGTCAGCCATAATCAGTACGTCAGACTCTGCCCGAAGCGCCGCAACAGTCTCTTCAAAGGTTCTACCATCTGGCCTTGGGCGGTCTGTTGCATCCAAAGCAACAACGTCTGCACCTGCGTGAATACAAGCACGTGCATGGCGAAGCGTAGGAGTAATGTAGACGCCCTCATGGCCTTCTTTCCAAAGACCAATAACAGGAATCTCAACCCTGCCTTTAATAGCAGAGATGTCAGACAAACCCTGGCACCTAATAGCGGCAGCACCGCCAAGCTCACAAGCGCGTGCAATCTGAGCCATAGTCTCTGGATGCCTCATAGGCTCACCAGGATACGCCTGGACGCTGACAATGAGTTTTCCTTTAAGTGACTCAACAAGCTCTGAATGTGCCACGGTATTCTCCTCACAAGAATGTACGTACATTAAAGGTGTCTGTCTTTGCAACATGCCATGTCAGCAAGCAATTTGCCCGCTGAGATGCTTCTGCCTAAAGACGTGTCTCTAAATAGCCAGGTAGAACAAGGTTTTCTGCAGCTCCAATAAGAGGAGCTTCTCCACCAAGTGTGCCCTTCACAAGAGGCGTTGCCTGAACGGGAGGCATTGCCTGCAGCTTAAATGCAGCTTCAAGTGCCTCGTGCCAGTACTTGCCGCACTCTGCAACGGAGCCAGACAGAATGATGACAGAAGGGTCAAGCATGTTGCACATGCTGCCCAAGACCTCACCAAGTGCGCGGCCTGAGCGCTCCTCTGCAGCTTGAGCGATCTTCTCGCCAGCAAGAGCCCTGCGGTCAATCTCTGCGCCATCAAGAGCGGATCCATCTTCAAGCGTATCGGAGCCTCCAAGACGGACGTACTCGCGGATAATGCCAGGACCTGCAGAAACAGGCTCGAGGTGAGAAGTTCCACCACAAGGGCAGTCAACACCGGCTGCCGCTGGAGTTGCAACGTGACCAATGTGGCCGGCCTCGTCATGAGCACCTAACATCAAAATGCCGTGGTTCACAAAAGCGCCGCCAATACCCGTGCCAACTGCTACGGTTAAAACGCTGTCTTTACCGTGGCCAGCGCCGTGACGAGCCTCGCCCAGGGCATGAGCGTGAACGTCATTGAGGACGCTACAGGGAAGGTCAAACTCGCTGGTAACTGCTGAGCCAAGAGCAGTTCCGCCCCAGCCTGGCATAAGCTCGTTTGCGTAGGTGATGTCTCCGGTGCGAGGGTCAACAACACCAGCAGAAGAAATACCCACGCCAGAGATGGTAAGGCCCAGCTCTTCTGCGCGAGCAAGAGCCTCCCTAATTGCCTGCAGAACGGTAGCAAGAACCTGCTTGCCACCCTCTTTTGCGCTGGTAGGAACCTTCTTTACGGACTGAACTTTTGGAGCGTCGGTGCCGTTAAGGGTAACTATGCCACAGGCGATTTTTGTGCCGCCAATATCAACAGCACAAACATGTGTTGGATAAACAAACTTAGAGTCCATGGTGTCCCCTCTTGTTTAGAGAAGGCCGTTTGCAATTAGAACCTGCTTGATTGCCTCACGGTTCTGGCCATCAAGTGGCTTAACAGGGCGAGGCATCTGGTCTGAATCAAAAATGCCCATGAGGTTAAGTGCGCACTTGAATGCGCCAACGCCAGCACCATAGCCCTGAACACCTGAAGTGACATCAAAGATGTGGGAAATCTCGTTGAGTCGGTCCTGCTCACGCTTGACCTCTGCCCAGTTACCTTCCTGAGCTGCCTTCCACATGCGGACGTAGCCCTCTGGCTCAACATTAGCAAGACCAGGGACAGAACCGTCAGCGCCAGAAAGAAGAGCGCCGTCAACAACAATCTCATGGCCGGTCAGAAGGGTCAGAGGGTGACCGTTCTTCTCGTTCTCCTGAACAAGATACCTGAAGGAGACATCGTCACCAGAAGAGTCCTTAACACCTGCAAGAACGCCCTCTGCGCCCAGGCGAGCAAGCATCTTCCAAGAGAGCTTAGTGTGAACGCAGACAGGAATATCGTACGCAAACAGAGGTGCATCCAGCTCCTGGTGAAGGATACGGAAGTGCTCCTCAACATCAGCTGGATCACAGAGTGCGTAGAAAGGAGCAGTTGCAACAAGAGCATCAGCGCCTAGTGCAAGGGCACGACGGCCGTGCTCAAGGACACGCTCGGTCTGGGTATCAATGATGCCCACAAGAACAGGAACGCGGTGGTCAACAATGCGAACAGCCTCGCGCACAATCTGATCGCGACGCTCATCAGTTGCAAAGACAACCTCACCAGAAGAACCGAGGAAGAATAGACCATCCACGCCAGCTTCAATGAGACGATTAATGGAGCGCTCAAACGACACAACATCAAGCTGGTGGTCTGGAGTATTGGGGGTAACAACTGGTGGAATAACACCGCTAAATGGTACGTTACTGGACATCCTTTATCCTTTCACACGTTGGAAAATCCAACTAGTTTCATACAACAATGTACTGAACAAACTGACCGAATACCTGGTCAATTGAATATTCAAATAACCTACGTAATTATAGTCCGCTTAGTTATGACAAAGTCCTGATATAACCTCGCAGAGACAGTTGATTTGCTCGTTCTCAAATTGATTGATGCGCTCGTGCCCAAACTTGGGATACACGCGTATCTCTTTCTGCCCTTTCAGGCGGTTGAACAGCGCAAACGTTCCCTCAGTTGGCGCGGTCTGGTCCAGCAGGGCCGTGCCGATAAGCGCAGGTACACGCACCAGCTCGGCCGCGCACGCGCTGTCGAGAAGACCGACCGCGTCGATAGCTGCATCTGACTGCGGAGTGTCTCCGCACCCGACAACCGAGCGCAGGGTTGTTGCGTTGTCGGCAAAGAGCGGGTTCAGCGCCATGGTAGCGCTCACATCCTTGGGCAGAAGCGCAGCCGCAAACAATGCCTGCGAGCCGCCTAGACCTTCTCCCCAGGTAACGGTTGTGCATCCCAGAAAGCGTGAGGCAACCGAGGCAGTTACCAGTGCGTCATCGATGAGCTGCTTGAGCGTGGAGGATGCGGCGTCATCTGGGTTGATGAGCGCGCGGGCAAGCTCCTCTGCGGTCAACGCTCCCCTCCAAGCGTCTTTGAGTGGCGCTTCGCACGGGCGAGCCTCTAGGGCTACAACGGGCATGCCAAGCGCAGAGAAACGCAATAGGTGCAGCCAGCTACGCACTCCCCGACCAAGATCGGAGAAGAGCACCACCGCGGGCAGTTTTGCCGAGGCGGACAGCTCTGCTGGGGCGGACAACTCTGTCGCAGCTAGCGGTTCTGCCACCGACACACCTGCTGGAAGAATGACGCGAGCGCTCAGTTGCGTCTGGTCAGTTGAGGCAAATGTAATGCGCTTAAACGTTGCGGTCTGGGTAGCGGACGGAAGCACAACCACACTCTCTACCTGTGCATTTTGTGCAAACGCTACAGATGGCTCCCAAAATGATTCAAAGTTTGATGGTCTAAGCCAAGCGCCGCGATAAGAGCGAGCATCTTCAAGTCTTTGTGTTAAACCCCTCATGCTCCTACCTCGCATTCTGCTTGAGCAGGAAATGACGAGTCCAACTCTTCAAGAGCTTGCTCTCCCTTGTCTGAGCAGAAGAAATCAATGATCTTATCATCAAAATCGCCAATCTCTTCATGCGCATATCCGGGATAAAGAAGATGTCTCTTTGGGCAGGTCAAGGCATTGTAAGCTGCAAACTGAGCCTCGGGAGGAACTACCGGGTCATCAAGTCCGGTGCCAAAAAGCACAGGACAGGTAACCAGGCGCGCAAAATTGACTGAATCAATGTAGGCAAGCTTTACAAAAACCTCATTAACGCGAGAACCATCTGCGTCAAACCAGCGGGAATAATAACGGATGCCCTCGTAGGCAACCTCATCAGCATTAAGCTCCCACACACACCTAAAATCAGTGAGGAAGGGATAAAGAATTGCTGCCCTATTAATCAGGTCTTGATTGAGTGCGCAGGTAGCAAGACCAATACCGCCTCCCTGCGAGGCGCCGTTTACAAAAACGCGATCTGTATCAATTCCTTTAAGCTGGCGAACAATTCTGCAGAGTAAGCGAATGTTCTGATACAGATGCACAAAGTAAAGGTCCTCTACAGGTCCATCTAGTCCAAGCACCAAGTGGCCCGAGACAGTAGTGCTCTTATACGAGCTTCCGTCCAAACTACGGCCACCCTGCCCAGGATTATCAAGCGCAATCAGTGAGCAGCCCAAGCCTAGAAATGAGCTCTGCTCAAACCAACTGCGAGAAGCCCCTGGATAACCATGGAACTGTAGAACAAGCGGGGTTTGTACACCCGAGGAAGTCTGTGGGCGCAGATACTTTGCGTAGATTTTCGCGCCATCAATTCCTACAAACGTCAAATCAAAAAAGTGAGCTGCAGCAGATGACGTGACTTCTTTTGAAGGAACAATCTGCCAGCTTAGAGGGGCGTTATCTGCTTCCTCCATACGTGCCTTCCAAAACGCCTCAAAATCTGAAGGATAGGGCGTCAAAGCATGAGCTGCCTTCAACTCTGTCAGCTCAAGTACTTCTTGGTGCATTAATCCACCTAACAAGCTAAAAGAGCGCAGCCTAAGCTGCGCTCTAGTCAAACAAAAACGTAAGCGCTACTCACCCAGTTTAGGATGAAGCAAAGATGGTGCAGCACCCAAAAGCGTCTTAGTGTAAGGATCTGTTGGATGCTCAAAGACCTGCTTAGCAGGACCATCTTCCATAATCTGGCCGTGATTCATAACAATGATGCGGTCAGAAACATAGCGGACAGTCTGAATATCGTGCGAAATAAAAATCATCGAGAGACCCAGCTCAGACTTGAGGTCGGTGAGCAGGTTCAAGATCTGCGCGCGAACAGAAACGTCCAGTGCGGAAGTAGGCTCGTCAGCAATGATTGCCGATGGGTTCAGAGAAAGCGCACGTGCAATTGCAACACGCTGACGCTGACCACCAGAGAGCTGACCAGGAAGGGCGCGAAGTGCGGAATGTGGAAGTCCTACCAAACCGACAAGCTCATTAATACGGGCTTCTCGCTCCTCTTCTGTTCCTACCTTATGCACGAGCAGTGGATCCATGAGCTGGTCTTTAACAATCATACGAGGGTTAAGAGCAGTTGCTGGGTCCTGGAAGACAACGGAGACAACGCGGCCAATCTGCTTCCTGAGCTCTGGAGTACGCTTGGTAACATCCATTCCCTTGAAGTACACATGACCAGACGTTGGTGACTGAAGACCACACATGACATTTGCGGTAGTAGACTTTCCGCAGCCAGACTCACCAACAATACCAATGGTCTCACCAGGCATAAGCTTGAGAGAAACATTCTGTACTGCGTGGACCTTATTAGGCTTAAAGATTGAGCCAGTACGCGTCTTAAACGTAACCGAAATATCATCGAGGAAGATAATTGGCTGCTCTTCAGTTGTTGTAGCCATTTACCTCACCTCCTTTTGAGAACGCTCAAGGTAAGGCACAAGACCATGCTCCTTCAGATACTCATCAGGCAGCTCGGAGAAACGATGGTGCTTACCAGGAATCTCCTTAATAACAGGATGTACCTCAAGACCCAATTCTGGGTGGCTTGAACGAGGAGCAAACCTATCGCCTGTTGGGAAGTCTTCTGGAGAAGGAACAGAACCTGGTACCTGGTGAAGCCTGGTACCATCCTGTGCGCCTTCCTCAATGGAAAGAACAGAGCCGAGAAGACCGCGGGTG
Organism: uncultured Atopobium sp.; assembly: GCA_938028635.1. GTDB lineage: Bacteria > Actinomycetota > Coriobacteriia > Coriobacteriales > Atopobiaceae > Lancefieldella. The sequence goes on from CALIZK010000129.1 coordinate 20,697, forward strand.
TACTCGTGAACAGGATTGGTCAGAAGCTCGGTAGTAGCTGCCTGCTCAATAACCTGGCCTGCGTACATAACGGTAATCTCAGAAGCAACCTCTGCAACAAGTGCAAGGTCGTGGCTAACAAAGATCATTGCGAAGCCAAGACGACGCTGGAGGTCATTCAAGAGCTTGATAACCTGCTTCTGAACAGTAACGTCCAGAGCGGTTGTTGGCTCGTCGCAGATAACCAGTGAAGGATCGCGGGTTAATGCCATAGCAATCAGAACACGCTGACGCTGACCACCAGAAAGCTCATGTGGATAAGACTCGAGCGTACGCTTTGGATCCAGGCCTACAAGCTCTAGAAGCTCCTCAGCAGAACGAGTGCCTCCCCTGCTGGTAAGCTGCTTCATCTGAGAAGAGATAAGCATGGAAGGGTTCAGCGAAGACAGAGCATCCTGGTACACCATTGCAAGCTCGTGACCAAGCAGCTTGCGGTGCTCTTCTTTGGAGAGCTTCAGGAGGTCTTGGTCTTTGTAGAGAACCTCACCAGTGATGGTTTCCTTTGGATCAGTCAGACCCATGATGACCTTGGTGGTAATTGACTTGCCGCAGCCAGACTCGCCAACCAGTGCCATGCACTGACCAGGACGAACATCAAAGCTTACGTGGTCAACAACCTTAACGTCTCCGTGAGACTCAAAGCTGATGCAAAGATCCTTAACGCTGAGCAGTGGCTTTACATCAAAGTCAGGCTTGCGCCTATCAGTTCTGGACAGCTCAACTTCTTTAAGTGCGTTGAGCCTGCGCTCCAGGGACTCTGCCTGCTCTGCGTACGCACGAACTGGATCAGATGCGAGAATGTCATCTGCACGCCTGGAGTCAGAGTTCTCTGTATCAACAGGAGCACCAGGTGCTGCTGCCATAGCGTCAGTAAGACCCTCGGAGAGGATATTCAGTGCCAGACAGGTCATCATGATGGCCAGGCCTGGGAAGAATGCCTGCCACCAACGACCAGCAAGAACGCCAGCACGAGCATCAGCCAGGATGTTACCCCATGTAGGAGTTGGCTCTGCAATACCTGCACCAATGAAGGTCAGGGATGCCTCAAAGATGATTGCGTCTGCAACAAGCGTAACGGTAAAGACCATGATTGGAGCAATGCAGTTACGAAGAACATGCTTCCACAGAATCCATGGTGCACGAGCACCAGAAACAATGGTTGCCCTTACGTAATCCTCGCCGTACTCACTTACGATGTTTGCACGAACAATACGCGCAATCTGTGGCGTGTACATAAAGCCAATGGCAAAGATGATTGAAGGAACGCTGTTACCAAGAATAGAAACAAAGACTGCTGCAAGTGCAATGCCTGGGAACGACATGATGATGTCGAGCACACGCATAATGACCTCAGAGACAGCCTTCCTAGAAACAGCGGCAATAGCACCAATAATTGAGCCACACAGTAGCGCCATACCCGTAGCACCAAAACCAATGACCAGTGAATACTGACCACCATAGAGCATACGAGAAAGAATATCGCGGCCCTTATCGTCAGTACCAAAAATGAATCCATTGCCTGGAGCCTGACGAGCATTAAAAATCTCAAGTGGGTTATGTGGAGCAATAAAGTTTGCAAAGACAGAAGCAAGAACAACAAAGACAAGAATGACAAGAGCAATCTTGGAAGCTGTCTTCATCTTCTTAAAGCCACCAAAGGTTGAACCCTTCGCAGCAGCTTCTTCGAGCTTCTCGACTTGTTTTTTTCTCATTTGTACCATCGCACTACACCGTCCTAATGCGTGGGTTAATCAAGATGTACAACATATCAACAACAATGTTGATGATGATGAAGGACAGTGCAACGACAACAACAACGCCCTGAACAAGCATTGCCTCGTTACCCTGGATGCCCTCAAGAATTGCGGTACCCATGCCAGGAAGGTTAAAAATAACCTCAATAACAACGGCGCCACCCATGAGGTAACCAATCTTCAGGCCAAGTGTGGTTACAGGGGTAATAAGAGCGTTGCGAAGTACGTTTCTTGCGATGACGATTCTCTCTGGAATACCGGCGCCGCGAGCAGTGCGGACGTAGTCCTTATCCAGCTCCTCGACCATTGCGGTACGAACAATACGGGTCATCTGACCAGACATTGGAACCGCAAGTGCAAATGCCGGCATAATCATACGAGCAAAGTAGCCGACAAGATTTACCGTAGGATCTGGTAGTGCTCCAGAGGCTGGTAGCAGCTTAAGCGTAGACGCAAAGACCAGAATCAAAAGAACTGCCAACCAGAATGATGGCGTTGCAAGACCGGCAATTGAGAATACGCGGATGATTTGATCGGGCCATTGATCTCTATAGAGAGCCGCAATAACGCCCAACGTAAACGAAACTATTGCGCCAATAAAGAGACCCATAAAGGTCAACTGCATAGTTACTGGCAGAGCCTTTGAAATTCTTTCAGCAACTGAATAGTGAGAAGTGCCGTAGGTACCCAAGTTTCCATGAGCAACATCACCGATATAGCGTACATATCTCACAGGCCATGGGTCATCAAGGCCATTCTCAATGTGATACTGCTGGATAGCTTCTTCAGAAGCAGACTCTCCCAAGGCATTGTATGCAGGATCAACATGCGAGAAAGACATTAGGAAGAATACGAGAAAGGTGACGCCTAGAGCCATAATCGGGAGCGCAATAAGACGGCGTCCGATAAGACGTAATAGGTTGTTCACTATCTCCCCCTCTCTCTTTAAAACAAACCGTACAAATAAAATTTGATGAGACTTTAATCATCTCAGGACTAAATTTAGCGCACAAGAGCCCGAGCGTTATAAGTAAAACGCTCGGGCCCCAATGTATGAGATGCTAAGCGCGTGACGACAACAAATTAGCTAGCAGTAACTGTGTTGACATCAATGAAGGACAGGCCGGTGGTTCCGATGCCCTTGAAGCCCTTGAGAGCAACGCCGTTGCTGTTTGGCTTCTCGCTCCAGGAAGCGGTGAAGGTCTTAGCAAAGAGAACTGGGTACAGAGGTACGTTCTCAGCGATGATGTCGAAGCACTCGTTCCAAGTGGACTGCTGATCAGCACCAGACTGGCCAAGAGCCTTGGTCATAAGATTGTGGAGCTTGGTCCACTCATCAGACTCCTTCCATGGGCAACGCTTGGTCATCCAGACGTTATCGCCATACCACCAGTTAAGCAGCAGGTCGACGTCTGCGCCGAAGCAGGAAGGATCGCCAGGGGCAAGCAGGATGTCCCAGGAACCGTCAACTGCGTCGATTGCAGCATAGGTTGCTGGAGAAGTATCGGAAACGATGCTTACATTAAAGCCAAGTGCATCAAGGTCGTTCTTGACCTGAGTTGCCATGGACTTAACCTGCTCGTTATCGGTGGTGCGGAGAACAACATCACCTGGAGTAATGCCAGAATCAGCAATGAGCTTCTTAGCCTTATCTACATCGTGTGCATAGACAGTAGATGCCTTGTGATAGTTAGCAAAGGAAGAAGGAAGGTAGCTGGTAGCAACCTCTGCCTGACCAGAGAATGCGTTTGCAAGCATCTTATCTGTATCAAGTGCATAGAGGCATGCCTGGCGAACCTTAACGTTGTCCCAAGGAGCCTTGCCAAGGTTGAACATTGCAAAGCGGACACCAAAGCCCTGAACAGCGTCAACGGTGCAGCCTGCGCCCTTGAGCTGGTCTACAGCGTCTGCAGGAACCATTTCCATAGCAAGGGTGGTTCCGTCCTGCTGTGCAGTCAGACGAGCGGTTGGGTCCTTAAGGACGTCATAGTGGAGCTTATCGTCCTTAGCAGGAGTTGCGCCGTTGTAGTTTTTGTTAGGAACCAGGTCAAGAGTGTTGTCAGAGATGGACTCGTACATCCATGGACCAGAACCGACTGGCTGCTTCTTCATCTCATCCTGGGAGCTGCTTGCTGGGACAACGCGAACGATGGACAGACGCTCCTTGAGGAGGGAGAAGTTAGCAATAGTAGTCTTAACGGTGACAGTCTTGTCATCCTTCTTCTCTACGGAAGCAATTGGAGAAAGCATTGGGACGTAGACGCTACCCTTAGCAGCAGAACGGTTAAAGGACTCAACAACGTCATCTGCCTTTACCTCGTTACCATCAGAGAACTTTGCGCCGTCACGGAGGGTAATCTCAAAGGTGTAATCGTCAACCTTCTTAGGATCAGCAGTAGCGAGCTCATTGAAGGTGGAATAGTCATGGAAGTTTAGGCCATAGAGACCCTCAACTACCTGCCAGTTAACACCAAGGGCAAGTGCTGATGAAGTAGTAGATGGATCATAGTTCTGGGTTGAATAAGCGGTACCAGCAGTAATTGTGCCGCCGCCTTCCTTTCCAGATGGAGCCTCAGTTTTCTGCTGCTGTTGACCACCGCATGCGGTGAGACCAAGGCCAGCTGCTACAGTTGCTCCGCCAAGGAAGCCGCGACGCGAAAGTGGACGGTTAATAAACTCGCTCATTTCTGCCTCTTTCTAAAAACTCTCCTTGCCACAACGTGGCACCAATGCCACTTGTGTGGCTTACATCTACATAACTATATGAAGAAAAGATATTTCTTCTGAAGACAGTTCGCCCAACGGTATTAATTTCTCGCTCATTGGCTGCTCAAAATATGAAAACGTGTTTTGTTGTATTATTTACTACATATAAATCTTAATAGCAGCTAAGAAGGCCCGCAGTTAGCGGGCTTTACTATTATTTTACCTTGTATAATATATAAATTATTTAACTAACTACATAAATAGTAATCATTGTCAACTACCGTTTACCGATGATTTACTACCGTTTGCCTTTAGAAATTACGGATATGTTGTGAAGATTAAACAAGAGTCAGTCCAAAATGAACTGACTCTTGTCTTAGAACAGCAAAAACTCCGCAAAATTACTTAACTAAATCTACAACACGCTCAGGGTTCGCCATAAAATCTAGATGTTCTTCCCCTAAATGAGATTCGATTATCTCTGATACTTGTTCGTCATTTTTTTCAATGTCAAAATTTCCATCTGCTGGGCTATAACGTCCTAAATAGCCATCAGCTAGATAAGGTGGCGGCCATCCACTTAACCCTACGCCACAAAAATTTCTAACTAGGCATCTATAATTTCTATTATGCATTTCTTGTAGCAGTCCAGCGTTCCTTGTTTGAATCCACATTTTTGGAGTTCCAAAATAAGACCCAATGGCAAATAGCCCTAAATCTTGCTCAACTGTTCCAACAACCTTTTCTTGAGAGCTTATTACCCAATATAAATCTATATTCAATAAAAGTTGGTTAGCCTGACTGACTCCTAAAAATGGCCCAGAGATAGTAGCGGTCTCTAAGTCAATATTTTCTGCGGATCCAAAATCAGACTTAAGACCATTTCTCTTATTCTCATATTGTTGCACAACATACTGAGCTGCCTGCTTTTTTAATTCTGGCAGCCTCATAGTATTCAGCTTAAAAAAC
>CALIZK010000130.1:0-36238 GCA_938028635.1 uncultured Atopobium sp.
CTCTGGAAGTGTGGAGAGGTCAACAACCTCTTTGCCAAGCAGGTCAGCGAGAAGACCGGTCTTTACGTCAGCAACGTCTGCAGCGCGCTCACGGAAGAGCTCATCCTCCATGCCAAGGAACATGTTGTAGTACATGTCGTATGCGTCACTTACAGCCTGCTCAACGCAGGTGCCACCGTCAATTGCGCCGTTAACAGCCTCTTTGATGCCCTCATCCTCAGCAAACTCAATGTGAGCACCCATAATTGCAGCAGCTTCCTCGCCCACCGTCTTGGTCATGCGCTCAATCTGCGCATTTGTCTGTGCGATGAACTTAGTTACAGCCTCTGCATAGCGAGCCTTCTCTGCAGCTGTGTCTTTAACAGTGTGCGGAGTAAAAGTGAGGTCTGGATCTACGGCAACCTGAGCAGTACCGATTCCGATTCCGTTTGACGCATTGACTCCCTCAAACATACTTGCTCCTATCATTGTCCGCTTAGCGGTGCGTATAGTTCTGCATGACTGCCCAAAAGGACAACAGTCGCAGAGTCAAACCTATCTTTGTACAGAGTAACATTTTTTTGACCTGTTACGTTGTGAGTATCGTTAAATAAATTTCAATAAAAAACACTTGGCAAGAGAATCTTTCTTGCCAAGTGTTTGTACGTTCACAATAGTAAAAAAGTTATGTATGCTTCATGCGATACGAGTGCTCAATCTGAGGGTTTCTCGCCAAAAGAACTACGTGTTCTAGCTGCGATTACTACTCAGAATCTGCAAGCCAAGAAGACTTACCCTCGCGGCTCTCCTCTTTCTTGCGAGCAAGCTGAATCTCTTCTGCGATAGAAGCAGGCATTTCTCGGCCCATCTTCTTGTAGAGAGCAGTGACAACACGGTCGATGGTTGCGCGCTTTGCGATTCCTCGGCTTGCTGCAGTTGCCGTACCGCAAGCAGAAGCGTAGATAAGCGCGGTGTCGTAATCGTAGCCAGCGGTGGTCTTTGCCAAAAAGCCTGCAACCATGGAGTCACCAGCGCCAGTTGCGTTAACAAGGCGAATCTTTGCAGTTGGGACAATGTGCTCAGCGCCGTACTCGTCCAGAAGCAGAGAACCTGCGCCACCACAAGAAACGATAACGTTGCGAGCGCCGCCGTCCTGGAGCTTCTTTGCAAATGGAATGCACTCTTCTGGAGTCTCTGGATTAGCGCCGAAGATACGACCAACCTCGTGGTTGTTAGGCTTGATCAGGAATGGTTGAGCCTTAATGGCCTCCATAAGCAGCTGACCAGGAGCGTCAACAACAAACTGAATACCGCGACCAGCAAGCTGAGCCATAAGGCGAGTGTAGATATCCTCTGGAAGCGAGCTTGGAATAGAACCGGTAAGAACCAGGGTGTCACCTGCGCCAACAACATCCATGCGCTCCAGCAGCTCATCAACCTTTTTCTCTGGAATGCGTGGGCCGTTGCCGTTGACCATGGTCATAACAATGCCGTTAAGCTTGACGTTAATGCGGGTAAAGCCTGAATCCAGCTTGACGAAGTTACTTGGAATGCCTTGACGCTGAAGATCACTCAGCAGGTATTCACCTGTAAAGCCACCGACAATGCCCATAGCAACGGTGACCTTATCAAGCTCTTTTAAGAGCGTGGAGACGTTAATACCATTACCACCGCAGTGCAACTCTTCTGATGAAGAACGGTTGGTAAAGCCCATGTCCAAAGTGTTTGGATGCATGACATAGTCAAGTGCGGGGTTAAGCGTCATTGTGTAAATCACGGCGAGTCCTCCGAACTACAATAAAATCATGGAGACTTCAGTATGACGCAATCACTCGTAACAAACAATTAGAAACTAGCGACTCACAAAAAAATAAAACCCCGACGCAAGCCGGGGTTTGAAATTCAAATGGTGGATCGTCAGGGGTTCGAACCCTGGACCTTGGGATTAAGAGTCCCCTGCTCTACCAGCTGAGCTAACGATCCAATTAACGTTTCGAATGGGGTGGGAAAAGGGGCTCGAACCCTCGACCTACGGAGCCACAGTCCGTCGCTCTGCCAACTGAGCTACTCCCACCATTTGGCCACCTCATGAAACGCAGCTAAATCATTATTACAGAATCAGAAAAAGATGCAAGCGAGAAACGCAGATTTTTCGAACTCTTTTTTGATTTTCTTAGAAATCTGCCGGTGCAACGGGTTTCTCGCCAAACAAAATGAGGAGAAGAACGAGCTCCTCCGCAGGTGATTTTATGCACTATATAAGCAGGTATATGGTGGTATGGCAGTGGTGCGGTGTCAAGAAACCGCAATCAACCGCTTAAAGCCGCAGACTGTGTCTAGAAACCATGAGCCGTAAGTGCTGTATCCAGACGATCCAGCGCTTCTTCAATCTCGACACGAGGGGCTGCCAAATTCCAACGCTTGAAGCCCTGGGCAGCCTCGCCAAAAAAGACTCCGTCGGTGAAGAAAATCTGGGCCTCAAACTGCAATAGGTGCTCGAGCTCTTCTGGAGTAAGGCCAAGGTCCCTGAAGTCAAGCCACTGGAGGTAAGTTCCCGTGATTGGTGCAAGCTTCACGAGAGGGTGCTTGGTGGCGAAGAAGTCTAGGACCAACTTCTGGTTATCGTCAACAGCCTTGATGCATGCGTCCAGCCATGCCCCACCCTTGCTATAAGCCAGCTCACAGGCCTTGAAGCTGATTGGATTGCATGAGGTGGTCTCTCGGGCCTGCAGGCGCTTCTCGAGGCGGCTGCGCAGTTCTGGATTGCTCACGATGATGTTGCTGAACTGCGTGCCAGCCAGGTTGAAACTCTTTGAAGCGCTTGTGCAGGTAATGGTACGCGCTGCGACCTCATCGGAAATTGTTTCAAAGACGGTATGCGTAGAGCCTGGCATGATGAGGTCGTGGTGGATCTCGTCAGCGACCACGATGAGGTTGTGCTTAACCGCAATCTCTGCGATGCGCGTGAGCTCTTCCTTGGTCCACACGCGACCGCTTGGATTGTGGGGTGAACACAGGATGACCATGGTGTTCTTTGGCTCGGCGGCAAGTTTCTCAAGCAGGTTAAAGTCAATGTCGTAATGAGGACCCTCCGACAGGACAAGCGGGCACTCTACCAGCGCACGGTTATTCTCCTCAACTGCCATGTAGAACGGATGGTAGACAGGAGTAAACAGGATGACACCCTCGTCTGGCTGGGTGAACTCGGCAACAGATGCAAAGAGCGCAGGCACCACGCCTGAAGAGTTGAGCAGCCACTCTGGTTTTACATCCCAGTTGTGGCGAGTCTTCATCCACTTGCACACAGCCTGCTTCATCTGATTGGTTGGCACGGAATAGCCAAGGATTGCGTCATTGATGTATTCCTTGAGGCCCTCGACAATCTCTGGGGCTGTGTGATACTCCATATCAGCAACAGAAAAAGGTGGAATACCAGGAGCTACATCAGGATTAACGTCATACATGACGTTCCATTTTCTAGAACCAGTGCCAGCGCGATCAACGCGTGATTCAAAATCGTAAGACATAATGTCTCCATTCACGTAAGCCTGTAATCAGTGTAGCTGCTTTTAGTGTAGCTACTTTTCTTTTTCTTTGTCATTCTTCTGATAAGAAAATCTTTGATGGCACGACGTATTTGCAATCCTTATTGCTATAATGAACGACGCTATATGTCTCCTTAGCTCAGCTGGATAGAGCGTCGGTCTTCTAAACCGCAGGTCGCGCGTTCGAATCGCGCAGGAGGCACCAGAAACTCCAGGTAGATGGCTTGCCGTCTACCTTTTTTGTTAGGCCAACACCGCAAGCGCCTCCATTTTGCCCCCAAACTGTATGGCTACTGCGTAAGAAATTGCGATTCCGTGTCCGATTAACTGACAATGGGCGGTTTGTGCATAAACAATGGCTGATATGCAGGAAAACTAATCAAGAAATTGATGTATCAAATTAGAGGTGCTGTTTTGGGTAAAAAATCCGTTTAGTTGGAGTTTATTTTTGGACTTCGAAATTTTGTCACTTACGTTTACCCAGCTCAGAAATTTTGTACTAATTTCCACAATTTTGTCCACGTAAAATTGCTGGTAGATGGTTTGCATAGAAACTAAGCATTTTTGGATACTCCAACTAAACGCATTTTTTACCACTTTGCTGCCGAATGGCACTCTATCGCTGAAAAATTTCACTCGGACGCACAAAAATACCCGTTCGAATCCACGAAATAGAATCGAACGGGTACTTGGTCAACGAAAATGATGTGAGCGTGGCTGCACGCCAGATATTACAGCAGGTACTCTGCAATCTGGACAGCGTTTGTTGCGGCACCCTTCCTAATCTGGTCTCCGCAGCAGAAGAATGTCAGCGCGTTAGTATCTTTATCAGCGGAAAGATCCTCGCGAATACGACCAACATAGATAAGGTCCTGGTCAGAAGTATCAAGAGGCATTGGGTACTGAAGCTCTGCTGGATTGTCCACAACCTTGATGCCTGGAGCATCCTCAAGAATTGCGCGAGCCTCATCTGGGCTCAAAGGACGCTCAAACTCAACAGTGATGGACTCAGAGTGTGAGCGCATCGTTGGAACGCGAACACAGGTGCAGTTAACGCGCAGCTCAGGAAGGTGCATAATCTTGCGACCCTCGTTTTGCATCTTCATTTCCTCGGAAGTGTAGCCAACCTCATCAAAGCCGCCAATCTGTGGAATCAGATTGACTGCCAGCTGGTATGCAAATGGAGCGGTCTCGGTTACTTCCCTACCTGCAACAACGTCAGCCATCTGATTCTTCAGGCTGGTGAGACCAGGAAGGCCAGCGCCTGATGCAGCCTGATAGGTAGAAGCAATAATACGCTTTGCACCTGCTGTCTTATGCAGAGGATACAGAGGTACCAAGCCAATAATGGTTGCACAGTTTGGATTAGAGATGATGCCGTTATGGTTCTTGATATCCTCGGCGTTAATCTCTGGGATTACCAGCGGAACGTTTGGGTCCATTCTAAATGCATGGGAGTTGTCAACGCAGACGCATCCACGCTTAACTGCTTCAGGGAGCAGCTCTTTTGCCTGCTCGTCGCCAGCTGCGCCAAGGACAATATCTACACCCTCAAAAGCCTCTGGTGTTGCTTCGCGAATTACAATCTGCTGGCCAGCAAATTCGATAGTTTTACCAGCGCTTCGAGCGGATGCTAGGAGTACCAGTTCCTTGATGGGAAAATTACGCTCTTCAAGGCACTGCATCATCTGGGCACCAACAACGCCGGTAGCACCAAGAATTGCAACGACCTTACCGTTTGGATCAAAAGTCATAGTTACCTCGAAACCATTTCGTCACGAACAAATCCGTTATAAATGACGCCAATTGTGCGATCAAAGTCGGCATTATCGACGCCCACAATAATACTAATCTCTTCCGAGCTCTGCGTAATCATACGAATGTTGACGCCCGCATTACCCAGCGCGCCAAAGATCTTACCAGAGGTGCCGGAACGCCTAGACATATTACGACCAACAACAGAAACAAGAGCTAGACGGTCTACCATCGTAATATCATCAGGCTCAATCTCGCGACGAATATCGCTGATGATGGAATAAACCGTATCCTTTACGTCGGAGGCATTTACCACAATACCAAACGAATCAACGCCTGTTGGGATGTGTTCAACAGAGACGCCGTAACGCTCAACAATATTGAGTGCGCGGCTGATGACGCCAACCTCGTTGGACATGTGAGCCTTCTTAACGTGAATAGCCAAGAAGTCCTTCTTGCCTGCAATACCGGTGATAAGGTGCTCGCTAACATCACCCTCTGCGGTCTCGCGGATAACCGTGCCCGTGTCTTCTGGACGGTTGGTGTTCTTAATCTGAATTGGAATGTTTGCCTCGCGAACAGGGAAAATTGCCTCTTCCTGAAGAACGGAAGCGCCCATGTAAGAAAGCTCGCGCATCTCGTCAAAAGTAATGCGGCCAATGGCGCGTGGATTCTGAACAATGCGAGGATCCGCAGAAAGGAAGCCAGAAACGTCAGTCCAGTTCTCATACAAGTCAGCGTCTAGGCAGCGAGCAACAATGGCACCGGTAATATCGCCGCCACCGCGCTGGAACAACTTAATTGCACCGTCAACGGTAGCACCGTAGAAGCCAGGCAGCACAAACGAGCCGCTGCGAGCAACAACTTCTTTAAGCCTAGAGGCAGTGCGCTCCATATCAATGGTGCCGTCATGATGGAACAGCATAACGTCAGCAGCATCAACAAAGGGCAGGCCAAGGTACTCGGCAAGAATCTGGCAGGTAAACCACTCGCCTCTACTTACTACATACTCTGGCGAGAAGGACTTGATGTTTGTAGCAAACTTCTCAAACTCCTCGGCGACAGGCCATGCAACTCCCAGTTCATCAGCAATCTCCACAAAGCGAGCCTCGATGTCTGCAAGTAAAGAGGTGCAGTCAACGTGATACTCAATGTGGGCATTTACCAGCAGCAAAAGATCCGTAATCTTGTTATCGGTTGAGTGGCGCTTTCCTGCTGCAGACGAAACAATAAAGCGTCTATCAGGGTCAGCCTCAACAATAGCTTTAACTTTTTTGAACTGCTCTGCAGAAGCAACACTTGAGCCGCCAAATTTTGCAATTTTGATCATTTCTAGTTCCTCTTTTCAAGTGCAGCCATAAAGGTTGTAGGGTCTTGCGAAAGTGCGCTGGTAAGAAGATCACGGGCCTTCTCGGCACTTAGATTTTTAACCAACTGAGCACCCGGCTCCCAGAACGTACCGCCCGGGACATCCGCCTGCGTCCTAAACACATAGTCGGAAACAAGCAGCTCTGGATTATACGAAAGATCTGACGAGAAGGTCTGCTGACCCCCAGCAGGAGCCGCAGCACAGTCAATAATATCCTGCACGACGGCGTTTGCCGTTGGGTCGCCACCGGCACCCTGACCGTAAAACTTGAGCTCGCCAATGGTATTTCCCACGGCAGTTGCAACGTTAAAGTTAGTTGGAACGTTAGCCTCTATGGTTGAGAGCGAAACCGCAACTGGCTCAACAGCTACCGCATACGATGAACCGTCAGAAACACCACGACCAAAGAGCTTGATTGTCATATCGTGACTGCCAAACATGGCAAGATCGCGCTTAGTTAAGTTTCTGATACCAGACATAGGAATCTGGTCTGTGCAGATTACGTCGAAGGCAATAGATGCAGAAATCATAGTCTTAGAGCGAACATCAATGCCATCGATATCGCTTGACGGGTCTCGCTCGGCGTAACCCAGCTCCTGAGCCTTGCTCAGAACCTCAGCAAAGTCCGTTCCATCTTTGAGCATGGAATAGACAATGTAGTTGGTGGTTCCATTCATGATTCCCCAGAACGCAGAAATCTCGTCAATACGACGAACTTTCTGAATTCCTGCTATCCAAGGAATACCACCGCACACGCATGCTTCGATCTTAAGGTTGACGCCCGCTTCAGCGGCAAGTGTCATAAACTCCTCAAAATGAGCAGATACCACGGCTTTATTTGAGGTGACTACATTTTTCTTAGCCGTCAGCGCAGCTTTGATATATTCATAGGCTGGCGTGAGGCCGCCCATGCACTCAACAACTGTATCGAGCGCAGGGTCAGACAAGAGCGCATCAAAATCAGATGTTGCCCGAGGGTCAACGTGCTCTTTACCAGCTCTCACCAAGATGGACGTCAGGTTAACGTCAGAAACGCGCTCATCAAGAATGCGCGCAACTGAAGCACCAACCGTTCCAAATCCAAGTAGGGCAACGTTTTGCATATAACTCCAAATCTAGCAGTCATTTTGCGAGAAAACCGATTGCCTGCAAGGCTAATTGCAGAGCAAGGACAACCGCGCGCAAAGGTGACTGCACTGATAACAATCTCATAGACAAAAACTACCAAAAACCTAGACAGAATCTAATCGACAGTTTTTCTCGTCTTCATAATGCTATGAACAATTCTATGTTACAAGCGACATTTACTTCTCACTGTTAAAATAATAGAAACGCAACACGCGAGACGCGCAATTTGCACGCGCACAACACGCGAGACGCGAAATTTGCATGCGCACAACACGCGACACGTTCTAAAGATTGGTGGTTTCATGGCCGTCGCATATCACAGCACAAGAAGCTCTGACCATACCGTTTTGGCTAAACAAGCCATTTTGCAGGGAATTGCTCCCGACGGCGGCCTTTATATCCAAGATTCAATTGGCGAGAAACCCCTCGATCTTGCAAAGGTTTGTTCTCAGGGCTTTAAAGCTACTGCTTTCGATGTGCTTTCTGCTCTGCTGGACGACTACTCTGCTGAAGAGCTGACTCGCTGTATTGAGGGCGCGTATGGCTCTCAGTGGGACACCCAGGCTATCACGCCTGTTTCTGCTATCGGAGAAGACTGGCTGCTTGAGCTCTTCCATGGTCCAACGTCGGCTTTCAAAGACGTTGCGCTTCAGATGCTCCCCCGCCTGATGAGTGTTGCTCGCGAGGACGCGGACGTAGCTGGTGCTGTCGACGCTAAGGGTGCTGCGGGCGTGGCTGCCACCGCCGGCAAGAGCATCATGATTGTGACCGCAACTTCTGGCGACACTGGCAAAGCTGCACTTGAGGGTTTCAAGGATGTGCCTGGCATGGGCATCACTGTCTTTTACCCTGAAGGCAAGGTTTCTGATATTCAACGCCTGCAGATGGTGACTCAAAAAGGTTCCAACGTTGCTGTTTGCGCTGTTAAAGGTAACTTTGACGACGCACAAAACGCTGCTAAGGCAATCTTTGCTAACAAGGAGCTGGCGCATGAGTTGGCCGGTAAGGGCACGGTACTTTCCAGCGCAAACTCCATCAATATTGGTCGTTTGGCCCCACAGGTAACCTACTACTTTGACGCATATGCCCAGCTTGTTGCCAAGGGCGCCATCACCCAGGGTCAAAAAGTTACTTTCTGCGTGCCAACCGGCAACTTTGGTGACGTTCTCGCAGGTTACTTTGCAAAAGAGATGGGACTTCCTGTTGAGCGCCTCATTGTAGCTTCTAACAGTAATAAGGTGCTGACTGATTTCTTGGAGACAGGTATCTACGATCGTAGGCGTGCATTTGAAAAGACTATCTCTCCATCGATGGACATTTTGGTTTCATCAAACCTTGAACGACTCCTCTATCTTGCGTCCGGCAAAGACACCGAGCTTGTCAGCTATCTGATGAACCAGCTGGTAACCAAGGGTATCTACACAGTTCCTGCTCAGGTGATGGACACCATCCGCGAAACCTTTGATGCTGGCTTTGCCACCGACGATCAGACGCGTGAGACTATCCGTTCTACCTGGGAGAATTGTCGTGTGCTGATTGACCCTCACACAGCCGTCGCAAAGCACGTGCTTGACAGGGTTTCTCGCCAGGCAAACGACGTGCGCGTTTGTCTGTCTACTGCTAGCCCGTATAAGTTCTCGTCCGACGTGCTTGCCGCGCTGGGCCACTCGACCGCTGGCCTGGATGACTTTGCATGTATGCATACGCTCGCCGAAATCACGGGCACTAATCCGCCAATCCAGCTTTCATCACTGAATGATAACGTTATCATTCATACTGACGTTCGCGAGAAGAAACAGCTTGCTTCGTACGTTTCCGAAGCATGCGGGCGTATTTTTGCTTGTTAGACTCTGAGAAAGCAGGTTCTACATGCTCGACAACACCATCTTGACCGTATCTGTACCTGCTACCTCTGCAAACATTGGCGTCGGCTACGATACGCTGGGTCTTGCGTTTAACCTGCGCGCAAAAATTACGTTTAGGGAATCCCCCACGCTCATCATTGACGGCTGCCCCGAGCAGTTCAGAAACGATGACAACCTTGTATGGACATCTTATGTTCGAGCCTGCGAAAAGCTGGGCGAAGAACCAACGCCTAAGCACATCACCATCGACTCTCCTATTCCTCTTTCTGGCGGCCTAGGCTCAAGCTCTACCTGCGTTATTGCAGGTATTGCAGCCGCAATGACCGAGTCTCATGGCGGCTGGGATCCTGAGCGTGCGCTCGACTTTGCCTGTCATTTTGAGGGCCATCCAGATAATGTTGCTCCTGCAATTTACGGTGGCCTGACCTCGTCATTTGTTGAGGGCGGGCATACCGTTTGTACTCGAAGGCTGGTAGCGCGCGGTCTCTCTTTTGTTGCAATTGCGCCCCCGTACTCTATCAATACCGAGGAAGCACGCAAGGTTGTTCCACAGAACATTCCTCTTCAGACCGCTGTTTATCAAATGGGTCGTACCGTTGCTGTTACCCATGCACTTGAAACAGGCAATGGAGGTCTTTTGGCAGCTGCCTGCAACGACAAACTCCATGAGCCCTACCGCAAGGAGCTCATTCCTGATTACGAAGAGCTCAAACAGGTAGCTAAGCTTGCTCGTGCTTGCGCCTTTGTTATCTCGGGCTCAGGTTCCACCATGGTTGCCATCTGCGACTCCCCTGTTACTGCTCGCGCTGTTGCCGAGAATGCCAAGCAGGTCAGAGGCGATCTCTGGATTCAGATTCTTGAGCCAGCACTTCTGGGTACCGTCCTTACCTTGGACGACGGTCAGCAACACCACAACACTTTCGACGAAATCTAACGTGACAACTGCGCTCGGTCAATGCGTGTACTAACAAGTACGCCTGCGACAACACGGGTTTCTCGCCAGGTGCGCCTGAAAAGTGTAAAGAATCTGTATTTGAGGCACAGATTCTTTGATGAAATCAGGCAAATCCACAGTTTCTTTTACGTATTTAGGCAAAAGTTACAGATTCTTTGAAGAAATCAGGCGCGTGAAGATAGGCTGCGCCGCGCCAAATTTTGCGAGCCTGAAAACTACATCATGTCTGAGTAAATTTGCTCAGACTTGGCGAGAAAAACAGGCAAATAGCTCAGACATGGTGCGCTTTTCAGGCAAACTGTTCAGACATGACAACAAAACCCGGCTCCTACGTTGTGTGGGAGCCGGGTTAACGTTTAAGGTGCGTTGACGTCAAAGCACATTTGCCATTAGTCGCCGTTATGCGCCGAGGTAAGCCTTGCGTACGTCATCGTCGTGGAGAAGCTCTTGGCCGGTGCCATGCTTAGCAACCTTACCAAGCTCGAGGACGTATGCACGGTCAGCAACCTTAAGTGCCATATTAGCGTTCTGCTCAACAAGCAAAATGGTGGTTCCTGCATCGCCGAGCTGGCGAATAATCTGGAAGATTTCCTCAATCAGAAGAGGAGCCAGACCCATGGAAGGCTCGTCGAGCATCAAAAGCTTTGGCCTGCTCATCAGAGCACGACCCATAGCAAGCATCTGCTGCTCGCCACCAGACAGCGTTCCTGCCAGCTGATTCTTACGCTCGCGAAGACGTGGAAAATGCTCGTAGACCATCTTGACGGTCTTAGCGTTCTGGGAATCGGGCTGCGTATAGCCGCCCATCTCAAGGTTTTCAGCAACACTCATGCGAGAAAACACACGGCGGCCCTCAGGGCACAATGCCAGGCCAGCCTCAACAATCTTGTGAGCGCGCTGGCCTACAAGGTTTTTCTCGTCAAGGGTAATGTTGCCAGAGTCCGGCTTTACTAGACCAGCAATGGTGTTCAGTGTAGTTGATTTACCTGCGCCGTTTGCGCCAATAAGGGTAACGATCTCACCCTCGTGGATGTCAAAAGAAATGCCCTGAACTGCATGGATAGCACCGTAAGAAACATTAAGATCCTTGACGGACAGCAGGGTTTTTTCTGCGCCTGCTGCCTGGGTGTTTGTAGTTTCAGCGGCCATTAGCGCACCTCCTGCTTTCCAAGATATGCCTCGATAACGCGAGGGTTGTTCTGAACCTCTTCTGGCGTTCCCTTTGCGATGATGTTGCCGTGGTCAAGAACGGCCAAACCCTCGCAAATGCCCATAACAAACTTCATATCATGCTCGATGAGAAGAACAGCAATCTTGAAATCATCACGAATCTTAAGGACATTCTCCATAAGCTCGTCAGTCTCTGCTGGATTCATACCTGCAGCTGGCTCGTCAAGCAGTAAAATCTTAGGCTGCGTTGCCAGAGCGCGAAGAATCTCAAGCTTGCGCTGAGCACCATAAGGCAGGTTGCCTGCAAGGTTATTTGCAAGGTTCTCCATACCAAAAATGCGCAGCAGATCGCGGGCGTTATCGGCGCTCTCTTTCTCCTGCTTCCAGTGAGCTGGAAGACGAAGGACGTCCTCAAAGAAATGAGACGTCATGTGGCTACCCTGACCAACCTGAATGTTCTCCATAACAGTCATGTTGTTGAACAGTCGAATGTTCTGGAAGGTTCGAGCAATACCCATATGATTTGCTTCAACAACGCTTTTACCAGCAAGGTCGTAGCCGTCAATCATTACGGTACCACGGGTTGGCTTATAGACACAGGTAAGCAAGTTAAAAACAGTTGTTTTACCTGCACCGTTAGGACCAATGATGCCAGAGATCTCGGTAGGACCAAGAGCAATGTTGAAGTCATTAACAGCCGTCAAGCCACCAAAGTCAATGCCCAAGTGTTCAGCCTGAAGAACTGGAATTGCACCAAGGTCTCGCTCAGGAATGAGGTTAGGAGACTCTTGCCTGATAAGTTTTGTAGTGTTTTTAGTTGCCATCGCTCTTACGCCTCCTTCGAATCAGTTGAGGCTTCTACCTGCGTATCCGCCTGCTCGTTTGCCTGAGCGCCTGCCTTCGCGTTGACCTGCACGTCTGTCTGCTCGTCCGAGTCATCATTGTTCCAAGGGAAGTCCCTGTTCATGACTCGCTCAATGATGCGAGACAGCGAGAAGTCATAGGAGCCAAACAGACCCTCTGGCCTAAAGATCATGACCAGAATCAGAACAATTGCATAAGCAACCATACGGTAGTCGGCAAAGGCGCGTAGAGCCTCTGGAAGCACGGTCAGGACAGTTGCGGACACAACGGAACCAAACATAGAACCCATGCCGCCCAGAACAACCATAACCAGAATCTCAACGGACTTCATGAAGCCAAACTTGGCAGGCGCCATAACGCCGATGCAGCCCGCGTAAAGACCGCCGGCAATGCCAGCAAGGAATGCGGAGAAAACAAAGGCCAAAGTCTTGTAATACGTAGTGTTAACGCCTGATGCCTCTGCTGCAATCTCGTTATCGCGGATGGCGAGAATAGCGCGTCCATGTCTAGACTTCATAAGAGTATGAATAGCAAAGATAGCAAGCGAAACAACAATTGCGGTGTTCAGGTAGCCTGTATAAGCAGGAATACCCGTGAGGCCGGAAGCACCGCCCGTGAGCTTGAAGCCAAGAGCAGAGTCAATGTTTACCAGGACAACGCGGATAATCTCTGCAAAGCCCAGAGTAATGATGGCCAGGTAATCACCGCGAAGACGAAGTGCTGGAATACCAATAACTACACCCATAAGAGCTGCGCAAATGCCGCCGAACAAAAGGCCAACCACAAAAAGAATTACTGCTGGTGTGGAGCCGGAGGCCATGGATTGAGCATCCAGTCCAAAGAGTGGCATCATGCGAATAATAAAGATTGCGCAGGCATAGCCACCAATGGACATGAAACCAGCGTGACCCAGAGGAAGCTGTCCCAGATATCCGGTAACAATGTTCAGAGAAACGGTCATCAGAACATAGACGCCGATTTGCTCAAAAACAACGGTCTGATAGCGAGAAATAAGACCCTCTCCTACCAGGAAGTTTCCACCAAAGACAAAGAGTGCAACAAGAATTGCATTGATGGCATAGCGAGCAGGCATAGTGAGCTCACGACGCTGACCATCTTTTCCACCAAAACCAGTGACAATTACTGGGTTGTGGTTGTTATCGCGTGGATACATTTTAGTCATGTGAGCCTCCTTACACTTTCTCGGTAACTGGTCGACCAAGCAGGCCAGTTGGTTTGACAACAAGAACAAGAATCAAGAGTAAGAAGACTACCGCGTCCTGCCAGACAGACAGGCCAAAGGCAGCAACAAAGACCTCGGAGAAGCCAACAATAAGTCCGCCAATAACAGCGCCTGGAATGGAGCCGATGCCGCCGAGAACTGCTGCGACAAATGCCTTGGTGCCCAGCATGACGCCCATGGTAGGAGAAACCTGCTGGTAAGCCATGGTGTAGAGAATTGCAGCAATGCCTGCCAGAGCGGAACCAACTGCAAAGGTAAAGCTAATAGTGCTATTGACGTTGACGCCCATCAGACGAGCAGCGCCCATATCCTCAGAAACTGCACGCATTGCCTTACCAAGACGAGTCTTCTGAACCAAAAGGGTCAGAACAACGGTTGCCACAATAGTAACGGCAACAGTCAAAAGTGCAGTGCCGGAAAGCGTCGAACCAAATACCTGAACAGTTCCCAGGTCAATGATGCTTGGAACAACCTTAGCGTCAGCACCAAGAAGCAGCTGAACACCATTTTCAAGTAGGTAAGAAACACCAATTGCGGTAATCAGAATAGAAAGCCTTGGAGCTTCTCTGAGTGGTGCATAGGCAACCTTGTCGATGAGGACGCCAAGCAAAACGCAGCCAAAAATGGCGAGAAGAACGGCGATTGCAGGATTGAGTCCTAACTGAACAAGCGCAATCCAAGCAACGTAGGAGCCGAACATGATGATGTCACCATGTGCAAAGTTAAGAAGCAAGATGATGCCGTACACCATTGTGTAACCAAGCGCCACCAGTGCGTAAATACTGCCCAATTGAAGTCCATTGAGCACCTGAGTCAAAAACATCTGAGGTTCTCTTTTCTATGAAGGATTGATCGTGTCATAGATGGACTCTTTGCCATCTTTGAAGGTAATAATCAAGGTGGACTTCACTGGGTCACCTGTTCCCTGATATGAAAGGGTTCCAGTAACGCCTTCGACCACACCAGATGCAATAGCGTCAATAATTGCCTGCCTATACTCATTAGAGTTGTAGGTATAACCGCGTTTCTCGACGGTCTTAAGAGCGGAGCAAAGAATCATTGCTGCGTCATAGCCCAAAGAACAGAAGTTAGTTGGAGCCTCACCGTATTCCTCGGTATAAGCCTTAACAAAATGCTGAACTTTTTCATCTGGGTTTGAAGCAACAAAGGCAGAGCAATAGAAGCATCCTTCAAGGTCAGCCGCAGAAGCATAGTCCTGCTCGCCGCCAATGATGCCTGCCCAACCATCTGCGCCCATAAAAGGCTTTTTGCAGCCAAGCTGGCGAGCCTGCGTCACAATCTTGCCGTTATCCTGGTAATAGTTTGGAGCCAAAATGGCATCAGGATCCAGTCCAATAATGCTGGTGAGCTGGGCGTTAAAGTCAACAGCTCCCGTTGGATAGCCCTGCTGGGATACAACCTCAATGCCCAACTCACGAGCCCTCTGGACAAATGCGTTGTTTACGCCAATCTCGTAATCGCCACCAGAGTTAAAGATGGTTCCTACACGCTGATAGCCTTGTTTTTTAGCAAACTCTGCAAGAACAACGCCCTGGAATGGGTCGGTGACAGTAGCGCGGAACATGTTATTGCCGTGAGCAACAACGTCTTCTGCTGTTGCAGATGCCGTTACGCAAGGAATGTTGTCCAGAACCGATTTCTGCGCCAGTGCAATGGTTGGCGTTGAGGTAACGTCACCTAGAATTGCGCAGACGTTCTCGTCAAGCAGCTTGTTATAGACAAGAATGGCCTCAGTTGAATCGCCCTTCTCGTCCTCAGCTACAGGGACAATCTGGCGGCCACCAGCTCCACCATTCTTGTTGAATTCCTTGAGGTACAGCAAAATGCCACTACGCACCGCAAGGCCATACTGGGCAACGTCGCCGGTATACGGTCCCATCACGCCAACGTAAATGGAGTTAGGGTCTTGGTTCTTTGGCGAACAGCCTGCTAGAGCAAACGACCCCGCAATGGTCCCGGCCACCTCCAAAAAGCGTCGTCGCGTTAGCTTATGTGCCATATTCATCTCCTTTTCTCCATAGCGTTGAATATGTGACACAACACAATATGGCTGCAGCCCTTAAAAAAGAACCACAGCCAAAAAATGTTATCTAACTTGAAATAATTTTAGAGAAGCCGGATGTTTCTACGAGCTCCAGCCTTTCGCGACGGTTGCGCGGTTGTCTTCTGACTACCCGCAGCCGGCCTACGTGTGCTACCTACGCCTCACGTACCAGCGGAAGCTCACCAGCAAAGTGACGAGGCTTGTAAGAGGCCTTGTCTGCGCTGGTCTTCTCGCCAAGATCAAGCGAAGAAATCTTCTTCATCTTGCTGGTGCCGCCCTCAATGAGGCGAAGCAGCTCGCGCGTTGGTCTCTCGTCAGCCGCCTGAAGCTCAGCTGCCATCTCACGCTCAACCGCGTCAAAGATGTCCTGAACATGCGATGACGTATCGTTTGTAGCCTTGATCAGCGGCATTGCGGTTGATTGTGCAACCACACCAGCGTAATTTGGCTCGCGAGAAGGACGCATCTGAGCTGCGGTAACCTTGTGAGACGCAGCAGGTTTTGCACCCGACAACTCCACCGAGCTTGCAACTTCAGGCTCAGCAGCGGCCTGACCAATGAGCGGCAGCTGCACTGGATGATACTTGCGCATCTGCTGCCGATCATGGCGAGCTAGATGCTCGTCCATTGCAGCCAGCGCAAGCGTCCAATCATCAGCATGCTCAAGCTCGTCAATCGTACGCTTCTCAGGGAAGACTCCCTGGTCAACGTAAGAGATACGGCTAGAAATATCAGCAGCATGATTAGTGAAGTCTTCAGGAATAGCCTCGGCACCAATCTCAGCAATACCAAAATCGCGCGTAATGGACTCTTCGCCCACAGCCTTAGTCCACCAAGCTGTACCAACGTCACCAACTGTTCCGTCAGCACGCTCGATAATGGGCAGACCGTCCATAGGATCTTTCCCCAAGCGCTCAAGAAGTACCGCAGCAGCACCCTTTGCTCGCGCAACGGTGCGCTCACGCCAGCTCAACAGCTTGGTGTAGTTCTCTGCAATCTGCGCGTAGTCGTTTGTAGAGTGCGCAGGAGCCTTCTTTGCGCGAACGGGAAGCACACCCTCTGCAGCAGCGCTTACAACCTGCGCCTTCTTGGCAGGTAACTCGGCAGACTGGATAGGAGGCTCAGCAGACTGAACGCGAATAGAGCCGGTCATATCCCACTGAGAAGCCTTCATGTGCTTTGGCTTGTATGCAGCAATCGAGCGCCTTGGAGAGTCCAGCGGAATCACAAGGCTCTCTTCTGGCGAGAAGTTCGATGCAGTTGAGACTCGCCTTGGAGACGCAGCCTCATCCTCAACCTGAGATGTAGTGCTTAGCTGAATCTTTGCTTCTGCCCCATCGGTTTTCTCGCCACGATTTGCTACGCGAGAAACAACCAAGGCAGCGCCAGAAATGACAGCAACCGCAGCAAGTCCTACTCCGATGCCCGTAAAGATTGCACCAAGTGGGGTTTGACGAATTTCATTAGCTGTGAGGGCATACGCAGATGCTGGCTCTGCTACCAGAACCAGTCCACTGAGCAGGCCGGCGACTACTGCCGGATTCCTACCTTCTGTCATACATACTCCCCCTACAAACGCTAAGAAGATGCATGAAGACACACGCTAAATTTGCATATGCTACTAAACCCAATACGGGCGACGTGAGCAACGGGTGGGCTTCATTTCATCTTTGTATAATCCGCTGCAACACATAATTGTGCTGTTAGAAATGACTATAGCGTAATTCGTTATTTTTTACAGCGTCTTTAAAACTTTTTCATAATTCTTTGGCAGTTATTCAACAAAATGACGAGAAAAAAGAAGTGCCTCCCAACAATAATCGGAAAGCACTTCTTGAGCTATATCTTAATTTGACTAATTCTGTGGATAGTCAGACTGAGCAGCCTTCTTTGCAGATCTAATCAGGAAGTCCTGGTTATTGTCGGTCTGCTTAAGACCACTGATAAGAGCGGTAGTTGCACGCTCAGTGTTATTGAAGCCTGCAAGAATACGGCGAACGCCCCATACCATAGGCTGAAGCTCTGGCTTAATAAGCAGATCCTCATTACGAGTACCAGAAGAAACAGGATCAATAGCTGGGAAGATACGGCGATCTGCCAGGTCTCGATCAAGCTTGAGCTCCATGTTACCAGTGCCCTTGAACTCCTCGAAGATAACCTCGTCCATCTTGGAGCCTGTATCTACCAGGGCAGACGCAATAATAGTCAGTGAGCCGCCGTTCTCGATGTTTCGAGCTGCACCCAAGAACTTCTTTGGTGGATACAGAGCTGCCGAGTCAACACCACCAGAAAGAATACGACCAGAAGCAGGAATAGCTAGGTTGTATGCACGAGCAAGACGTGTAATGGAGTCCAGAATAACCACAACGTCCTGACCCATCTCAACCAGACGCTTTGCTCGCTCAATGACGAGCTCCGAAACAACGGTGTGATTCTCTGCTGGCATATCAAAAGTTGAAGCAACAACGGTGCCCTTAATGGAGCGCTCCATGTCTGTAACTTCCTCAGGGCGCTCGTCTACCAAGAGGCAGAAAAGATGAACCTCAGGATTATTGGTAGTAATAGACTGGCAAATGCGCTTCAAAATGGTGGTCTTACCTGCCTTTGGAGGCGAGACAATCAAGCCACGCTGGCCCTTACCAATAGGAGCTACCAGATCAATTGCACGACCCGTAATGGAGTCTTTACCGTGCTCCATAGTAAGAGGCTGATCTGGGAAAATAGGAGTCAGATCTTTAAAGCGAGGACGGTCCTTAAGACCCTCAACTTCCCCACCGTTGACCTGGGTAACCTTAAGCAGTGGTGGATATTTGCTATTTACGCGAGCAGGTCCCACCATGCCCAAGACGCTATCACCCGGGCGCAGACCAAGATTTCTAATAATCTGCTGGTGGACAAAGGCGTCGTCATCGCCTTCCATGTAATTACCTGTACGAATCCAGCCGTAGCCTTCGTTGCTAATCTGAAGAATACCCTCAACAGTCTTAAAGCCCTCAGCAGCTGCAGATGCGGCGTATACAAGCTCAATCAAATCAGACTTATGAACGCCTGCGTACTCAATGCCCAGCTCAGTTGCTTTAGCACGAAGCTCAGAAAGCTTCATCTCTTGCAGAGCCTCTTTGGAAAGCGATGGCTCACTTGCCTGGCCCTGCTTGCGATTCTTGTTGCGCTGGTTGTTCTGTCTACGATCGCGAGAAGGACGCTCCTGGTTGTTGGCGTGTGCGTTTTCCTGTGTCTTCTCGCCCTCCTGAGCCGCTTCTTTTGGCTCAGCATTACGATGTCGACGACGTGCTGCGCTCGTACGAGAACGTCCTGGACGCTCTGCTGGAGCTGCATCGGAATCTGCTACTGCACCAGAAGCCTGCTCCTGAGCTGCACCATCCTGCTGCTCAACACTACCCTGCTCTTCAGCAAAGTTCTTCTGAGCCGCATTGTCATTCTGGCCAACTGCACCCTCTGCCTCTGCTTTAGTGAAGGCAGGAACCGGGGTTACCTCCGCAGAAGGCTGAGTTGCGTCCTGAACAATCTTGGTAAGGCGATCAGTATCTACAACGTCAGAAGAAACTTTGCCACCTGCCTGAACCTGAGCCAGGACCTCTGCCTGTGCAACTTCAAGGGCACGCTCATGAAGAGCACGCTCTTCCATCTCTTCTTTGCTAGGACGGCCACGACGGCGCTTTGGTGGCTCTGTAATGCCTGCTGCGTTCATAGCCTCTGCCACAACAGCCTCTACCGCACGACGTGCCTCAGTCTCTTTTTTAGTTGGACGACCACGACGACGCTTTGCAGCAGATGAATTAGAGGCCTTTTCTTCAGTTGCCTCAGAATTGGTATTTTGTGAAGTTGAATTTTCTGAATTACTATTTTCACTCTTGCGAGGTCTACCACGTCTACGTGGTGCTGGAGTATTTTCTACATCATTTAAAGAATCATTTTGGACCGAAGATGTTTCGTCCGACATGTACAAACCTCTCTGTTTGCTCATCAAAATAATCTGTAAAAATACGTGAGAAATATGATGAAGGGATAACAAACAAAATCAAATAGGTGCAAATCCAAAAGGAATATACCACGAAAATGCCCGCCTTATGATGAAAAAATAAATAAAATTCACCATAAAACGGGCAAATGGGGATTTATAACCACTAACCCTTAAACCTCGAGAAACCCATCTTCTAGATTTCTTTAATCTGCATAAATCATTTAAACAGCTGTACGGCTCTTTCTTTTAACAATAATATCTTCAATTTGCTGAACGATTTCTTTGATATATGTCTTGCCTTGAGGCGTGAGCTCAACCATAGTTACTCTTCTTGAAAGAGCATCGTCATGTTTGCGCTGTACCAGGCCACTTTCTGCCAAAGCAGTCAGAGACATAGAAACCGTTGGCTGTAAAAGACCAAGTGCATCAACAATCTCTGTAATAGAAAGAGCGTCTTTAGGAGAATCTAGAATCGCAAGAAGCACCATATCTGCTGCCCTGCAATACAGAGCTCCCATAGCATCAACATACATGACAATACGCTCAAATGAAGTACGGGAAAGTGCCTGACCAGGTGCAATACGAGCACAGGTGAGCTTAGACAGCTCCTCAACTGCTTCTACACCCTTTTCTGTAATGATGCACACTACATTGCGTCGATCAATGGCGCCTTCATCTCTCTTGATGAAACCAAGCCTTGCCAGGTGCGAGGTACGATGAGTAATCGTAGGACGAAGAGCACTCTGATACTCGGCAATTTCTGAAGTCTTAACAGGGGCGCCCTTCACATTGAGGCGACACAAAATAGCAAACTCTTCAAACGTGAGTCGTCTGTTAGCAGGTACCACTCTTCTAACTAAGTTGTAAGACCTGCGAATGGACATGTACTCGCGAAGTTCCATAGAGACCTCCACTCTTATGCCCGAACCATTTACTATTTGCTCGCATAATGAGTATACCCCTAAAAAATACGTGTTAACGTGGGGACAAAACAATAGTTAGTCAAAAATATGTTAGAAAATGGCGTGTATATGACATCAATATAGGCTTTTATATGCTGCAATATAAAATTTGAGTAATAAAAATTAATTTTATTATCTCTTTTATACATTAAAAAACTTTTTACATAACGAAGAAATGTGGAAATTATCTGGAGAAATTCACTAAAGATACCGTGCAAGTATTCAATACTCGCACGGTATCATGACAAAACAACATAGTTAGCTATCGTTTACATTGCCTCAGGAGCAGAAACGCCAATCAAATTAAGGGCAATTGCAAGCACGCGGCGAGTTGCATCGCAAGCAGCAAGACGAGCCTTAGAAAGCTCTGCGTCCAGTGGGCGTCCTTCAGAAGGAAGCACCTGGCAGACGGTATAGAATGCGTGGAACTGACCAGCAAGCTCTTCAATATAGTGCGTAATGCGGAATGGCGCCCTATCGCGAGCACAACCCTCAACAAGACCTGGGAACTCAAAGAGCTTACGAGCAAGAGCCTGCTCAGCGGCATCAGAAAGCAGTCCAAGATCAACCTCAGAGCCAATGGCCTTATCTGCAACGGCGTCCATGCCAAGCGCCTGAGCCTCTTCCAGGTCAACGCCAGCCGCTCGACGCAAAATGGAACAAATACGAGCGTGGGCATACTGAACGTAATACACAGGATTAGAGCTGTCCTGACGCTTTACCTGCTCAATGTCAAAGTCAATCATCTGGTTGGAAGACTTTGAAACAAGGGTGTAGCGGGTTGCATCAACACCAACCTCGGCGAGAAGCTCGTCAAAGTGGATACCGGTTCCCTTGCGCTTAGACATTCTGACAGCAACGCCATTTCTGAGCAGGTTAACCAGCTGACCAAGCAGAACCTCAAACTGAGTTGGGTACCCAAGAGCTGTTGCAGCAGAGCGAACACGCTGAATATATCCGTGGTGATCTGCTCCCCAAATATCAATAACGTGGTCGACGCGCTGGAACTTATTCCAGTGGTAGGCTACGTCGGAAGCAAAATAGGTATACTCGCCATTTGTTTTGATGAGCACACGGTCCTTATCGTCACCAAAATCAGTGGAGCGGAAGAACAGTGCGCCCTCGTCAGAACGATAGAGGTAACCAAGCTTATCAAGAGCATCAAGTGCGCGATCGACAGCGTCTTTACCCTGGTCATCCTTAACGTACAAAGAACGCTCGGAGAACCAAACGTCAAAGTCAGAACGGGCGCTATGACAGGTATGCTTGATGGACTCAAGCATCATCTTGTAACCGCGCTCACGGAACTCAACCATGCGCTCATCTTCGGACTTGTCTGCCCAGACCTCTCCGTCATTTTTGAGGAAGAAAAGACCCAGGTCAACAATGTAGTCTCCAGCGTATGCATTGCCGCCAAGAGAATTGATGAACTCGTCAGTGAATGGATGCTCTTCTGGATGTGCATCCTCTTCATCTGCAACGTAAGCATTGCGATCTTCAGCCAACACCTGAGCAGCTGCATCAGCGTCAATGCCGCGCTCCTGCATGATGTCAATAAGCTGCAGGTAACGCTTGGAGATGGAGTGACCAAAGACATCCATCTGAGAACCGTGATCGTTTACGTAGTACTCGCGCTCAACCTCATAGCCTGCGAATGCAAGAATACGGCTCAGAGAGTCTCCCAGCGCTGCCCAGCGACCGTGGCCAATATGCAGAGGACCAACAGGGTTTGCAGAAACGTACTCTACCTGGACCTTCTGGCCAGCACCAAAGGTAGAACGACCAAAATCGGCGCCCTGCTCGCGAACGGTGTTAAAAATCTCATTGCCCGCAGCGGTAGACAGGTAAAAGTTTACAAAGCCAGGACCTGCAACCTCAACGCGCTCAATTTGAGCGTCTGCTTCAATATGAGCCACAAGAGCTGCGGCAATATCGCGAGGAGCCTTATGTGCCAGCTTTGCAGAACGCATTGCAACCGTAGAAGACCAGTCACCATTTGATGAGTCCTGTGGGCGCTCAAGTCCCACGTCATCAATCTGGAATTCAGGCAACTCACCCGCAGCCTGGGCATCTGCCAAGGCTTGACGTACAAGTTCCTCGATCTTCTCGCGCATGGTTCTCCTTTAAATTTAGTACACGTGTGCAGCGTAAGTACGTAGTAGATTGCGTAGTTCCTAAAGGACTACTCGGTTTCCTCGGAAGATTTTACCTGATGTTGAGCAGCAAGTTCGTGACGCAAATTGGCCAGACCGCGCTCAAGGCCTACAGGATAAATCTGAGGGTTCAGGAAGCGCGTGTATGCCGCATCCAGGTGCATAAGCGCAGCATGGCAGCGGTCGCGAGCAACCTCAATGGACTCGCTCTCCCCTACGCGCTTGCCTCCTTCTACCAGCCTTACCATCAGTTCGCGAGAAGTTCCTTCAAGCTTGTGAGTGGAGTATGGATCAATGATGTCTACCACGGTTGCCTTAGACTCTGGATTCTTGGTGACCAGGTAATCTGGGTCAAAAATCATGTCGCCGGCAGGGCAGCCGTTTGCATCGTAGAAGCGGCGGATATGCTGAATACCAGGAACGGTGCGCTTGTAGGCCATCTCGGACAGCTTGATAACAGGAGTCCAAGGCTCAGAAGCAGACTGACGACGAGCGGTCAGCTTATAGACGCCGCCAAGCGAAGGCTGAGGATCGCAGGTAGCAAGCTTGGTGCCAACACCAAAGGCATCAATAGGTGCTCCCTGAGCAAAGAGCGACTGGATGGTGTACTCGTCAAGATCGTTTGAAACGGAAATCTTAATGTAAGGAAGACCAGCCTCATCAAACGCCTTGCGAGCTTCCTTGGAAAGGCGTGCAAGGTCTCCGGAGTCGATACGGACTGCACTCAGGCGCTCGCCGCGCTCCTCCATCTCTTTTGCCACGATGATTGCATTCTTGATGCCCTCGTGAACATCATAGGTATCAAGTAGCAGCGAGCAGTTGGTTGGGCTAGACTTTGCAAACGCCCTAAAGGCATCAAGCTCGGTGTCAAACGACATTACCCAAGAGTGTGCGTGGGTACCAAAAACAGGAATGCCGTAAATTTTGCCAGCAAGGACATTTGAAGTGCTGGAAGCACCAGCAATATAGGAGGCGCGAGCAACTGCCAGACCACCGTCTGGACCCTGTGCACGGCGCAGGCCAAAGTCAGAGACGGGATTGCCCTGAGCAGCCTTGATAACGCGAGCGCACTTAGTTGCTGCCAAAGTCTGGAAGTTGACCAAGTTTAGCAGGGCGGTCTCAATGAGCTGACAATCAACAATGGAGCCCTCTACGCGGACCATAGGCTCGCGTGGGAAAACAAGCTCTCCCTCGGGGATTGCATCAATGGTTACATTGAGCTTGTGGTTGCGCAAAAATTCAAGGAATGCTGACTTAAAGAGACGACCGCCACCAGGAGAATTAATGCTTGCCAGGTAGTCAATATCGTCGTCTTCATAAATAAAGTTCTCAACTAAGTCAGCAATTTGACCAGTTCCACAAGAAATTGCAAATCCACCATTAAAGGGGTTCTCGCGGAAAAATGCAGTAAAGC
Source organism: uncultured Atopobium sp. (assembly GCA_938028635.1). Taxonomy (GTDB): domain Bacteria; phylum Actinomycetota; class Coriobacteriia; order Coriobacteriales; family Atopobiaceae; genus Lancefieldella. Next base: position 24,450 of record CALIZK010000130.1, read on the forward strand.
ATGCCTCCGCATCAACAAGACCCGCTTCCCAATAACCCTGAGCCATTGTGAGCTCATACAAGTCTGTATTAAGGCTTACGTCCGAAGGCTTGGTACGATCAGTGAGTGACATAGTTGCTCTTTTCGATTGGTCAAAAACTGACGGTGAGACGATATATCTAGAGTAGCAGTCTTACAAAATAAATTGGCTTACAACAAAAATAACTGCGAGAATTACCACAGTTCCAATAACAATTTTTTGCCCCAAAGGCATTTTGATGTCTTCGTCGTCCTCATCTGGCTCCATAAGGGCGCGGCCTTTGGCGCGCTGCTCCTGAATGCGGCGAATTTGCTCGGCCTCCTGCTGAGCTGCCTGACGTGCAGCACGCTGCTGAGCTTCACTTTCCGCTGCTGCATCTACCTCTGCCTGAACTGCAGCTTCTGCCTGGGCTGCACGGGTCTTCTCGGCACACAGCGCCTCGAGCTCAGCACGTTCCTTCTCTGCGCGAAGAGCCTCGAGCTCCCTGCGCTCCTTCTCTGCGCGGAGCGCTTCCAGCTCGGCGCGCTCCGCGTCCGTGAGCGCAGCCGCCTGTGGCGCTGGGGTGGTTTGGAGCTCTTCGGGTTTCTCGACAGACATGGTTACTCCTCGGTTTGCGTATCGGGGATGCTGGTGATGATGCGGGCTGAAACGTCGGTGGCGTTGCTGCGAGCCGAGCGGAGCTTGAGCGCGGGACCCTCAACACCTGTTGCGTCAAAGGCTGGCACAAAACTCTCGGAGACGGTTCCACCCTCCTGCCACCACAGGTTCTCAAAGCCCAGGTCATCCGCATGACAGAGCACCAACTCGTACTCCTCGTCAGAAAGCGTTCCAGAAAGCGGACCGCCAGCCGCACGCATGCGCTCGTTGGGCGTGTACTGATTCATGATTGATACGTCTACATCATTATGACAAAGATTCCAGACGCGGTTGAGCACCTCGCAGGAATCGTCCGCGTGCGTGGGCATGACCAGGTGGCGCACAATAATGCCCTGCAACATGCGACCGCCATCATCCAGCTTGCGACCGCCACGACTCATCACCGAGTCATGCATAACTTCAAGCGCGGCCATAGACATCTCGGGGTAATCTGCTGCGTACGAGAGCTCTTTTGCCAGCGCAGGGTCTGCGTACTTGACGTCTGTCAGCCAAATATCAATAACACTCGAAACTTTCTGCACCACCTCTGGCAACTCGTATCCCGAGGTATTGCACACTATTGGGAGCGTCAATCCCGCCTCTTTTGCCAGCGTCACTGCTTCAATTATGTGTGGCGAGAAGTGCAAGGGAGTTACAAGGTTAATGTTGAGCGCACCCTGAGCTTGCAGTTCAAGCATCATCTGGGCAAGGCGCTCGGTTGTGACAGGCTTGCCAAAACCCTCCTGCGAGATCTGATGATTCTGACAGAACACACATCTGAGCGGGCAACCTGTGAAGAAAATTGCACCCGATCCAGCCTCGCCCGAGATAGGAGGCTCCTCCCAGAAGTGCAGCGCTGAACGAGCCACACGAATGGTGCTTGAAGCTCCACAAAGGCCCGCTTTACCAGCGTTTCTTTGAGCATGGCAACGCCTTGGGCAGAGTTCACAGACGTCGTAGGCAGAAAACGTAAGGGTATTAGGTGATGGTGCACTACCCAAGGGTTTCTCGCCTCCCGTCGTATCTGCCCAGGCAGATGGTGGTATAAAAAACGCGCAGGGTCTCTGCGCGCGTCAAAGTCATGGTGGAGATAAAGGGATTCGAACCCTCGGCCTCTGCCTTGCGAAGGCAGCGCTCTCCCAACTGAGCTATATCCCCGTTGCGGTACTTATTGTGGCAATCAGGAGCAGGTATGTCAATGATTATGCGAGCGGAATGAGCGGCTGTAGGCTTGCGAGGAGGCTCGTTGCGTTTCCGCGGACCGTCGCGACTCTTCCGCGAGCCGTCAGAGCTTTAACACAGACTACCGAGGCAGAAAAATATCCTTCCCCGCAGTCATCTATGAACCCACCTTCATAAGGTGGGCGCCGCGCTCGGGCGTTCCAGCTTCCTTAACAACGAAGGATGCCTGTACTGAACACGAGATTAGGCTCCCTGAAAAAACTTGTCGGTTCACCCAGTTTAGACCGCGGGAGAAGGACAATTCTTACTATAAAGAGATAATAAAAAGATTAAAGTCTTGACTTGTTTTTTAATGAGCAGCACAATTAAATGGTATGGATTTTAGCAGTTAAATACTGTTTTTTATTGGAGGGTATACGGCTTGAACCTCTGGGTAACCATGTTTTGTGTTTTCCTCTCGGCTGGTCTTGGTTCAGCTCTGATTACCCCTGCCGTTCGTCAACTGGCTTGGAAGCTTGGAGTTGTCGATAAACCCTCTGCACGTCGAGTCAATAAAAAACCTATTCCTCGCATGGGTGGCGTTGCAATTTTCTTTGGGTTAGCCGTTGCTATGCTGGTGCGTTATGGCGTTGAAGCAATCCTTGGACATGCCGAAATTACGCTTTCTTCTCGCTATTATCTCAACGTCAACTTCTGGATTGTTGGCGCTGCATTTGCGGTAATTTTCTTGACCGGCTTGCTTGATGACATTTTTTCTCTCAAACCCATTCAAAAACTCGCTGGTCAGGTAATTGCAGCAAGTATCGCGGCTGCGGGCGGCCTGATTATCGGTAACGTTGTTGATCCGTTTTCCGCGTACGGCTTTGTGGATCTTGGTTGGCTTGCCTACCCAGCAACTGTCATTTACCTGGTTGCTTACGCCAACATCATTAACCTGATCGACGGTCTTGATGGACTTTCTTCAGGAATTACCTGCATCGCCTCTACCACTATGTTTGTGCTTTCCATTTGGGCGGGCCGCTTTGATGCAGCGCTTTTAAGTGCAGCAATCGCGGGCACCACGCTTGGATTTTTAGTTCACAACTCGTATCCCGCAACTATTTTCATGGGCGATTCCGGTTCGTTGACCTTGGGATTTGCCTTGGGAACAATTTCGCTTTTGTCTGTCACTCGTTGGGCAGGACTCACAACTATCATTGTTCCTCTCGTCGTTGCAGGTATTCCAATCATCGATACCTTCTCTGCGATTGTTCGCCGTACCCGCGCGCACGTCAGTTTTGCCACTGCCGACCGCGGACACATCCATCACCGTTTGATGGCTCACGGTTATAATCAGCGCCAAGCGGTACTTTTGATGTACGGTTGGACTGCCCTTCTGTGCGTTGGTTCGCTCATTATGACGCAGGTCAATACGCTGCCTCGTATTGCAATTTTTGTCATGCTACTTACTATGTCTGCTTTCTTTGCAAAGTACCTACACCTCTTTGAGCCTGTTCTGCTTCACCATACTGATCCAAAGACTGGTGAGGACGAGCTCATTACGCCTAAAGATCCAGGCTTCGATGAAGAGATTAAGCAGCTCCATGAAGAAGAGCATGAACACATCGAAGAGCTCATTCACAGAGACCACAAGAGCGAATAAGCTGGGAAACGACTACTCGCAAGCTAACTTTCCGTGAGCTCGCGGTTCCGTTTACAGCTGCGGTTGCGACTACACGGGTTTCTCGCCGTTCGCCAACAACCAGCTCACGCGCCTAAAAAGTGCAAAGAATCTGTATTTTAGATACAGATTCTTTGACAAAATCAGGCAAATCCACAGTTTCTTTTGCATTTTTAGGCAAAATTTACAGATTCTTTGACGAAATCAGGCACGTGAAAGATAGGAGCTTCGGCCCTAAATTTTTGAGCCTGAAAGCTGCATCATGTCTGAGTGAATTTACTCAGACATGGCGAGAAAACCCGGCAAATAGCTCAGATATGGTGAGCTTTTCCGGCAAATCGTTCAGACATGGCGAGAAAATCAGGCGCGTCGTGACCTCAACTGTGCGCGCCGTGACCTCGACCGGTCGTGCTCCCAGCGAAATTCTCGCCAAAAGAAAACCCCGCACATCCAAAAGGACATACGGGGTCTAGCTATCTAGCTGCGAAGAAATCGCTTGGCCGGAGCCGCTTCGCTGAAACCACTCAGCTGAGGTTACTCAGCGAGAGCCTTCTTAGCGATCTCTGCAAGATCTGCGAAGCCCTGCTCGTCAGAGTAAGCAATCTCTGCGAGAACCTTGCGGTCAAGCTCAACACCAGCGAGCTTGAGGCCATGCATGAACTTGCTGTAAGAAAGGTCGTTGATGCGTGCTGCAGCGTTGATACGCTGAATCCACAGTGCGCGGAAATCACGCTTCTTGTTACGACGGTCACGGTAAGCATACTGACCAGAATGCTGTGCCTGCTCCTTCATACCACGGAAGGTACGAGAGGAAGTTCCGTAATAACCCTTTGTGCGCTCAACGAGCGTCTGACGCTTCTTGCGGCCAGCAACTGCGCGCTTAACTCTTGCCATATCTAATCACTCCTTGTTATTTGATCTGGTGGGTGGCGCGCTTAGTTCTTAGCGCCCATACGCTGAGAAACTACTGCTGCATCGCCAGCGGAAAGAACAGCTTCTTTACGGAAGCCACGGATACGCTTCTGGGACTTCTTGGTAAGAATGTGGCTCTTAAAAGCCTTAGCACGCATAATCTTGCCAGTACCGGTGCGGCGGAAACGCTTAGCCGAACCCTTGTGCGTCTTCATCTTAGGCATACTACTTCTCCTCCTGTGTGGTGCCATCCTCAGCACCCTCGGGCTTCTCGTCAAACGCTCCCTTGATTGGAGCAACGAGCATGTGCATGTTACGGCCTTCAATGAGCGGTTTCTGCTCAATTGTGGCAAAAGGCTTCAAATCTTCAGCAAGGCGATCAAGTACAATACGGCCCTGCTCTGGGTGAGCCATCTCGCGTCCACGGAACATGATGGTGATCTTGACGCGTGCTCCCTTCTTGAGGAAGCGCAGTACGTGACCCTTCTTGGTCTCGTAATCGCCCACATCAATCTTTGGGCGGAACTTCATCTCTTTGACTTCGATCTTGACCTGGTTCTTGCGAGCTGCCTTGGCCTTGCGAGCCTGCTCATACTTGAACTTACTGTAATCAAGAATCTTGCATACAGGAGGCTCGGCATTTGGAGCAATCTCTACGAGATCAAGACCGTGCTCACGAGCTCTCTTCATTGCATCATTGACGCCAAAAAGACCAAGCTGACTACCATCAGCGTCAATAAGACGGCACGTGCGAGCAGTGATTTCCTCATTAATGCGAGGACCATCGTTCTTGGCTATCTTGTACACCTTCCCTCTTGGACAATTGCTTGTCCGCCAATAAAAAACCCAGTGCACAAGCAACTGGGAGACAATACGCACAGGTGACGTGCGAAGGTTAAATTGTCTGACCAGACAGCTGCTTTTGCGCTGTGTAGGTGGGGACTCACGTTCAATCCCGCTTCAAAAGTACCTTGTAAGGTTACCTCTAACGAGAAAACATTACAAGTACCAAGTTAGATATGACGAGAAATTCACATCTAGCTTAAACTTTTAGCTGGTGCCCGAGGTGGGACTTGAACCCACACGAGTTTCCTCAAAGGTTTTTGAGACCTCCGCGTCTGCCATTCCGCCACTCGGGCTAAAAAGTTTGCATAGGTACTATACCGCACCTATGCAAATCTGTCTTGCTAAATCATCAAAGTTATAGCTGATTTAATCCTGTAAGAAAGGGTTAGTTGCTATCTCTGCCTCAAGAGACGTTTGATTTCCATGTCCTGACAAAATAATGGAGGTTGGATCAAGCTCTGTCTTGATACGGTTCAAAGAAGCCTTAAGCGTTTCAAAGTTGCCACCTGGAAGGTCTGTTCTTCCTGCAGAACCCTGGAAAAGCGTATCGCCTACAAAAACGGCGCCAGTAGCAGTTCCCTCTCCCACCAAAACAATACCGCCAGGAGTGTGGCCTGGAGTTTCCATAATCTTGAACTGTGCAGTTCCAACAGAGAGAACATCCCCCTCGTGAAGAAAACCGTCTGGCTCTGGAGCATCATCATAGATCTCGTTTGAGTTATGAGCCCTCTGCGCAAGCTCATTATCTGCTTCGTTGATTAGGTACTGAGCACCAGGCACAGCAAGCTTCAAAGCTTTAACGCCACCAACGTGATCAGCATGGCCGTGAGTAGCAACAATGTACTTAAGCTCAAGGTTCAAGAGCTGTGCAGCAATCTCTGCACCCGATGCACCGGCATCAATAATCATGCACTCATTACCAGAAACGTAAATGTAGCAGTTAGTCTCAAGAGGACCTACTTTGAAGACGCCAATCTGGTCTTTTGCGTGATGACAACCACCATGACCGTGATGGCCGCAGCAACCGCCATGACCGTGCTCACCGTGGCCATGCTCGCCATGATGACCGCAGCAGCCGCCGTGTCCGCCATGCTCTTCCTCGTGATTATGGCCGCAAGAGCAGCCCTCATTTTGATTAGCCATAAAGTCTCCTTCTCATCTGATTAGCGCCTTCACCTGGCATAATACGACGAGCGTCGTAGACAGAAGGCACGCGAGTTACAAATGCAAATAAGGTATCAAGCAAGCTGGTATCAGAGATAGAAACCAAGAAACGCATACGTACTACGCCCTGCTCGCCCACTTGTGTAGCTGCAGAAAGAATGTTTGCACCAGCGTCAGACAGCGCAACCGTGACGTCCTTAAGAAGGCCCATACGGTCCGCTGCCTCAACGACAATCTCTACCCTAAACTCAGTAGCGCCGCTGGCATCCCAAGAAACAGGGATGATACGCTTTGGATCGTTGAGCAGGTCTTTAACGTTAGGGCAATTGGCGCGGTGAACAGAAACGCCGCGACCGCGTGTAATGAAGCCCACAATATCGTCACCTGCAACAGGATTGCAGCAATGTGCAAGATGAACAAGCAAATCTGGATCACCGTTTACCACAACGCCACAGTTAGACTTCTTGGGACGACTCCCCTTAGCGGTACGAGAAATAACGTAGGAGCGAACCAAAGGCTGATCGTTTGCAATTGCCTTGTTCTTCTCCTGAAGGCGTGCCGCATTGCGCTCTTGCTCAGTAACAACCTCGGGATTTTTCTCCTCTAAGATTTCACTCACGCGATTAACAACCTGTTTAGCAGACTGATTACCTGCACCAATTCCCGCAAACAGGTCATCTACGCTGCGATAATCAAACTGCTCGGTGAGCTGATCAAGCGCCTTTACCGTACGCGTAGCGCTGATGCCATAACCGCGCTTACGCAGCTCTTTTGCAAGCTCAGAACGACCGCGTTCAGCATCGTCAGACTTGTTCTCTTGCGAGAAATACTTGCGAATCTTTGCACGTGCAGACGGCGTTTTTACCAGCGTCATCCAGTCGCGAGAAGGGCGAGCGTTCTTGTTAGTCAAAATCTCAATGCGGTCACCCATCTGAAGCGTATGCGTCAGTGGAACTACAGAACCATTAACGCGCGCACCAACACAGTGATTGCCCACCTCAGTATGAACGGCGTAAGCAAAGTCCAGAGGTGTTGAATTGACGCGCAAGCTCATGACCTCGCCTTTTGGCGTGAAAACAAAAATCTCATGCTCAAAGAGGTCTACGCGCAAGTTATCCAAGAACTCGTGGGGATCATCAATATCATCTTCAACAGCCCAGTCAAGACTGCGGCGAATCCAGTTGATAGTTGAATCAATAAGCTTGTCTTCAGAGGACATCTTGCCCTTTGAATTGCCCTGCTCCTTATATAGCCAGTGAGCAGCAATACCGTACTCAGATGCCTCGTGCATCTCGGCGGTTCTAATCTGAATCTCAATAGGGCGTCCATCAGGGCCAATAACTGTTGTGTGTAAGGACTGATAGAGATTTGCCTTTGGCGTTGCAATATAGTCCTTGAAACGACCAGGCATTGGATGCCATAGCGCATGGATAGCGCCAAGTGCTGAATAGCAATCGCCTACAGAGTTTGTAATTACGCGCAAGGCGATAAGATCGTAGATGTTGGAGAACTCCCTGCCCTTGCGGACCATCTTTTGATAAATGGACCATAGGTGCTTAGGACGTCCCGTAATCTGGAAGTCAGTAAGACCGGCGGCATTAAGCTCATCAGTCAGAGTCTTTTTAGCGTTATTGAGGTCATTCTCTCTTTGTGCACGAGAGTCAGAGACCATGCGAGCAACACGCTGGTACTCCTCTGGTTCAAGCCAGAAAAAAGACAAATCCTCAAGTTCCCACTTAACCGAAGAGATACCCAAGCGGTCAGCAAGTGGTGCATACACGTCCATGGTTTCTCGCGCCTTAAACAGACGACGGTCCGGTGGAAGTGCCGCCAGCGTACGCATGTTATGAAGACGGTCGGCAAGCTTGATGATAACAACGCGAATATCCTTTGACATAGCAAGGAACATTTTGCGCAGGTTAAGCGCTTGTTTCTCGTCCATTGAACTGACCTCAATGGACGTGAGCTTTGTAACGCCGTCAACAAGCTCAGCGACTGACTTACCAAAGCGAGAAGAAATTTCATCTAGTGAGGCAGACGTATCTTCTACGGTATCGTGCATAAGGGCAGCGCAGATGGTGTCTTCATCCATATGAAGATCGTGCGCAAGAATAAGGGCCACTTCAACTGGGTGGTTGATATAAGGCTCGCCAGAACGACGACGCTGATCTTTGTGATAGTCAGCAGCAAAGGCATATGCAGCAGCAATCTTTGCCTGAGCTTCCTCAGGCAAATATGTGCGCACGGCTCCCTCAAGCAGACGGTAATTATCCGCGCCTGGCGCCTTGGCCTCTTTTGTGGTCCTCTCGTCACTCATCAGAGGACTCCCTTCCCCCATCAAACGTTGAACCAATTTCTGGAACGATGGGTTTTGTTATAGCATCTGCCAGCTCATCTGGTGAAGCAGAAAGTACCCACTGAGCAAATGATTCAAACTCAGCGTGCGCTTTAAGCCCCTCAGCGTAGCGTGCAGACTCCAGCAAGTCCATGTGCGAAGCTTGACTATTGACGGAGATTGTTCGCGTTTGATCAAATCCTTCAATGCTAATAAACCCTAGCTCAGCAAAAACGTCAAGTGCAACACGAACGGTTTGCTCGTCAGCCTTAGATCGCGGGTCAATTTCTAGCGCCATCTGCGCAATATCTTCATCAGTGAGTGCTGAATCAGCTGTCTGAGCACCAAGCTTTGGCTGCAGTGCCGTAAGCGCGCGGTAGACAGCTACCAGGGCTTCTCGCTGTGGTGCATGAGAAGAAAGGATGCGCTCGTTAACACGCATATCATGCGCATCAAATAGCATCTGAATTACAGAAGGCTTACCGTCTCTACCTGCGCGTCCGCTCATCTGATTGAAGGCAACGCGACCAAACGGCAGGTGATACAGGATAACCTGGCGAATATCAGAGATATTGACGCCTTCGCCAAATGCACTGGTAGCAATGATGCAACAAACATCTCCACGCCTAAAAGCGCGCTCAACGTTCTTGCGTATCTGAGGTGTTAGACCCGCATGATAAAACGCAATCTTGTGACCAAGTTCTGGAATACGATGGCGCAACATACGCGTCAGTGCCTGCGCTTGCTCCCTTGAATTGACGTAGACAACCGTTTTTGTGCCATCTGACACAAGAGAAAGCAGCGCACATTCCCTATCCTTAGCACCGCGAAGGTCCTTGAGTTCAAGGTTAGTACGAGCCGTTTTGTCTTTGTATACATGCTCTGCTTCAATAGAGAGAAGCTCACAGATGTTCTGAGCTGACTGCGTGGTAGCCGTAGCTGTTGTGGCAAGTACCTGCGGACTCCCAAGCATCTTTAGTACCTGTGGCATTTGTGCATATGCAAGTCTGCCCTCAGAAGCATTCATGCCCACATGATGTGCCTCGTCAAACACTACAAATGAGATGTTTTGCGCCTTAGCAAATTGATCAGCGTGGAGCGAGAAGAACTCTGGAGTAGTCAGCACAATATCAAGCTCATTGTTTGCCATGCGAGCAAACAGGTCTTCTCGGCTGGAAAGGTCTGTTTCTCCGTTGAGTACCTCGACAGAAATTCCTAGAGGCTCAAAGGTGTTATTTATGCTTTGGACTTGATCGTTGATGAGAGCGCGCAGCGGGTAGACAAACACGCTCATTTTATGTTGCAGCAGCGCAACACGAGCGGCATGGATCTGGAAGATAAGCGATTTACCTCTACCTGTTGCCATAACAGAGAGACAAGACGTTCCTTGAGAGAGAACCTCTAGTGTTTTCTTTTGCAGAGGCAAGAGCTCTCTTGAACCAATCATGGACGTGACCAGGGCCTGGGTAAGCTCCTCAGAAGAAAGACTTTCCAGCTCACGGCGCTTTTGCTGCGCCTGTTCTTGAGAGGCCTCATCAGCCTCTGTAGTCTCCTTGGTAACCACAAGGGGCAAGTCAGCAGCGCTGCCGAGAAGATCTGCTTCAATGGGGCCGTCATCTTCATCGGTAAAGTCTCTGTAGAGAATATCTCTGACCATGAGTTTTGGCTTAGTTCTGCCCTGCCAAGTCTCGTTAACTGCCTCAAAAATCAAATCAACAGCTCCGTCATACTCAGCCGCCGCCTCAACATGAGGCGTTCTAAACATGATGGATGAAATTGAAGAAATGCCATTTGAAGCCATAAAGCAAAGATGAGCTCCGCCTGCGCCAACACGTGAGCGATTCTTCATCACTACACCCTTGACGCCAAAGAGCGGTTTTTTATTACCCTGACCAAAAGGTTGCAGTGCCTCAAGGGCGTCAATGGAGTTAATGGTAATTTCATCAAGGTTTACTAGTGCTGTTACTTCTCCTGAAGCCTCAAACTCTTCTTCTGGAAGCTCTGCCATAACCTTTGATAAACGCTTTCTAAATGCGTCAATCTTTGCTGTTTCTACCGTTACGCCAACGGCACCTTGGTGGCCACCAAAACGGACGGTAAGGTCTGCACACTGTTCAACGGCGTGGAATAAATCAACGGAGCCAACAGAGCGGCCAGAACCGCGAGCAACTCCATCTTGGATGGTAAACAGAATACAAGGTACGTGATAGCGATTAACAATTCTTGAAGCAACAATGCCCTTTACGCCCTCATGCCAACCCTCTTTGGCAAGCACAATTGCGTGGCCGCCGTCGTAAATTTCTTTTGCCTGCTCAAGTGCTTCATCGGTAAGCTTTGCCTCAATAGAACGACGCTCGGCATTAATCTCTTCTAACTTGCCGGCAAGAATAGTTGCCTCTTCAGCATCTTCTGTAAGAAGAAGGTCAAGCGCAATATCAGTAGTGCCCATGCGCCCTGCTGCATTAAGGCGAGGAATAATAGAAAACGGCAAATTATCTGCAGAAATCTGAGCAATATCTTGACCAGCAACAGCAGCTAGAGCCACAAGACCTGGACGAAGACCTTTCTGGAGACGCTTAACACCTTCAGAAACCAGCGCACGATTCTCTTTGTTGAGCATCATCATGTCAGATAGTGTGCCCAACATAGCAACATCAATATAATCAAGCCAAAGCTGAGGCTGATCTTGAAGCTGTCCTAAAACCTGCACCAGCTTAAGGGCAACGCCTGCACCAGCAAGTTCTCTAGAAGGACAATCTTCAACAAGCTTTGGATCAGTGACTGGAACACCCTGGGGCACCAGATCTGCGGGCTCATGATGATCGGTAACAACAACATTAATCCCCTGCTGCAAAAGCCAAGCAACCTCTTGAGCAGCAGCAATGCCATTGTCTACCGTAATAATTAAATCTGGCTTTCTATCTTGCAAAACTCTTGCAAGAGCCTCTTTAGAAAGTCCGTATCCCTCACCAAAACGATGCGGAATATACGGCAAAACGTCTGCTCCCAATCGACGTAAAGCCAGGGTAAGCAAA
>CALIZK010000131.1:0-9784 GCA_938028635.1 uncultured Atopobium sp.
TTTTCCTTTCTTTTCTTGATTACATCTACTTAGCCATAAGCTGCTTCATGCCCTGGCTTTTCGCGCCCGGATTGTCGTTGCCGTAGCCCTCCATGAGGTTAATCACGCCCCAGATACCAAGGCCAGCTCCAAGAGCGATAACAAGGGTCTGCAAAACGCCTACTGCCGAATTAAAAAATGCCATAAAGTTCTCCTTTCTTGCCGCGTGTGCGGCTGCCCGAAAAAGGGCATAAAAAACGGCGGCCAGTTTTGGTAACTGCCGCGGTCATAAGCCCGCCGGGGTTCGGCGGGTTCCCCACGCCGCCTAAATGTCTGCGGCGCGGCGGTATTCAGTTGTAAGGGCTGCGGCTTCTGCCGCTGTGTGCTGCGCCGGGGGAGTGGGGGCGCGTATCATGTAGCCTGTGTTTACGTTTCTGATAGTGATACCTCCTTTAAGGTTTTTTGCTTTTATGAATGAAAGAAAGAGAGGGTGCGGTTTTCGTCGTAGCAGTCGGCATTGTGGGAATGTGTATAACTGCCTTGCTCATGGAGTTGTGGGAAACGCTGTTTGCAGGACGTGGGAAAGCTGCCCTTTGCTTTTCCATGTGCTGTGAACGGCGTTTCCCATGACGGAATAGGCAGTTATGCACATTTCCATAATGCAAAGGTCTTTTCCCTGTCCTTTTCTTTTACGTTTCCGTATCTTCCGGCAAGTCTGCCGCGTCAATCTCGTAATAGTCAAAGACTTCATCGGGCTTGACGACTGCGGGGCGGCGTCTTAGGTGCTTTTCCATGTCAAAGGCGTTCTTCGGGTCTGCGTCGGACAGGTACTTGTATTTCGGGTGCTTCGTTATGTCGAATTTGTCCGAAAAGAACGGGCGCACTCCGCGTAGCTGCAAGATACATTTCCCTCCGTCCATGACGGCGATTTCGTCCTGTGTCATAAGCTCCTTTCCCAATTTCTGATAGTTCAGCCCGTGGGAAAGCTCCCGCCCTCTGGTTTCGGAAGTGTTGAAGCTGTCTATCGTTTCCTTGCCTAAAATCTCCGATATTTCTTTGAGGGTCGTTTTCTCCTTGCCGCCCAAGAAAAGCGTGGTGTCGCAGTTGCCGACTATGGTATCGGCGTTGTCCTTGTAGATTGCCTTTAGCTGTGACTGGCTCTGCAAGATGATTGACGCGGAGATTTCCCGGCTCCGTATGGTAGCAATGAGCTTTTCAAACTTCGGTATCTGCCCGATATTCGCAAATTCATCAAGCAAGCACCGTACATGGACGGGAAGCCGCCCGCCGTACACATCATCTGCCTTGTCGCATAAGAGGTTGAATAGCTGTGTGTAGAGGATACTCACGACGAAATTAAAAGTGTCGTCGGTGTCGCTGATAATGACGAAAAGGGCGGTCTTTCTGTCGCCTATGGTGTCAAGCTCCATTTCGTCGGTTTCCATAAGCTCGCGCAGCTCCTTAATGTCGAATGGGGCTAACCTCGCGCCGCATGAGATAAGTATGCTTTTCGCCGTTTTGCCCGCCGCAAGTTTGTATTTTTTGTACTGCTTGACCGCGAAATGCTCCGGGTCTTTTTCTTCCAGACGTTCAAACATGAGGTCAACCGGGTTCTGGAAGTCCTCGTCGTCCTCGCGGGCTTCCGACGCATTTATCATTTCAAGCAGCGTCGTAAAGTTCTTTTCCTCGTCCGGGGCTTCGTACCAGATATAGCCGATTAGCGCGGTGTAGTAGAGCTTTTCCGCTTTTACCCAAAAATCCTCGCCGGATTTCTCCCCGTCGCCTTTGGTGTTGGCGATAATGGTGTTGACTAACTTCAAAATGTCCTTTTCGCTCCGCAGATAGGCAAAGGGATTGTAGCGCATACTCTTTTTGAAATTGATTGTGTTTAGCACTTTTATCCGATAGCCGCCCCGCTGTAAGAGCTTCCCGCACTCGATTAAGACGGTGCCTTTCGGGTCTGTGACAACATAGCTGCTGTGCATTTGCATAAGCGACGGTTTGACAAAAAAGCGGGTCTTGCCGCTGCCGGAACCGCCGATTACAAGAATGTTCTTGTTGCGGGCATATTTCGGCTGCTTCGGGCGGCTGTTCATGGTGAGCCGTTCCGTCTGCGTGAGGGGGATATTGTTCTCAAATACCGGGTCTGTGTACGGCTTTATGTCCTCGGCTGTCCCCCAACGGGCAGAGCCGTATTCCATGCCTTTCCTGTACTTCTTCGCGTTCTTGCCCTTGACGTAGATAATCAGCCGGACAATGACCGCCCCCGCAATGCCGATAAGTAAATCTGCCGGGTGGAAGCTCGGTGCGGCACTGGAAAAGGCGGCATTAAAACCGTCCCCAAGATGTAGTAGCTTTGCGCTTGCGTCCGCGCCGGGGGAAAGCCGGACAGCCGCGCCCACTTTATCAAAGAGCCAGACAAAGAGCAGATACGGGAGATTGAGGATAAGCAGCTTCTTGATTTCCGGCTTCATAATTCCCGCCCCCTGTCTTTGTTTTTTACTTTCTCGCGCTGTGCGTTTCTGCCCTGTGCGGCTTCTTTAAGGCTTGTCAGCAGCTTTCGGATAGAGGGTTTCCTATCCTGTGTCAGCTTCTTTGCGGAAAACTCCTTAAAGGCTGCGGTCAGCACGTCCGCGTCCCGCCCCTTGAAGAAAACAAGATAGCGGGGCGGGCTTTCCGTCGTGTCCTTTTTCAGCGCAAAGTCGATACCGTACTTTTTCGCCGTACTCTCAAAGGCTTTGATATTGCCCTCGGTAATCTCAATGTTGGAAACGCCCGCGTTCTGCTTCATAAGCTGCTTTAGGCTCTGCTTGCCCTGTGGCTGTTTCGTAAGCTGCTTCTTGCCCTTTGACAGTATGGCTTTCATTGCCTTTTGGAGCGTCTGCGCGGTCAGCTTCCCGGTCTTGATGTAAAGGGCTATGGTCTTTTCGTTTACTTCGTCCTGCAATTTCTCGCGTCCTCCTTTCGCGTTTCTTTATGGGGCGGCGGTCAGATATGGACGCGCAGCCCGTTCAAGTCCTCGGCTCTGATACCGACAAGATACCAGTTGTCGCCGTATTCAATCCGGGTAGGCTTCCACTTGCCCCGCACGAACACGTCAAAGCACTCGCCGCAATGCAGCCCGCCATAGTAAGTATTGAGGTCAAAGCGAATGTCGTAACGGTCGGTGCGCTCGTCAAATACCAATGCTCCTGTTCTCTGTGCCATAATAAAATCCTCCTTTTGTTGTTTTACAGGCTTTCGCCCGGTTTGAATGAATAAGGGTCGTGCGGCTCCTGTGGCGCAAGTGCGCCGCTTGCCATGTCATGGGCGACAAGGGAAGTGTAATAGTTGCCGATTGTGGACGGGGCATTGAAAAGGGCTGCTTTCAGATATTGCTTGATGTTGCGGATTTTGGTTGTGTTTTCCCGCATACAGTCAAGCACAAAGCGGATATGCTCGCCGTCCAGTTTCATAAACTTTGACTTCACAAGCTCTGCCGGGTAGTCGTCCCCCGCAATCCGCACCCGCTTTCTGGCGGTGCATACCGTTTCAAGCATGAGGTCTACAATCTCGTCAAGCCTGTCCCCGTCAAATTTCATGTCCTGTTTGAGAATGTCGTAGTCGATATTGTCCTTGATGATTTCCCGGTATATCTCTACTGCGCTCTGTGCTGCCGCTTCCGTTCCTTTCCGTTCCGGCGGCGTAGCCGCTCCCCCGCAAGGTGAGGGGTTAGGGGAAAGGATAGGAATGGAATGGGTACTTGATAAATCTGTATTTGATTTTTCTTTTTTTGGTAAGTCAGTTCTTTGTATATCTTTATTTAATTGCGTTGGATTTTCCAACGTAGGTTTTTCCAATGTTGGTTTTCCCTGTGTTAGATTATCCAATGTTGGATTTTCCAATGTAGGTAAATCCGGCGTAGGCGGCTGCGGCTGCTCGAATATCACATAGTCCGCGCCCCGCAAGCGTCCTTTCTCGTCGCGCTCCCTTGAACGGACGATATACCCGGCGCGTTCAAGCTCCCGTATGGCTTCGCGGATAGCGTCTATCTTCTCCCGGTTGATAAGGGATAAGCCTTTCAAGGTGTAGTCCCAATCTTCGGGGAGTGACAGCATTTGCGACAACAGCCCCTTTGCCTTTAGAGAAAGCTCCTTGTTGCGTAGGTGGTGGTTGCTCATTACGGTGTAGCCTTTGTTTCGTTCCACCCGGAAAACTGCCATAGTAAATCACTCCTTTTGCTGTGGATTTGTTACGCAGTAGAAGCGCGGTTTCGGGGGATAAGGTATAAATCCCTTGCCGCGTCAGATACGCGCCCGGAAAGCCGCTTGTAGCAAGGCTTTTTCTGCCCCTACTGCGTAACAAAGGGCATGAAAAAAGCGGCGTTTCTGTTCTCCCTGTGTAGAGAGTGGGAAACGCCGCTTTTGCGTCGTATTCAGTTTTTAGTACAATACCCGGCTTGTCCGTCGCTCGAAAAACCTTGATTTTCCAGTGTTTTCAAAAGTATCGTTATCTAACGTCAGCTTTTGATAGCCCGCGGTATTTAAATAGCCATCAATGCATTGACGAGACGATCTTTTGCAAATTTCTAAAAAAGTTGAGTTTGACGGTTGCAAGAGGGGCGGGTTTCTCGTAATATATCCCTTGCTGCATCCCCAGCAGCAAACATATTCGGGCGTTTAGCTCAGGGGGACGAGCGCTTCCCTGACACGGAAGAGGTCATAAGTTCAAATCTTATAACGCCCACCAACTGTTCACAGGTCAGAGTAATCTGGCCTGTTTCTTTTTGTGGATATAAATAGTAATCATTATTGTTATTGACAAAAGAGTTAAAGAGAGTAAACTTCTAACTAGCACGTTTTATAAATTGTTTTACTTACAGAAAGGAACTGACTATGTCTCTTATTGGTAAGCAAATTGGTGATTTTAAGGTAAACGCATTCCACAACGGTGACATCACCGAGGTAAGCAAGGAGTCCACACTGGGCAAGTGGAGCCTGTTCTTCTTCTATCCAGCAGACTTCACCTTTGTCTGCCCAACTGAGCTTGAGGATCTTGCAAACAACTATGACAAGTTCCAGGCTGCTGGCGCAGAGGTCTACTCTGTCTCTTGCGACACTGAGTTTGTCCACAAGGCATGGCACGAGGAGTCCGAGCGTATCTCTAAGGTAACCTACCCAATGCTCGCTGACCCAGCTCACGTTCTTGCAAGGAACTTTGAGGTTCTCATTGAGGACGCAGGCCTCGCTGAGCGTGGCGCCTTCATTGTTGACCCTGAGGGTGTTATCCAGGTTGAGCTTGTTACCGCTGGTGGAATCGGCCGTAACGCTGAGGAGCTTCTCCGCCTTCTCCAGGCTGCACAGTTTGTTGCAGAGCACGGTGACCAGGTTTGCCCAGCTAAGTGGCAGCCAGGCGCTGAGACCCTGAAGCCAAGCCTTGACCTTGTTGGTCAGCTCTAAGATTTAGGAGCTTACAATGACCGACGTCAAAGACCTCTACGACGCGGTGATTATCGGCGGTGGGCCTGCAGGGCTCACCGCCGCCCTCTATCTGGCCCGTGCTCGCTACCGTGTTCTGGTTGTCGAGAAGGACCATTTTGGCGGACAGATCACTATCACTAATGAGGTCGTTAATTACCCGGGAGTTTTCTCTACTAGTGGCTCTGAGCTTTCAGAAACCATGCGTAAGCAGGCTGAAGCCTTTGGCGCAGAGTTTTTGCTAGCAGAAGTCACTGATCTGGACATGTCTGGAGACGTTAAGGTAGTTCACACCACCAAGGGTGAACGTCCCTGCCTCTCCGTTCTTCTGGCCACGGGAGCTCATCCACGCCATATTGGCTTTGTGGGAGAAGAGGACTACCAGGGCCACGGTGTTGCGTACTGCGCTACCTGCGACGGCGAGTTCTTCACCGGCAAGGAAGTCTTTGTCATTGGTGGAGGCTTTGCAGCCGCAGAAGAAAGCGTATTTCTAACTAAGTATGCAAAGCACGTCACGGTTCTTGTGCGCGAGGAAGCATTTACCTGCGCCCCTGCATCGTCCGAGGCTGCTCGCACTAATCCAAATATTACGGTTCTCTACAACACTCAAGTTGAATCCGTTGCTGGAGATTCTGCGCTTAGGTCTATTACGTACAAGAGTCTCAAGACCGGCGAGAAGACTACCTTTGCTCCAGAAGATGGCGATTCTATTGGTGTCTTTGTCTTCGCGGGTTACGCGCCAGAGACCGACCTGGTAAAAGAGCTGGCACAGACTGATGATTATGGCTATCTGATCACCAACGAGCATCAAGAAACAACTTGTGAGGGTCTTTTTGGTGCGGGTGATGTGTGCCAGAAACCATTGCGCCAGGTTGCAACGGCTATTGGCCAGGCAGCAACTACCGCAACCGAGATGGAGCGCTACATCAAGCGTGCCCAGGAAAAGACCGGCCTTGTTCCGCAGATGAACGTCACGCGCATCTCGTCCAAGAAGGAGGCTCCTGAGGCTCCTGCGGCCAAGACCACCTCTGCCTCTGGAGAGCTTTTCACCGACGACATGAAAGCGCAGCTCAACGCTGTCTTTGAGCGCATGGCACGTCCGCTTGTGCTTCAGTTGGAGCTGGACCAGAGGCCTGTCTCTGAGGAGCTCGTAGCTTACATGGAAGAGCTTTCTTCCATGACCGATAAGCTGAGCGTTCAGACGGTTTCAGACACGGGCGAGAAGAACCTTCCTGTTGTTCGTGTGTGCGCACAGGATGGCACTCCAACAGGTCTTGCGTTCCACGGTGTTCCTGGCGGTCACGAGTTCACTTCGTTTGTACTTGGACTCTACAACGCCGCAGGTCCTGGCCAGCCAATTAGTGACGAGGATAAGACATCCATTGCCGCCATCGAGTCAAAGACGCATCTGCAGGTCTTGGTAGGACTTTCTTGTACCATGTGCCCAGACGTTGTTGTAGCTGCTCAGCGTATTGCTGCAGACAACCCTCAGGTCACCTGCGACGTCTATGACATCAACCACTTCAAGGAGCTCAAAGACACCTACGATGTCATGAGCGTTCCATGCTTGGTTATCAATGAAGGTCAGAAGGTCGACTTTGGCAAGAAAAATCTTTCTCAGATTTTGTCGCTGATTCCTTAAAATTCATTCGCGTCAAGGAGAGGGCGACGCTCATGAATATGCCGAGAAGATCAGTGGTCTTCTCGGCATTTTTTGTGACTTTTAAAGTGAGCACGTAAAGCTGGTTTGAAAGTGCAAGGCTACTTTTTTACAGAGTTTTTTGCTGATAGAGGCCTGCATCAGTAAAGCCTTGAGCGCGATAGTAGGCTCGCGTTCCAATTGAGCTGATAACGTTAAGACTGGTATAACCCGCATCTGCTGCAATAGAGGAGGCTTTGGCAAGAAGTTTTTGACCCAAGCCCTGATGCTGAGCAGACATTCCTTCTGAGCCTAATGATAATGCCTGACCATACACGTGAAGTTCTCTGATCATGGCTTGACCTGGCTGAACCAGCAACTCGTTGGCAGCTACATCACATGCTCCAGAGGTCAGTTTGTTCCAGTGGGGAAGCGAAAGCCTACAGAAACCTGCGATTTTATTGTCAGCAGTTACCCACTGCAGAAAGTGCTCGTCACTCACTGCGGTGATGTAGCTAAAGTCTTGAAGGGCAAGTTCCGCGGCGCGTACCTGCTGCTGGTTAATCTCTCTAAAACGAATCTCCTGCACGCGGTTTGCAACGTCTTCAGCAGCAAGCTCTTGCTCCACCATCTGGCGCAGGTTGGTGTGTTTGTTTCCCACCAGAATATCGGTGGCGCTAATGTCTCTAATCATGCGAGAAATGCGCACGTATGGAGGCGTTGCAAGCACGTCTTGAACAAGTACGTCTACCAGTTCATCTTTGGCGTATGGTTGCCATGCACCTTCATGGTATTTTTGGACCAACTGGGTTCCAGATACCAGAGCGCAGGGGTAGAGTTTAATCTCGTCAGGGAGAAATCCTGGATCTGTGACAAACGTTTTAAAGTCCTGTTTGTCTGCTTCAGGAGTTGCGCCTAACAAGTTAACCATCAGGTGAGAGTGGATTTTAAATCCGTACAAGCGAATCAAGGAGAATGCTCGTTTAATCTGGGCAACGCTCATCTGACGCTGGTTTGCGTCAAGGATTTCTTGGCGTGTGCTCTGAATGCCAATTTGAATTTTGGTGCATCCAAGCTGCCTAAACATGCGTAGGTTATCCGGCGTAATAGTGTCAGGTCTGGTTTCTATTACAAGGCCAACCACGCGAGCAGCAGCTGTTTCATTAACGTGTTGTTGCTCCACCAGCTCATCATAGGTACTTTGCATCTGAGACCATGCGCTTTGGTGAGGGTGACTAGTGTCGTAGAGTTTATGAAAAGCCTGGTTATACGTGGCAGTATCATCAAAGACTGCCGTCTGCTGTTCAGCAACAAAAGAAGAAAGTGCTTCTTCAGAGTTCTGCAAGCCAAACGAGGTGTACCAATTCAGGCGTTCCTGAATGTAGCTAGGAGAGTTGGGCCAGTCATTGAGCGCGCGGAAGAGTTCTTTGATAAACCAGTACTGGTAGCTCTCTGGATAATCGCTCCAGGTGCCACCAAGCACAATAAGCTCCACTTTGTCGGTTGAGTGTCCCATTTGATGGAGTGCCTGAAGGCGGGCTGCAACCTGGACGTATGGATCAAAAAACGTGAGTTCAGCGCGCTGACAGGCAGGCTCGTTAGCAAGATAGCTCTTAGGCATACGCAAATCACACGGACAATAAATGCAATTACTTGAGCAGGTATGCGGCCTGGTAATCACGGTAATGGTAGCCACGCCAGAAGCGGTGCGGCGAGGCTTCATGCGCACGGAGCGAATAAATCTCTCTTCTAGCTCAGGCGTTACATTCCACGATTGCCACAGCTCATCATTATTCTGCTTGACCTGCAAAAAATAGGGGAGAATTGCTCGTTTAGGAATGAGTTTCTCGCGCTCTGTGCTATGGGCGCTGGAGTCAATTCCGCTGTTATGCGAGTTAATGAGCATCTCAAGCTGATGCGTATCAAGCGCTCCTTGAGCGCTATCTCTGAGCTGCTGCAATATGTCAAAAATGAGTTCATCCATACAAACAGTATAGGCAATAAGGTGAGCTTCTGGCCTTTGGGAGCAAGGCGATGACGTAAAATCTCTGTATGGAAACTTCTTCAAACAGAACATATATGCAATCTATCAGCGCATCTACCGCTGAGCAGCTGAGTCGCATTACCTCTGAGTTTTATGCTCAGCAGGTTCAGAGTTTCTCGGCCACACGACAAATGCCTTGGCAGGGATGGCAGAAGTGCCTAGATGCCATGCCTCAGCTTTTGGCTGGCGAGAAACCCTCTGTACTTGATATTGGTTGCGGAAACCTGCGCTTTGCGCGCTTTCTTTGCGATGAGGCGGGAATTGTTCCGGCGAAGTATTTTGCTGTAGATAATTGCAAGCCTCTTGTGGAGAGTGGGGACGCAGGTGCTCATGTCTCTGAGCTGGTATTTATTGAGCTAGATGTGATTAAGAGCCTGCTAGATAACACGCTTTATTCTGAGCTGACTGTTCCAGCCTGTGATTTAGTGGTTGCGTTTGGGTTCTTACATCACGTACCAGGTGCAGAGAAGAGGCTCCAGCTTCTGCGTACGTTGTTAGAGAAAGCCAAACCTGGCGGCTTTGTGTGCGTTTCTTTCTGGCAATTTATGAACAGCCAAAAACTTGCTGCCAAAGCTCAAGAAACCACTGTTCAGGGGCTGCGTGCGCTGGGCATACATGCTTCAGAGCTTGAGGAACATGACTATCTGATTGGTTGGCAAGATAAGG
>CALIZK010000132.1:0-22358 GCA_938028635.1 uncultured Atopobium sp.
CTGAGCCAACTCCAGAGCCTACTCCTGAGCCTCAGCCGGAACCAACTCCAGAGCCACAGCCAGAACCTCAGCCTGAGCCAACTCCAGAGCCTACTCCTGAGCCTCAGCCGGAACCAACTCCAGAGCCTCAACCACAGACTCCGGAAAAGCCTAAGACTCCAAAGAAAAAGAAGGCTGTTCTTCCAGACACTTCTGACATTTCTGGTATCTCTTCTTTAATTGTTGGAATTACAGGTACATTAAGCTCTCTTGCTGGTGTCTCAATGCATCTGAGCAAGAAACGTTTCTAAGATTACAGGATTTATTGAATCTGTTTCAAAATTTGTTTATGTATATCAAGTGAACGACCTGTGCATTTAGTAATTTGAAAATGTATGGGGAGTTCACTTGATTTTTATAAGGTGAGTACAGATTTCCTCAGTTTTGCCAGTTAAAAATTTGAAATAATTGTGTTTAGTGGTGGATATTATCTTTATTTTAATGTCTAATTCCCTTACTATAGCTAGAAGTATTTACTTGTATGATTCGGTTTGAGGGAATTGAATTGAATAGATATAAAAACATTGTTCTTGGTGTTTTAGTTGCGCTGACGCTCGTTGTGTCAGTCATCACTCCAAGAATTGCCTTTGCAGACTCTAATGAGATTAGTGCTTTCGCTTTTGATAAATACACACATGAACCAATTGAGGGTGTACATGTTGTAATTTATCAAGGTGGTTCTACTGTCGTAGCCGAGGGTGACACGGGAACAGACGGTTACTTTAGACCTTATCTTCCTCTTCCTGACGGCGCTTATAGAGTTGAACAAACCACTTATAAAGAAGGTTATGTTCCTCAGGTCAACTCTGTATTTTACGATTTTACTGGTGCTTCATCTGGTCTAGGTGATGTGGTTGTTGCTGAAATGGAGAATCAACCACTTTTAGGCAACATCATTGTTAAAGTTGTTGATACAGATGGCAATCCTATTGCCGGTGCAACTCTTAAGGCTACTGCCGCAAACGTCGCTGGACCTCGTATCCCAACACCTCCATTTACACAGACTGGTACTCTTACCATGGAGGCTGATGGAAGCTACTCTCTTACAACTGGTGCAGATGGTACTGTTGTAATCCCTAACCTTATTGGCAACACTTCTACTACCATCACTCAGCTCACCACCATTGATGGTTATCAGATTGATACCACCGTCCGCGTTGGTCAGATCACTGGTACAAATACTACTGCCACAGTAACTTTTGTTGATCCTCGTATTCCTGCTCCAACACCTGCACCAGATCCAACACCTGCTCCAGAGCCAGAGCCAACTCCAGCACCAGAGCCACAGCCTCAGCCTCAGCCAGAGACCCCAAAGGCTAAGAAGGTTAAGAAGTCCGTTCTTCCAGATACTGGTGATAACGCTCTTACACTTCCTTTGATTATTGGTGTTGCTGGCGCAACTATCGTTGTTGCTGCCGCAGCTCTTTTCCTTCATAAGAAGCGTCAATAAATCTTCACAAGCCTGGTTTCATTTACATAATTTTGCACGTATATCAAGTGAATGACTTATACTTATCCAGTTCAGATATGTATGAGGAGTTCACTTGATTGCTCTTGCGGATAAGATTTCAAAGTCATTTGGTGGCAGAGTTCTTTATTCAAATGCAACACTTCAGCTCAATGCGGGAGAGCGTTGGGCTTTAGTTGGTCCTAATGGTGCGGGTAAGACTACGCTTCTAAAAATCATTATGGGCTTAGAGTCTGCCGATGAAGGAACTATTACCTTTGCAAAAGATGCTACCCTGGGATATCTTGAGCAAGAAACAGAGCTCATGGGAGATAGAACTGCTCTTAATGAAGTCATTGAGTCTGCCCATGAGATTAAACAGTGGGAGAGAAAGGTCAACGACCTTTCAATCAAAATTGCCGAAACTCCCGAAGGCGCAACGCTTAATAAGTATCTTGAAGACTATGCTCATGCTATGGAGCGCTTCGAGCGTCTTGGTGGCTATGAACTAGAGAGTAGAGCTCGCCAGATTCTTGCGGGATTGGGTTTTCCCGTTGAAGATTTTGACAAGCCAGCTAAAGAGTTCTCGGGCGGCTGGCAGATGCGTATCTCTTTGTCAAAGCTGCTTCTGCGTCGTCCTGATGTTCTTCTTCTGGACGAGCCTACTAACCACTTGGACTTGGAATCTGTTCAGTGGCTTGAGAGGTTCTTATCGTCATATGACGGCACGGTTTTGCTGGTAAGCCATGACCGTTCATTTATGGACGCATGTGTAACGCACGTGGCGGCGCTTGAGAATCGTATGCTTGTCACGTATACCGGCAATTATTCAGGTTATCTGCATCAGCGAGAAGAAAATCTTGAACAACTCCGCGCTAAACGAGCTGCTCAAGAGCGCGACATTGCTCATATGGAAACCTTCATTGAGCGATTTAGGTATAAGCCTACCAAGGCAAAACAGGTTCAAGAGCGCGTAGCAAAGGTCGAGAAGATCCGTGAAGAACTGGTAGTTCTTCCAGAGCAATCTCATCACATGCATTTTAGGTTCCCAGAACCTCCTCGTACCGGTGACACCGTTATTTCTCTTGAGGGTGTGGCTAAATCGTATGAGGATAACTTTGTCTACGATAACGTTGACCTTAAGCTGTATCGCGGAGATCACGTTGCGCTTGTTGGCCCTAACGGTGCTGGTAAATCTACTCTTATGAAGCTTATTGCTGGCAAACTTAAGCCAGATGCGGGACAGATTAGCCTGGGTCAAAACGTCACTGAAGCCTATTATGCACAGCACCAGCTTGAAGAGCTTAACCCTGCAAACACGGTACTTGCTGAGCTTGATACGGTAGCTGCGGGCTGGACTACCTCTGAAGAGCGTAGATTGCTTGGAGCCTTCCTTTTCCATGGCGATGACGTTGAGAAACGCGTAAATGTTCTTTCTGGTGGAGAGCGCGCTCGTCTGGCACTTGCTAAGATGCTGGTCTCTCCAGATCCACTGTTACTTCTGGATGAGCCAACTAACCACCTGGACATTGACTCTGTTGACGTTCTAGAGAAGGCACTTGTTGACTTCCCTGGAACCATCATCTTGATTTGTCACGATGAGCACCTGGTCAGAGCTGTAGCTAACAAGGTTGTGGACGTTCGCGACCACAAGGTTACGGTCTATGACGGTAACTATGATTACTTCCTCTTTAAGCTGGCAGAGCTTCAAGCAGCAGCGCAAGGGGAGACGTCGAGCAAAACGGTATCCTCGTATGGCACATCGGGTGCAAGAGCGGTTAAGAGTTCTGGCCCAGAGGCAGGTCAAGCTGCAGGTTCTTCTCGCAATGTGAAGACTAAGGAGCAGAGAAGAGCTGAGGCTGAGGAGCGCAACCGTAGAAGTCGTGCGCTGAGGGAGACCAAAAAACGTCTGGACGAAGTTGAGGCAGCACTTACTCCCGCACACAAACGATACGATGAGCTCATGACGCTTATGGCCGACGAGGCGCTCTATAACGATCCGCAAAAATTTGATGAGTGTATGGCTGAATACCAGGCACTTTCTAAGAAGATTCCTGCGCTTGAGGCAGAATGGTTGGAGCTTTCGGAAAAAATGGAAGCAGACATTGATGAGTAGGTAGTTTTGCCAATCTTGGGTAAAATTGTCTTGTACCTACTGTCTTGTAACTAACGTCATGTTCTTGAGAGTCTTTGTTTGTACGTGCCCGTCTGCACGGTTTTTGCAGATGTTGAGATAAGGATTGTTGTGCCAACTGCTTTAACATCAGTTCCATCGCTTTTGACAACGCTCGCTGAATTTGCACTGGTAATCTTTGCCATTGTGGTTCACGAGGTTGCGCATGGCTTTGTGGCATACAAGTGCGGAGACCCTACCGCTAAAATGTCTGGCCGTTTGACGCTCAATCCACTGGCACACATTGACTTGTTCGGTACGGTTCTTTTGCCGTTTATGTTGGTATTGATGGGTGGTCCTAGCTTTGGTTACGCAAAGCCTGTTCCCTATAACCCCAACTACCTCAAAGATCGTCGTCGTGACGAGATTCTTATAGCACTCGCAGGTCCAGCTTCTAACATTTTGCAGGCGTTTCTCGGCGCACTCTTGTTGCGTTTGCTCAACGCATTAGCTGTTGCATTTGGTGCGGCACTAAATCCGCTGGTAATGTACTACGTTTCTTCGCTGGTAATCTTCTACATTCAGATTAACGTAAGCCTGGCAGTCTTTAACATGCTGCCTATTCCACCTTTGGACGGCTCTAAGCTGCTGTTATATTTTCTTGGCGAGAAAAACCGTCAAAAGTTCTACGCCATTGAGCCTTACTGTATGATTGCTGTAGTGGGACTCATGTTCTTTGCGCCTGGCTTTTTCTCGTCCATTATCGGTGGCATTTCTAACGTCATTTTGAGCTTGCTTGCGAGAATCATCTAATGTCGTACAAAGTAAACACTGCAACATATTCTGGCCCGTTTGACCTGCTGCTTCAGCTAGTAAGTAGGCAAAAAGTTGCTATTGGCTCTATTTCTATCTCTGAGGTTGCTGATCAGTACCTGGCAGAAGTTGACGCCATGGAAGAGCTTGACCTAGACGTTGCCAGTGACTTTGTCCTTGTTGCGTCAACGCTTTTGGACATGAAGGCTCATGCCTTGGTGCCTCAAGATGTTTCGCTCAAAAGCTCATATGATGAAGATGAGTATGATGACGAGCTGGACGGGCTTTCTCCTGACGAGGCGCGAGAAGTTCTTATTGCTCGCCTTATTGCCTATAAGCAGTTCAGAAATGCGGGCGCCGCGCTGGGTAGCCGCATGGAGGCAGAGTCGTACATGTTCCCACGCTCAGTGGGCCCAGATCCTGATTTCTTGAATCTCATGCCAGACTATCTTGAGGGCATTACCCTCAGAAGCCTTGCCGTCATCTGTGCGGACATTGACTCAAAACGTGAGACATTCTTGCTTGAAGCGGAACATGTGGCGCCAAAAAGGCTCCCAGTAGCTCTGACGGTAGCTTCTGTGGACCGACTCACGCGCTCTAAGGGCAAGGTGACGTTCTCTGAGCTCTTAGACGGTCAAGATACGCCAGAAATTGTGGTTGCAAACTTTTTGGCAGTGCTTGAGCTATTTAAGCGCGGTCTTGTTCGTGTTCAGCAGGATGTCATCTTTGGCGAGATTGAGATTGAGCACATAGAGGGCGCAGATTCATACCAGCTTGATGAGTCAGTTCTTTTGGAACTAGAAGAACTTTCTGGTGATGAGCCAGACCTTGAAGGATTTAACTTGTCTCAAAATGCGCTCCAAGACGTCCAGCAGACGCTTTTATCGCTAACCCATACGCCCGATGAAGCACAGAAAGAGGCGGAATAACTTATGGCAGAAGAGCTTACTTATTTAGATTCTGAGTCACTCAAAGGCGCTTTAGAATCACTGCTTTTGGTTGCAACAGATGCAATCACCACGGCCGACTTTTCCAAGGTCACCAATGCAGCTCCTGCCGAGGTTGCCCAAGCGCTTAAAGAGCTTGCAGAGGAGTATACGCGCTGTAACAGGGGTTTTCAGCTCAGGGAGGTAGCTGGCGGTTGGCGTCTCTTTACGCACCCAGCTCACCATCAGTTGGTCAGCGATTTTGTGCTCTCTTGGGATACGCGCCGCCTTTCTCAGGCAGCGCTTGAGACGCTGGCGGTTATTGCTTATCACCAGCCCGTTACTCGTGAGGGCGTCCGTGCTATTCGTGGTGTTAACTCTGATGGTGTTATCTCTTCACTTCGCGAGAAAAACCTTGTGCGTGAAGTGGGTAAAGAGGCAGATAGGGGACAAGCCATTCTCTATGGCACAACAGCCCTTTTCTTAGAGCGTTTTGGGCTCAAGTCTTTGCGAGAGTTGCCGCCGCTGGAAGACTTTGCCCCTGACGAGGAGTCCAAGCAGTTTATTCGCGAGAGACTCTCCGGTAGAAGCTTCACTTCAACGCTTGAAGAAGCCGCAGAAGACATTGACGATGAGCGCTCTCTTTTGGGAGACAACTACGATACGCAAGAGGATGCATAGGCCGTGGCAGAAGAGCGTATTGTCCCCATGCGCCTGCAGCGCTTTTTGGCGCGCGCAGGAGTGGCTAGTCGCCGTGGCTCCGAGCGCCTGATGACCTCTGGTCGCGTCACGGTGAACGGCCAGGTAGTCACCGAGCTTGGCAGTAAGGTTGATCCACTGGTAGATGTTGTAGCAGTTGACGGCATTGTCTGCTCAATTGCCGAGAAACCCGTCTACTTGATGCTCAACAAACCTGCAGGGTATCTGACTACTATGAAAGATCCTCAGGGTAGACCAACCATTGTGGACATGGTTCCCACTGACAGATACCCGGGACTTTTCCCTGTTGGACGTCTTGATATGGATACCACGGGTCTTTTGTTCTTTACTACCGATGGTCAGATGGCCCAAGAGCTTTTGCATCCCTCAAAACATGTGTGGAAACATTATGTTGCTCATGTTGTTGGAACACCTACAGAAGATCAGCTTAATCGTTTGCGCGAAGGTATTAAGCTTGAAGACGGCCCTGCAGCTCCTGCTGAGGTTGAGATTGTTTCCAACGATGTCAAGATGAAGGCACTTCTCGCCCCACAGGGTTTAGGAAAAACCGGTGGAGGAGAGCCAAACTCCCTGGTCAGCGTAACTATTAGAGAAGGCAGAAAGCACCAGGTCAAAAAGATGCTTCTGGCTATTCACCATAGAGTTCTTGCACTCCACAGAGACACATTTGGGCCGCTTCACCTTACAGGCATTAAAGAAGGTGAGTGGAGACTTCTCACAGAAGAGGAAGTTTCCGCTCTGGAGCGCACTATTGGCAGAGAACCTGGCGCTTCTCCCATCATGCCTTTACATGCCAGCAAATAATTACTAGTCGCACAATTACTAAGCGCACGTCAAACAGCTCAAACACGCCCAGAGAGGAGACATAATGCAGCCATTTGAAGTTCCAGCTCAGGTTCATCGCATTTTGTTTATGCGCCACCCAGAGAGTGTGGCTAATACACAGCGCTTTTTCAGCGGCAGAAGAGACGTTGAGCTTACCGAGCATGGCGTTGAACAGCGAGAGCGTGCTGTTCGTGCACTTGTTGCATTTCATCCAGATAGAATTTGGACCTCTCCTTTGTCTCGATGCAAAGATATGGCTGAAATGGTGGCCATAGAGCTTGGTATTCCTTATGAAGTAAAAGATGACCTTGCAGAGATGGATTTTGGCATTTTGGAGAGTAAGCGTTTTGCTGATGCAGAAGAGATTCTTAAGCCGTACGGTCTTTCGTTTCCTTGGGCCTCAGATGAAAACGGTCACTCCATACCTGCTCCTGAAGCAGAGTCATATGAGCAGGTAAGAAGCAGATGTCGCAATATTCTTAACGAGCTTTCCAGTCTTTCTGGACGCACTGTTTGTATTTCTCACGGCGGCTATTTGCGTTCTATGATGGCAGAGATTTTTGGCATCCCAGGAAGTTCAAGCTGGAACGTACATCTTGCAAATGTCTCTTCAATCTTCTTTACTAGTACAGGCAGTTTAGATTTTAAGCTTGGTGGATTTAACCTTGATCCAGAAGAGGTTATTCGTCGTTCCACTGAGCCAAGTTTTTACGATTTTCGTGACATTTGGGGTGTCACCAAGGGGGATAAGTAATGATTGTTGCTATTGACGGCCCAGCAGGTTCCGGAAAGTCCACGGTAGCTCGCGCCCTTTCTGATCGCCTGGATCTGATTTTCCTTGATACGGGTGCAATGTATCGCTCCGTAACCGTAGAATGCCTACGTCAGGGCATTGATATGACTGATACCGAGATAATCATTCAGATAGCACGCAGCATTAGCATCTCGTTTGGAAACTCTGTTAATGGTCAAACCGTCTTCGCTAACGGTGCAAATGTCACCGCAGAAATTCGTACCCCAGAGGTAGATAGAAACGTTAGCGCTGTTGCAGCCATCCCTGAGGTCCGTGAGGCTATGGTCACGCTTCAGCGTCGCGCTGGCGAGAATGGCGATGTAGTCGCAGAAGGTCGTGACATTGGCACCGTGGTATTCCCCGAAGCTGATGTAAAGGTTTTCTTGACCGCAGACCCTGCTGCTCGAGCTCACCGCCGCGCTGTTCAGCGCCAGGGTGGGGACGCAGCCACCGGAAACGATGCCCAGGTAGACGCCAAGAGTGAGGAGAAGATCCTCGAAGACATCAAGGCTCGCGATAAGGCTGATTCTGAGCGTAAGGCAGCGCCACTTCGTGCAGCAGAAGACGCTCATCACATTGACTCTTCTGCGCTTTCTGTTGAAGAGGTTATTGCAGCTATTATTGCTCTGCATCCTGGACTCGGCAAAAGAGATGCCCGCAACCACAGGTCTTCTCACCAGGGAAATGGATCAGAGAGCAGCTCTTCTGATGACGGGAAGTCTCACACGGAAGAGCCTAAGCGCTCCGAGAAAAAGTCTTCTATAGCAGCGGCATCTAAGCGTTTGCGTCCTTTTGGCGGAAACTCATTTGACGATTATTACGATACCGCGCTTGCTGATTTTCCAGCTCCAGCCAAGTTCTTTAAGTGGCTGGCAGTAAGTGTACTTGGACTGATTACAAAAATCTGGTTTAGATGGCGCTGGGACAATGACCAGCTCTTTGTTGGCGATAAGACCCCTCGCGTTCTTATTATGAACCATCCAACGTTTTTGGACCCTATTGTTACTGTTGTTCACCTCCTTGTTCACGGTATCCCCGTGAGAACCATCTACAAGAGTGAGTTCAACAAATTCAAACCGCTTCAGTGGGCACTCTCTAGACTTGGTGGAATTCCCGTTGATCGTGGAACTGCCGATATGAAGGCAATTCGTCGTGCAACTACCGCACTTTCTAGGGGAGAAATGCTTCTTATCTACCCTGAGGGCACAAGGATCAGAAGTAATACAGAGCGTGGAGAAACTCACGGTGGTTTTGCCCTTATCGCGCAGCTTGCCAAAGTAGATGTTCAGCCACTGGCCATTATTGGCGCGCTTGATATTAAGAAAAAAGGTTCTCCTCTGGTTAAGCCTGTAAAGGTGTATCTTCGTGCAGGTCAGAAGGTTTCTTTTAATGATCTGACTTCAACTAAGCGTAAAGATCAGGCAAAAGAGATGGAAGAAGTGGCCATGGAGCGGGTATACGAGCTAAGAGATGCAATGCTCAAAGAGCATCCCGGAAGGAATTAGTTCGTGCCTACTATCAAAATTGCCGATGAAGCAGGTGCTTGTTACGGTGTAGAAAGAGCTCTTCAGATGGTCCAGCAGGCCGTCAAAGATGCTCATGCGCCCGTGCGCACGCTTGGTCCGCTTATTCATAATCCTCGCGTTGTTACGTCTCTTAAAGACCAGGGCGTAGAGGTAGTTGATTCCGCTTCTGAAGCTGCAGGAAGTGCGCTATTGTTGCGCACCCATGGTGTAACTCCTCAAGAGGAGCAGATTGCCAAGGACGGCTGTGTTGACGTACTTGACGCAACCTGTCCGTTTGTAAAGAAAGCTCACGGAGCTGCAGAACTTCTCGCCAAGCAGGGCTATGCCGTGTACGTGGTAGGAGAGTCTGGACATCCTGAGGTGGAAGCTACGCTGGCTCACGTGCCAGGTTCTTTGGCTATTGACACCGTGGAAGAAGTTGCCACTCAGGCGGACGCCATGAGAGCTGCAAAGAAGGTTGGTCTAGTGGTACAGACCACCATGAGCGCCGCTAAGCTCTCTGAGGTAGTTAGCGCGGTGCTTCCGCTTGTTGACGAGCTTCGTGTCATGAATACCATCTGCGAGGCAACTGCAGGCCACCAGGACTCGTGTATGAGGCTTGCAAAAGAGTCTGATATCATGATTATTATTGGCGGCAGGATCTCTGCAAATACCACTCGCTTAGCAGAGATTTCTAAGCTCTATTGCCCCGCAACCTATCACATTGAAGGCGCTGATGAGCTACAGACTTCTTGGTTTGAGGGAGCAGAGCATATTGGTATTACCGCCGGCGCTTCTACGCCGGAAGCTCATATCAATGCAGTTAAATTAGCTATTGAACAAATCGTAGGCGCCTAACATGGAACAGCGCGCAGACTACGGAAATACAAAATCTGGTGGACTTGGTGCGCTTATTGAGTCCGTTGAAGAGGGTAGTCCCGCGTGGAAGGCTGGCCTTGAACCCAGCATGATTATCGAGAAGGTCAATGGTGTAGTACCAAAAGATCTGATTGATTGGCGCTGGGAAGCCGACGGCTCCCTCTGTGAGCTTGAAGTTTCTGTTCCTGGTGATGATGAGCTCTATGAGTGTGTGCTTGAGCGTGAGTCCGGAGAAGACTGGGGCGTTGACTTTGTTGATGTGCTCTTTGACGGCATCAAGACCTGCGTAAACGCGTGCCAGTTCTGCTTTATGGCCATGCTGCCAGAAGACATGCGCCCTTCTCTTTCAATCAGAGATGACGATTATCGCCTGAGCTTCTTGCAGGGCAATTTTGTTACGCTCACTAACCTCACCGATGAGGACGTTGAACGCATTATTTCTCATAAGCTTGAGCCCATGAACGTCTCGCTCCATGCAATCTCACCTGACGTCCGTCGCAATCTGATTGGCGCTCGCGCTGCTAGGGGCATTGAAGTGCTTGAGAAACTCATGGACGCTGGTATTGAGATTCACGGCCAGATTGTTTTGTGCCCTAACATCAATGACGGTGAAGAGCTTGACAAAACGCTTGATTGGGTAGAAGCTCACCAGCAGATTACCTCTTTGGCCATTGTTCCCCTTGGCTATACCAAAGACTCCAAACGCTTTACTCATTCGTATTCTGATGACGTAGAGCTGTCCCGCTCTGTAGTTAAAATTGTTGAGCCCTACCAGGAGCGTGCACGAGCTTCTTTGGGCATTACGCGATTCCAGCTCTCTGACGAGTTTTATGTAGATGCCCAGCTACCTATTCCGCCAGCGTATACCTATGACGGTTATCCGCAATTTTATGACGGCATTGGTATGCTCAGAAGCTTCCTCGATGAGGCTGAAGAGGTCTGTAGCACTATGCGTACCGCTCTAGATGAAGCAGATACCTATCTTTCTGCGCGCTCTCGCAAGATTTTGCTGATTGTAGGCGAGGCTGCTCAGCAAACCATCCAGACCTTCTGCGACGACTGGTCAGCTGACGGCAACGTTTCTACTTTTGCCGTGCGCAACGATTTCTTTGGTGGAGATGTTAATGTCACCGGACTTATCTGCGCCGTTGATCTTCTCGCCCAGGTCCCAGAAGACCTCACGAACATTTTGGTAGTGCTCCCTGAGGTCATGTTTAACTTTGATAAAGTCACGCTTGACGGCATGTCACTAGCCGATTTAACTGCGCAGCTAGAGGCACGCGGAGCAAAAGTCATCATGTCAATTCCTGGTCCCACAAACATTGCTGAGTCATGTATTAAAGCGCTCAAAGAGTGGGATTAGCCACGTATTGCTGGTATTATTAAGTCAACTGAATGAAAGGTGAGACATGGCTAAGCCCATTGTTGCTATTGTTGGACGCCCAAATGTTGGAAAGTCCACGCTGGTAAATAGAATTGCCGAGAAACGCGATGCAATCGTACACGAGTCTAGGGGAGTAACCCGAGACCGCTCATATCACGATGCTGACTGGAATGGTCGTGAGTTTAAGCTCATTGATACCGGCGGCATTGAGTCTATTAAATCGCAGGATCGCTTTGCTCCACACATTCGTGAACAGGCTCTTCTTGCATGCGAAGAAGCAGATGTCATCGTTTTTGTGGTAGATGGATCCACTGGCGTTACCGATGAAGACGAAGAGGTTGCACGCATTGTCCGCAAGAGCGAAAAGCCCGTGTTCTTGGTTGTCAACAAGAAAGATAACCCTGCAACAGAGCAGGATGGTCTTTGGGACTTCTATGCACTTGGTTGTGGAGAGCCTCTGCCTCTGTCTGCCTCCCATGGTCACGGCACTGGTGACTTGTTGGATGACATTGTCAACGCATTTCCTGAGGTAGATGAAGAGCCAGAAGATGACGGTATTCTGAACTTGGCTATTATCGGCCGTCCTAATGTGGGCAAGTCCTCACTTGCAAACCGCTTAGCAAACAAGAAACGCTCTATTGTTTCTGATGTTGCTGGTACTACGCGTGACGCTATTGACACCATGATTGAATGGAAGGGAACTCCCATTCGTCTTGTTGATACCGCCGGTATTCGCAAAAAGAGCCAGGTACACGAGGACGTTGAGTATTACAGTCTGGTCAGAGGCCTGCAGGCAATGGACCGCGCAGACGTCTGTCTTCTTGTTGTTGACGCCTCTGTTGGCGTAACCGAGCAGGACCAGAAACTTGCAAACATGGCCGTAGAGCGTGGATGCGCGCTGGTGCTCCTGCTTAACAAGTGGGATCTTATTGATTCTGAGGCAAAGCGCGATGAGGTAGCAGTCTCTGTAGCAAAGCGCCTGGCCTTTGCACCTTGGATTGCTTCCATCAACGTTTCTGCACTTACTGGCCGCGCTATTGATAAGGTACTTGCCGCTGCTCTTTCGGCTGCAGAATCCCGCGCACTTCAGCTCAAGACTTCCGAGCTCAACGAGCTTCTCGCCCAGATTAGAGAAGGCGGACACACGGTTTCTGACCGAGGTCGCCGTCTTAAGATTCAGTACGCTACTCAGACGGGCTCTAAGCCTCCTGTCATCTCGTTCTGGTGTAACGCTCCAGACCTTGTTGATGACAACTACGAGCGCTTTATTGAGAACAGACTTCGCGAGAAGTTCTCTCTGGTTGGCACACCTATTCGATTGAAGTTCCGTAAGAAGGTTGAGTCTAACTAATGTCTGGCATTGTTGTTGCTCTAATTTTTGGACTTATTGCATTTGGCCTTGGCGGCATTCCGTTTGGCCTGATTATTGCAAGTGTTATGGCTCATGAAGATATTCGCAAACTTGGATCAGGAAACATTGGCACCACCAATGTTGCAAGAAATGCTGGTAAAGCTGCAGGTATTCTTACGCTTCTTTGCGATGCAGGTAAGGGCATTGTCAGTGTCATGCTGGTTCGTTGGTTCTTAGGAACCCAGGAATTTACTCCTCTGGTCTCGGGAAATGATTACGCAGAGGCTGAGCTCATCATTTCTTTTGTGTATGCCTGTTGCGTTCTTGGTCATATTTTCTCGCCTTGGCTTCATTTCCATGGCGGTAAGGGAATTGCTGTTGGATTTGGCGGTGGCCTTGCAGTAAATCCACTTGCTGCTCTTGTAGCTCTTGCGGTGTTTATTACGCTTGCCATACCAACTAAGTACGTATCGCTTGGCTCCATTGGCGCAGCTGTTGCCATTCCACTATTCTGCCTGCTATTTGGCATGGATCCCGTGGCAACCATTCCCGTATTTGTTGTAGCAGCAGCAGTTATTTGGGCTCATCGCGAGAATATCAATCGTCTTAATGCTGGTAGTGAGTCTAAATTCTCTTTCGGCGAAAAGAAAAAGGACAACTAATCATGAAAAAAGTTGCTGTTATTGGTTCGGGATCATGGGGTACCGCGCTTTCAACACTTCTTGCTTCAACTTCTGATGAGGTAATCATCTGGTCCAGGGAGGCCGATGTTACCGAGTCCATCAATAAAGAGCACGTCAACTGCAGACATCTTTCTGATTCTGAGCTTCCACACAATATTGTGTCTACCACTAGTGAGGCTGAGGCTCTCACCGGTGTAGATGCTGTTGTTATGGCTGCTCCTTCCGCGTTTTTGCGCTCTGTTTGTGCTGCTTGCGCACCATATCTTGATCCAGAGGCTGATGTTTTGATTCTCTCCAAGGGTATGGAAGCAGGCTCTCACAAGCTTATGCACGAAGTTGCTGCTGACGAGCTTGGAAACCCTGCAAGAATCGCCGTATTATCCGGTCCAAATCACGCAGAAGAGGTCATTAAACAGGGAATTTCTGCAGCAGTTGTAGCATCTGAAGAAGTCGAGGTTGCTAAGCGTTTCCAAACGTTGCTTTCCCGGCCTTACTTCAGAACCTACGTTAGCTCTGATGTACGCGGTGTTGAGGCTTGTGCTGCAGCTAAAAACGTTGTTGCTATTGCCTGTGGTATTGCTGTTGGTCTGGGCAACGGTGATAACGCTCTTGCAGCCCTCATGACCCGCGGTCTTGCAGAGCTTGGCCGCGTAGTATGTGCTATTGGCGGAGACCCACTCACCTGCATGGGTCTTGCAGGAATGGGAGATCTGGTAGCAACCTGTACCTCCGAGCATTCTAGAAATAGAACATTTGGAGAAGCCTTGGTCAAGGGTAAAACTCTTCAGTCTTACCAGGAAGAAACCGGCATGGTTGTTGAGGGTGCTCAGGCTGTCATTGGTCTTTATGAGCTTGGTCAGCAGATGAGCGTTGAGATGCCAATCACTTCAGCTGTTCACGCTGTACTTTACGAAGGTGCTACGCCAGAAGAAATTACTTCTCGCCTTACAAACCGCCTTCCAAATGAAGAATTTTATGGAATGACTCGATAGGAGAGTTTGATGAATAACGTCCTGGTAGCACCATCTGTTCTATCTGCAGATTTCTCCAAGCTTAAGAGTGAGCTTGATTCAATTGCAAACGCTGACTACATCCATTACGACGTGATGGATGGTCACTTTGTTCCTAATATCTCATTTGGTCCAGATATTTTCTCGTACTGCAAAAAGTCTTCTGAGCTGCCTATTGATGTCCATCTGATGGTTACTAATCCAGCTGAGATTGCACCTCTGTTCCTTGACCGTGGTGCTGACGTTGTTACCTTCCATTACGAGGCCGAGGTTCACGCTCATCGCCTTGTCCACCTTATCAAGGATTCCGGTGCTAAGGCTGGTATTTCACTTTGCCCAGGAACTCCTGTAAGCGTTCTTGAGGATCTTATCGAAGACCTTGACCTGGTGCTTATCATGACGGTTAACCCTGGCTTTGGTGGTCAGAAGTTTATTCCTCACTCACTTGAGAAGCTCAAGGCACTCAAAGAGCTCTGCCGTAAGCACAACGCTCATCCTCTGATTGAGGTTGATGGTGGTATTAGTGCAGCTAACGCAGCTGATGTTGTAGCCGCTGGTGCCGATATGCTTGTTGCAGGCAGCGCTGTATTTGGCCAGGAAGATCGCGGTGCAACTATCCAGGCAATCCGCGACGCTGGCGAGTCTGCTCTTACCGTTCAGGGCTAAATTACAGCTCAATACATCATTTGAGCAACCGCATACCTTCAGGATTGAACAAGCAGAAAACACGTTATGAATTACGTTTACCTAGACTATGCAGCTTCAGCACCAATGCGTACAGAAGCGCTTGATGCCGAGAAAACCTATGAGGCTTCACCTGTTGCAGGGGTGAACCCAAACTCTTTGCACTCGCTTGGTCGTCAAGCGGCTCGAGAGCTTGATGGCGCTCGTGGCGTCATCGCACGTGCAGTGGGTGGTAAGTTTAGGGCTCCTGACGTGGTCTTTTGCTCTGGCGGAACTGAGGGCAATAATCTCTCAGTTCTTGGAATGGCAGAAGGTATTCGTAATAAGGACCACAAGCGCAACACGGTGGTTTTCTCGGCAATTGAGCACGATTCTGTTTTGGATCTTGCGCCTGTTCTTCGCGAGAAGGGTTTTGAGGTACGAATTGCTCAGCCTAACCGTCAGGGAAAGATTGAGGCTTCAACCCTTGAGGGTCTTTTGGACCAGTCGGTAGCTCTTGTTTCTGTGATGTATGCCAACAATGAGACTGGTGTTATTCAACCAGTTGTAGACCTTGCTCAAGCTGCTCATAAGGTGGGTGCGCTTTTCCACACTGACGCGGTTCAGGCGTTTGGCCGCATTCCTCTTGAGGTGTCAGACGTAGATGCCCTAACTATTGCCGCCCATAAAATTGGTGGACCTCTTGGTATTGCTGCAGTGCTTATGCGCTCCAAAGTTCCGTTTAAAGCTCAGAGTTACGGCGGGGGACAAGAGGCTGGTAGGCGTCATGGTACCCAGGACGTTCGAAGCGCACTAGCTTTTGCTGCCGCAGCTCAGTGGTGCCTGGAGAACCTTACTCAAACGCAGGAGAGCGTTTCTGCGCGCGCTAATAAGGTGTACGAGACTCTTTGCGCTTCTCCCAAGATTAAGCCAACCACAGAGGCGTACGCTGGCAAAGATCACATGCCTGGCACGGTAAGCATTATGGTTCCCTCAATGGATTCTGAGACGCTTATCTTAAAGCTTGATCAAGCGGGATTTGAAGTCTCAGCTGGCTCTGCGTGTTCTTCAGGCTCTCTTGACGCAAGTCATGTTCTCACCGCCATGGGCATCTCTAGAAACGAGGCTCTGGGAAGCTTACGTATTACCTTTGACGAGCGCGTTTCTGATGCAGACCTTGATGCATTCTGTGCAACCTTGCTGCAGATTGTTGGATAAATTTTTCACATACTAATCTCTACATTAGTTATGTTCTGCGTCTGATACGTCCTTATATACGGTAGACTAGATGAGTAACCGTATATGAGGAGGCCCTATGAGTGAGTCTGTTAATCTGATGCAGCTCCAGGATATTGATTTACAGCTGCTAAAACTCGCATCCAACTTGGCCTCAATGCCACAGGTTCAAAAAATTAAAAACGCCCAACTTGCAGAGAAAAAGATTGCTTCTCAGCTTAAGCAAGTACTTGGCGTTAAAAAAGACGTAGAAATTGATATTTCTGACCTCAATGAGCAGCGCGCCCATTATGTCCTTAAAACAGATGAGGTTTCTGCTGCTGTAGAAACTGCAACTAATCATCGTGCTCTTAGAGACTTTGACCAGCAGCTTTCTTCTTTGGCAAAGAATATCGAGAAGTGCGATTTTAAGCTTGCAGCAAAGGCAGAAGAGCTTGAAAAGTGCAAGAAGGCTTACCAGACAGCTCAAGACTTGCAGGTAAAGCTTATGAAAGAACGTGAGAGTCTTTCTCAGTCTCTTGAGATTGATTCTGCAGCACTTCGTGCAGAGATTGTAGAGCTCTCTAAGTCTCGAGAAGAACTTGCAGCTCAGATTTTTGCGAATACGCTTGAGCGTTATGAAGCTGCACGTAAACGTTTTAAGGGCCTGGCAGTTGAGCACCTTGTAGGTAATGTTCCTAGCGTTTGCCGCGTTAAGCTGCAACCAAGTTCATTCCACGATCTTCAGCACAGCTCCGAGATTGCTGAGTGCCCTTATTGCCACAGGATGCTTATTACTTCTACAGCGTTTGAAGAATAAAGGAATTTCTCGCCATGTTGGATAAAACCGCCCAGCCCTCTGTATGCCTTGTGGTATGCGGAGGCATTGCTGCATATAAAGCCTGTGAAGTGCTTAGAGATCTTCAGAAATCAGGTTGCGACGTTCGAGTTGTTATGACAGAAGATGCAACTCAGTTTGTAGGAAAGACTACCTTTGAAGCTCTTACGCATCATGAGGTGGTGCAGTCGCTCTACAACAATGCCGAAACTCCAGTTGCTCACGTTGACCTTGCTGACTGGGCAGATTGCATGGTAGTTGTACCAGCTACTGCCAATATCATGGCAAAAATGGCTCATGGTATAGCTGATGGCGCTGCAAGTACAACGCTTCTAGCTGCTCATACACCAGTTCTTGTGGCTCCTGCCATGAATACACATATGTGGACAAATCCAGCCACTCAGGCAAATGTAGCGCTACTCCGTC
Source organism: uncultured Atopobium sp. (assembly GCA_938028635.1). Taxonomy (GTDB): domain Bacteria; phylum Actinomycetota; class Coriobacteriia; order Coriobacteriales; family Atopobiaceae; genus Lancefieldella. The sequence continues at coordinate 17,631 of CALIZK010000132.1, forward strand.
AACGCGGCATCCACATGGTCATGCCTGGGTCAGGTCATCTTGCCTGCGGTTATACCGGAGACGGAAAGCTTGCTCCGGTTCAGCAGATTGTTGACGCTGCACTGAAGGTTCTTTCTGGTAATGACGTGGCGTCATCCAAGCAAGATCTTGCAGGTAAAAAGCTTCTTATTACCGCAGGACCAACACACGAGAAGATCGATCCAGTTCGCTTTATTGCCAACTGTTCTACAGGAAAACTTGGCTATACCGTGGCTAAAGTTGCAGCTAGTCGTGGAGCAGATGTCACCCTTATCTCTGGACCCACATATCTTGAGGCTCCTCAAGGAGTCAACGTGCAAAGAGTAGTGTCTGCTGAAGACATGTATAAGGCATGTGTAAACGTCTTTGACGGTGTTGATGCCGCTATTTTGACGGCAGCTGTTGCCGACTATACCCCAGCTCACCCCGCAGATCATAAGCTCAAGAAATCACAAGAGCATCTTGAGTCTATTGACCTTAAAGAAACCACCGATATTCTCGCCAGCCTGTCAAAGACGAAAAAAGGCCAGGTTGTAGTAGGTTTTGCAGCAGAGACAAATAACCTTTTGGAGCATGCTCAGGCTAAACTTGAGCGTAAAGGTTGCTCCATGATTGTGGCAAATGATGTGTCTAGACTAGATTCAACCTTTGGCTCAGATACAGACCGTGTGGCTTTTGTAACTCCTCAAGGTGTAGAACAGCTTGAGACTTTACCACTTGTTGACGTAGCCTCTGAGCTTTTGGACCGTGTGGCCAAAATGCTTGAGGAGCGTGCATAGCGTGCGACCAGAAGATCTTTTTATTGGATGCCATCTCTCGGCAGCTAAGGGCTGGGAGGCAATGGGTAAGGATGCTCTTTCTATTGGGGCAACTACCTTTGCTTTCTTCACCAGAAATCCTCGTGGTGGCAACGCTAAGGCTCTAGATGAGGCTGATGTTGCAAGGCTTAGGGAGCTTCTTGAGGCTCATCACTTTGGGCCTCTGGTTGCGCATGCTCCTTACACCATGAACCTGTGCTCTGCAAAAGACGAGACCAGGGATTTTGCTCGTCGAGCACTCACAGAAGATCTTGAGCGTATGGAGTATCTGCCTGGTAATTATTACAACTTTCATCCCGGTAGCCATGTGGGTCAAGGCTCTGACGTGGCCATAGAGCAGATTTCTGAAGCGCTTAACGACTGCCTTTTTGAGGGCCAGCACACTACGGTTCTTCTTGAAACTATGGCGGGCAAGGGTACAGAAGTTGGTAAAACGTTTGAAGAGATTGCCGCGATTTTAGATAAGGTAAACCACCCCGAGCTTATGGGCGTGTGCCTTGATACCTGTCATGTTCACGATGGCGGCTATGAGATTGTAGAAAATTTTGATGCTGTTCTAGATACGTTTGACCAAATAATTGGCTTGAAAAAGCTTAAGGCTTTACATCTTAATGACTCCAAGAATCCTCTTGGGGCTCATAAAGATAGACATGAGCAGATTGGCAAAGGCTATATTGGCTTAGAGACGTTCCGCGCTGTGGTGACTAATCCGCGCGTCAACACGCTTCCTATGATTTTGGAAACTCCTCATTCTGAGCTTTCTGGTTGGGGAGAAGAAATTGCGTTACTTCGTTCTTTTTTAGGTGATAACTAGTGGGAATTCTAGTAGGTTGCGAACAAATTTCTATGGAATGGCCTGGTAAGAAGGTTCTTACCAACCAGACTATTGGCGTTAATGAGGGTGACCGTATTGGTGTTGTGGGCAAAAACGGCGATGGAAAATCAACCCTCTTAGATCTTATCGCCAAAAGAATTGAGCCCGATTCTGGTAACGTAATTTGGAGAAGTGGCATCCAAGTAGGCTATATGGGCCAAAGTGATTCACTTTCTGATACACAGACAGTTTGCAGTGCTGTTGTGGGAGACACGCCAGAGTACGAGTGGGCATCTGACGCTCGCATCCGTAAAATTATTGATGAGCTCATTGGAGACTTAGACTGGAATGGCCTGGTAGGAGAGCTTTCTGGAGGTCAGCGTAGACGCTGCGATTTGGCTCGACTGCTTGTGGGCACCTGGGACTTAATGCTTATTGACGAGCCAACTAACCACCTTGATCTTCACGCTATTCAGTGGCTTGCAAATCACCTTAAAAACCGCTGTTCAGAGGGAAATGGCGCCCTCATTCTAGTCACACATGACCGTTGGTTCTTGGATGAGGTCTGCGACCACATGTGGGAAGTCCACGATGGCGTTATTGACCCATTTGACGGCGGCTATTCTGCCTACATTCAAGCTCGAGTTGAACGTGATAGACAGGCAGCGGTGATGGAAGAGCGCCGTCAGAATACGCTGAGAAAAGAGCTTAATTGGCTTGCTCATGGTGCAAAGGCGCGCACGTCAAAGCCTAAGTTTAGGATTGACGCTGCCATGGAGCTTCTAGCCGAAGATCCACCACTTAGAAACACGCTTGAGCTCAAACGCATGGCAGTCTCTAGGCTAGGCAAGCAGGTTATTGAGATGCATGACGTCTCGTTTGCCTACAAAAATGCCGCACAGAGTACTGATGAAGATCAAAAAACGCAGCTAGATACTCTAAACAGTCAAACAGATGTCATCAAGCATGTTGAGTGGCTCATTGGCCCTGGAGACCGCTATGGCATTCTGGGTGAGAATGGCGCTGGTAAATCTACGCTTCTTGAGTTGATGACTCAGCAACTGCAGCCGACATCTGGTCTCGTGAAGGTAGGAAAATCCGTCAAATTTGGTTGGCTTTCTCAGCAGATTGATACGTTTGCCACAAAAGAGACGTGGACTGTTCTTGAACTGCTTGGCCAGTACAAGACAAGTTACCTGGTAAACGGCAAAATGCAGAGCCCTACGCAGCTGCTTGAAAGTTTGGGTTTTGATCGCCGAGAGTTCACTAATCGCTTGCAAGACCTCTCCGGTGGCCAGCATAGGCGTCTAGCACTTCTGTGCGTCCTTCTGGAAGAGCCAAACGTGCTGGTACTAGACGAGCCAGGCAACGATCTGGACACGGATATGCTTGCTGTCCTGGAAGACCTGCTGGATTCCTGGCCAGGAACCCTTCTGGTAGTCAGCCACGATCGGTTCTTGATTGAGCGCGTAACTGACGACCAATATGCCCTCATAGATGGCCATATTCGCCACGTCCCCGGCGGCGTAGACGAGTACCTCAAGCTTGTTGATGCTGCAAAGCAAACGGCGAGAAGAGCGGGGGAGCTGTCGGGTACACGCGGAAACTCAGGTACAAATGAGTCGCAGGTAGACGGGTCTTTTCGCCAGGAAAGCTTAGTGCTGAGCAACGCTGAGCGTCGCGAGATGAAGAGGCGCTTTGACTCGATTGAGAGGCGTATGGGCAAGGCTCAGGAGCTGCCTGAGCAGATTAGGGAGCAGATGAGTTCCGCTGATGCTACTGACGCGCAGCGTTTGATGGAGTTGCAGCAGCAGCTTGATGACGCAGAAGCTGCGCTTATGGAGTTGGAAGACGAGTGGTTAGCGCTAGCAGAGAAACTTGGTGAAGCGTAAATGGGAGAGTTGCTCTCTAGGTTTGTATGGCCAAAGTATGGTCGCAAGAGTTTTGTTGCCGTGCTTTGTAAAGGTGTTGAGGTCATTGGTGACCTTCTTACACCTTTAATTATTGCGCGCATGATTGACCTGGGAATTCACGGGGCAAACATGTATGACATTATTCGCTACGGAGTTTTGCTAGTAGTTATTGCAATAGTTGGCTTTAGTTTTACGCTTGTCTGTCAGAAAATTGCTTCTATTGTTTCTCAACGCACGGGAACTGACCTGCGCAATGAATTGTTTAAGAAGATTCAAGAGCTCTCAAGTACCGATATTTCTGCACTGGGAACAGATACGCTGGTAACCCGTCTTATCAACGATGTTAATCAGGTACAGGTAGCAGTTGCTCTGGGTATTCGTCAGCTGGTCAGATGGCCAATCTTAGCGGCTGGATCTATTATTGCCACCCTTATGCTTGATGCTCAGCTTGGAATGGTCTTCTTGATTGCAACAGTGTTGGTAGCAGCTATTTTCTTCTTTGTTGCACGTAAATCTACCGCGCTCTTTACTGAGCTGCAGAAGCGCCTTGATACCGTTTCTTTATATATGCGACAAATGCTTTCTGGTATTCGTGTTATTAGGGCTTTTAGGCATGAGTCAGAAGAGAAGGAACAATTCTCCGAGGCAGTTCTTGCTCAGACAGAAACAGCAACTGATGCCGCAAATTATTCGGCTCTACTGAACCCAGCAACCTTCCTTGTTATGTACCTGGGAATTGCCATAACGCTTTGGCTTGCGGCTCCTCAGATTACTGCAGGTACTCTATCCCAAGGAACCGTGGTGGCACTTGTCAGCTATATGACCAGTGCGCTTTTAGCTATTGGCTACGTTGCTAACCTGGTTATTATCATTACACGCGGAACTGCGTCTGCTGCACGCGTAATGGAAGTTCTGAACACCAAGCCTACGCTCTCTGATAAGGCAAATCAACCTCACAGAGTCCGATTTTACTGGCACAGCTGTGGCATTCAAAGACGCCTCACTTGTCTACGGCGGCGGGGGAGAGCCTGCTCTTTCTGACATTAACCTTTCCTTAGAGGCTGGCCAGACGCTGGGTATCATCGGCGGAACAGGTTCTGGTAAGTCCAGTTTTGCTGCCCTCATCCCACGTCTTTTTGATACAGAAAGTGGCTTTGTAAGCGTC
>CALIZK010000133.1:0-22115 GCA_938028635.1 uncultured Atopobium sp.
TTCTGACGTCACGGACGCCGCAAACGTTGCAGACGCTGCTGACGTCGAGAAACCCGATGCGCTCGCCGAGTCCACAGAACCTGCACCAGAAACCGCGCCCGACAACTCCATCGCAGCTACTGAGGTTATCGCACCAGCAGAAGCTGATGAGCCAGCTGACACTGCAACCGATTCAGACGTAGCTGACCCAGACACAGCCGATCCAGACGCAACCGTCCTCGCAAAGTATCCAGCAGGTGACGATGACGCAGCCGCTGCAGAAACCTCGCTCCTAGAGGCGCCAGCTGACGACTCCTACATCTCCCCAGATGAGGCGCCTACCGTTGTCGCCAGCGCTGCCGGTGATTCTGCCGCTGAACTCGATCCAACCACTGTCGTTGACCCGGACGCCGTCGCAGGCACTGACGCCGACCCTCCCGTTGTCGCAGACGCTGAGGAGCCTACAACCTTCATCAACGACCCTGACCGCATCAACGTCTTTACCCCTACCGACTATGATTCAACTGCAATTTCGCACTTCGATCCTTCGCAGTTCACCGTTGTTTCAAGTGGACCTAGCTCCGTTGAGCGCAAGCAAACCAAGGACGGCTCAGACGCACTTCGCAAAGTTGCCTTTGGCCTGCTTGCAGCTGTCCTAGTCATAGGAGTTTTAGCCGTTGCTTGGGTTTTCCAATCCCACCAAGACAATGCCGCGCAGCGTAACGCAGTCCAACAACGTATTGCTTCGTATCAAGAGCAGATTGAAAGCGTAAATGTTGATCCACACAGCGATAGCAGCCGCGTTGAACTCCTCAATCAATACGAGAAGCTTGATCAAATCGCAGAGCAAATCACCGGTGACCAGAAAAATGGTCAGTTCCGCTTATCCAACGGCACCGACGACTCTGGTGTAAATATTTTAAATAGTTCAATCTCAGATCGACAGAAAAGCATCCGCGACTGGTTTGACGCCGACTACAAGCGCAGACTGACGGCAAACAGTTTCAATGACACAGACACGGCAAACACCGTGGATCAAAAATCCGTCGCAAGTAAGCTTGCTGAACTGCAAGCTCTTCTCGGTGATATAGAGCACGAGAAGGAAATCTGGGGCAATGATACCAACGGTAATTCAACGTATGACTCATACCACTCTCGTGTTTCCGACCAGATAAAGAAGGGTGAAACGCTCAAGTCTGGTGTGGCCGAAAAGAGTAAGAAAGAGCAAGAAAAGAAAGAAAAAGACAAAAAGGATCTTGAGAAAGCACAACGATGGGTGGGTACCTATAGCGGAACCGGCACTGACGGTAAGTCTATGGAGGTAGTCATCCAAAAAGATGGTACTGTTATTTGGCGAATTGGTGGCGAGCCTGATGTAACAGGTTCATGGACAGGTGACGAGAAGGGCATTCAGCTTACCTTCAACGGACAGGTAAGCCAAAGGAGCGAGCCATTTACCCTTACCTCCACAAATGGCGGTCGCACGGTTTCAATCAGTTCTGAAAGCAGCACCTGGGACACTGATACTCTGACCAGACAATAAGAGATTTCGTTGAACGAACGGGCTCAAAAGGCTGCTCACCGTAAACACAAATCCAATAGAGACCACTATAGCCAGCATCCAATATGGACACTGGCTATAGTATTATGCCTACACTAACCTGCTACTTGTTACTCCGAGAAGGTAACATTTTTAGTAAAAGGCGAATACATGGGTATACGAGCGTCATGCGGATGCACAGTATCATCAACTGAATACGTCATCTTTATATCTTTATCCAAATATTGATCCAAGCCATCTTGAGGGTCAACTTCAATCATTGTTGCACGCATAATTTTATAACTTCTGTCATATGCAGCACGTCCCGCAACGTCCTGCATTTTATCCAAGACAAAGACGTATTCACGCTCTGTAGAATTTATTTGTCCAGGATATTGTATTCCTTGCAAATCAAGAATCTCTTGCAATGTCAAATATCTAAGTCTTCCCTGAACCGTTATTTGCTTTTTATCTGCAATTGATACCTCTGAGAAAGTTTGCGCGATAGACGTCCTATCCCTACTGTCAGACCAAGTAATTTCTTCTCCCTTCATATCATCAGGAAGATCTGTAATAGTGCCTTCCCATTCTTTGGTCGAAATTGCACCAGGACCAGAGAGCGTATATCTGTAACCGAAACCATCGCCAGAAACGGAAGCCCAGCTTACTGCAATTAACCCGTTTTTATCCTTATCTACTGTCAAAGAACCTCTAAAACCGCCTGCAGATGCGACTCCTTCTATAATGCCCTTTGTATTTTGAACCTCGTAAGCTTGTTTTGTGTCCTTATCGAAACTAAAAATCTTTACAGTATTGACGTTGTAATCATATTCAGTCTTTAAAAGAAGTTGAGGGATATCAGGATTAGCACTATCCATATACACTAGGGCGTACATATAAGTGCGCGGCTTATTTGATGGAACGCTTCCAAAGTCGTAACTTGAGGCATTATCAATAATCTCGCTGTATTGCTCGTACATTGCCTTTTTGACTGGATCTACTTCTGGTGCGTCTTCCTCTTTGTTATTTGTTTCTTGAGTGCTCACTTCAGCCTCTTGGCTCTTTTGTTGAGAAGGGCTAAATACTCCAACAGAGTAAGCTATACCTGCTCCTACAAAAGACAACGTGACTATTCCAATAGCAATTTTTGTAGCAAGCGATTTAACGCCTAAGCCTGCTGCCTTTGTAGCAGCTGTCTTAGCGCCTGCAGATGAGGCAGTCTTTGCAGCTAACGTATTGCCCTTAGTCGCGGCTTTTCCTGCTACTTGTGCTGCACCAGCTCCAGAAGCTGCGAGAAGATGAGAAATCTTTGAAAGCGTTTCTGCCATAATTGTGTCGGAGTTTTCTCCATGCGCAAGCCACATAAAGTACCAAATAGGAGACATGCCAAACAGACAAATACCTTGCTTCTTCTCCATCTCACGAATCTTTGTATTAAGAATCTCTTTACTGCTAAACAGTCTTGATTTAACCGTTCCTAACGGAATGTTGAGATACTCAGCAATTTCTTTTTGCTTTTTGTTTTCAATGTAGAAAAGTTCAATACAAAGACGCTGCTCTTCAGTAAGTTCATTGAGCAGTACATCCATGATGTTGTAAGCTTCTTTTTTGTCCAATCGTGCTTCAGGATTAAGCTCTACGCTCTCATCAGCAATATCAAAGAACTCGTCTTCAGTATCATCTGTCTTTTCAGCTTGATGATCCCAAGTCCTCTTTTGACTTCTAACGTAATCAATAATGCCCGACTTAACAACTGTATTAAACCAACCTCTAAAAGCTGCAGGCTGACCCTTAAACTGCTTCATGTTTTTAAAAGCACGCAGATAGAGCTCTTGCATGCAATCTTCAACATCTGCTCCTCTAAGACTTTGGCAGACAAGTGCTCTTACCCAACCTTCAGTACACCTATAGATTTTCTCGACAGCATTTTGATCGCCCTTAAGGAACTGAATTGCATAACAGCCCAATTCATCTTCAAGCTTGTTTCCACAGATGTGACAAAACTTGTCAGAAGAGTCGTAGAGTTTATTACAGTTCAAGCAATACATTTTCATTTGGCGTTTATCCTCCTATTTGATCTACTTATCATTTTGTGCCTTGTAAGTAAGCCCAGGGGTTTGTTTTTTTAGCTCATTTACAAGCTTTTTTTCGCTTTCGGATAACAAGGTTTCAATCGCATATTTGTCTGAAGTTGAAAGTGAGGAATCATTGCTGGTTTTACTTCCACAGGAACCGCAAAATTTTGCATCACGAGGCATTTTAGCTCCGCACTTGCTACAAAAGCTATTTTGTACCCTTGCTCCGCACGAGTAGCAAAACTTTGTGCCCTCTTTTAATTCTTGACCACACTGAATACATTTCATTTGAACTCCCTTTTTGAAGGTTTTCCTTGTCTCTTACTAAGACGAGACAATTCTCCAAAAGGTTCATTAGTTTTTATATTCAATTAGTTTTTATCAACGCACATTGTTTGCAATTCTATACATATTTCTTGTCATTTATTCTTGTAATACTCACACTCCACAAAAATATGGCGAGAAGACCGATTGATCTTCTCGCCATTTCTTTACAAAGTGAACGCTGTTCTACACGGTAGTCGTTCTTCTTGCCAAACTCCTATGCACCAAGTGCGCGCTGTCCAAGCACCAAAGCACCTAGAATGCCCTGGTTTCCCTCGCAACCTCCAGGAACAACGTAATTCTGTATGTCCTCTATCTCTGGAGTGTTGATGTAGCCGTTGAGGTACGCAACAAGTTTCTGCTGGATAAGCGGGAACAGTTGCTTCTGCTCCATGACGCCTCCGCCCAAAATAATGCGCTGAGGTGAGTAGCACATTACATATGTGGAGAGGGCTTTTGCAAGGTAGGCAGCCTCAAGCTCCCATACCTCGTCTTTTTCGGTCAGCTCAACTGCTGGAAGTCCCCAGCGCTCCTGAATAGCTGGGCCTGACGCCAGTCCCTCAAGGCAATTCTGGTGATAGGGACACTTAGTTTGCTGCCAAGGGTCATCTGCCTCGCGTTCAACAAGGATATGTCCAGCCTCGGGATGAAGCATGCCGTGCTGGAGTTTTCCTTCAAGCAGCACGCCGGCGCCAATTCCGGTTCCTACTGTCAGGTAGACAACGTTATCAAGGCCGCGAGCTGCGCCAAAAACTGCTTCTCCTAAACAAGCCGCATTAACGTCGGTATCGTATCCGACAGGGACATTCAATCCATCCTTCAACGCCTGCAACAGATTGAAGTTGCGCCAACCTTGCTTAGGAGTCGAGAGAATCTTTCCGTAGCTAGGCAAGTCAGGATTGACTCCCGTGGGGCCAAATGCGCCAACACCTAAAGCCCAGATAGAGCGAGCCTTGAACCAGTCCACAATCTTTGGCAGCACAGACTCTGGCGCCGTTGTGGGAAAGACCTCACGCTCGCAAATTTTTCCATCTGGTGTACCTGTGGCAAGAACAATCTTTGTTCCGCCAAACTCAATACCGCCAAGAAGCGTCTCTGCACACATGTTTTTCTCGCCAGCTACTTGTTAAGAAGCTTCTCGTACACGTCAATAAAGTCCTCAGCAATAATGCGGAAAGACTCGGCCTGCATAAGCTGGTCCTCAGCGTGGAGCAAGATGAGCGAAAACTCAACATTGCTGTTATCAATTGCGGACTGCTGCAGCATGTTCAGATGCGTGCTATGGCCCTCATTAAAGATCTCTGTACCAGCAATAATATCTGCACGCGCGCCTTCGATATCGCCCGTTTTTGCCTTCTGGATAGCGCCAATATACATTGACTTTGCTGTTCCAACGGTAGCAATAATCTCAAAGGCTGCTTCTTGCGTAGCAGTCATGCCGTCATCTAAATCCATTTTTACCCCATACTCTTTTCTTGAGCACCTGGGAGCTCAGAAAATCTTTTACCGCTTATTTAATAAGCTCCAGTGCGTCGTCAAGGATTTTTGCAGCGTTCATCCTGCCGTAATCAACCATAGGAATAACAGCTACAGGAGTAGATCCTGCTGCAGCCTCAACGTCTGCCTTTGCATACGCAATCTGAGGTCCAAGCAAAAAGACGTCTGCGCCATCGATAAGCTCAAGTGCCTTATTAAGAGGATTTGCAATAATCTCTGCATCCAAACCACGAGAAGCAGCCTCTTTCTGAAGCTTCTGAACAAGCAGGCTCGTGGACATTCCGGCATTGCAAGCAAGTAAGATTTTCATGTGATCTCCTTTTGATGAGCCAGCCACCAAATACGATGGCTGGCTTCAAGTGATACTCAGATTATAAGCTCACAAACTACTCTGCATCCTGAGCGTTCTCTGCAAGAGCCTCAGCCTGCTTGGCCTGTGCGCGCTCGGAAATCTTCATGAATGGCAGGTAAATTGCCATGGCGAGAAGAACCTCGATGACCTGCCAGATAACGGCACGAATGTCGCCACCGGTTGCCAGCCAACCACTCAGGAAGACTGGGGTTGTCCAAGGAACCATAGCAACGCAAGGGTTAATCCAACCAAGGTTGGTGAACAGGTAGGTCAGGCCGATGAACAAATCTGGAACAAGAACAAATGGAATCATCAGAGGAAGGTTAAAGACGATTGGGTAACCGTAAATAACTGGCTCGTTGATGTTGAAGATACCTGGGAGAAGAGAAAGTGCTGCAACATCTTTGGAAGCCTTGTTCTTTGAGAAGACAAAGGTGTCAAGAAGCAGCATCAGAGTACAACCAGAACCGCCGATCAGCGCAAAGGTGTTGATGATCTGCATGTTCATGTAGTGGTCCTGAGGAATTGGCTGACCAGCTGCAAAGGTTGCCATGTTATCAACAATAAGCATGGTCAGGATTGGCTCGATCAGAACACCAGAGATGGTGGACTGGTGAATGCCAAGGCAGAAGAGCAGGTTTGCAAAGGTGTAGATGATGATGACTGCAAATGGACCAGCATTCATGAGGCCCTTCAGTGGGGCAGAAATGCTTGTTGCAATGATGGTCATAAGGTCAGTACCAGCACAAACTGCAAGAAGAGCAGAAGCAATACCAAAGACGGTAAGGGTCAACATCATAGGAATCATGGTGTTAAAAGAATCTGCAACCGCTGGTGGAACGCCCTCACCAAGATTGACCTTCAGCTGCTTAACGCTGGAAAGCTTGATGAAGATGGTGGTGGAAAGCAGACCAATAATGATTGCACCAAAGAGGCCGTTAGTACCGGTGAAGGAAGTGGAGAAAGCACCAGTTACATCAACGCCGGTAACTGCATAGCCAGTTGGCAGGAGCTTAGCGACATCAGCCACAGGAAGCGCAACTGCTGCAGCAGCTGCATCAGCGGCGTTAGCTGCGTGAAGAACAGCGCCTGCGGTAGCAACAATGCTCTGAGGCATCATGATGATAAGAGCCGCAATACCAATAACAACACAAGAAATTGCGTTCTCAAAACGCTTGTTACGAGCAAGGCAATAACCAATAATGCCTGCAAGAATAACTGCCGAGAAACTCAGAGTGCCCTGAGCAACAGCTGCACCCCAAACCTTGAAATTAGCCAGGGTAACTGGGTCGTTTGCAAAGATGAGTGGGAACAGAACGTTGTTGATCAGTACTGCAATACCAGCCAAAATATAAATTGGGCTGACCGTTGCAAATGCATCGCGCAGGCTCCTCAAGTGAACTTGATTACCCACTTTTGCAGAAACTTCTGCAAATTTATCTAGAAACGATGCTTGGCCATTATCTTTTGCCATGAGCAAACTCCTTTCACGAGTTTCTAGTCAACTATATGTGTAGTGGCAACCTGCCTAAGCCACTCAGCTGATTTCTTAAGACGGCGGTTGTAGTTATCTTCCAGGTCAACCTCAACAAAGCCATAACGGTTCTTGAAAGCATTTGCCCAAGACCAGTTATCGATGATGGCCCAGTAGTGATAACCACGGCATTTTGCGCCGTCCTGAATTGCACGAGCAATCCACTCAAGATGACGACGGACAAAATCAACACGGTAGTCGTCCTGAATTACGCCGTTTTCGTCTTTCTTAAGATCTTCTCGCTCTACGCCCATGCCATTCTCGGAAACAAACCACTCAAGCTCTGGATACTCATCGCGAACCTTCATGGCAAAGTCGTAGAGACCCTGTGGGTAAATCTCCCAACCACGAGAAACATTCATCTCTGCTTCTGGCCAGATATAGGGATCGGCAAAGTTTGGAATGCCATTCTCGTCAGTATCTTTGGAAGGAGCCTGGATACGCTCTGGGTGGTAATAATTGCAGCCCAACCAATCCACAACGCCGTCGGCAAGAATAAGCTTGTCCTCAGGGCGGATAGGCAGGTCAACGCCACGAGTCTGCAGCGTATCAATGACATCCTGTGGAAGCTCTCCCTTGGTTACCAGGTCAAGCCACCAGCGAATGTTAACGCCGTCAGTCATACGCAGCGCCTCAAGGTCTGCCTCAGAAGGATTCTCTTTGGTATATGGTGGTGCAAAGCAGTTAATAAGGCCAATGCGAGAATCCTCAAGCATAAAACCTGCTGCTTTTGCGCGGCGATACTCGCGAACACCAAGCGCGTGAGCAAGTGAAATGTTGTACTGAACAGCACGGGCGCGAGAGTAATTCTTTACAAAGGGGTACCAACCACCCAGTGTGTAGCGAACCTCTGGTTCAACAATTGGCTCATTAAAAGTGAACCAATAGCGAATCTCTTTTCCAAACGTTTCAAAAGCAATACGAGCGTAATGCGCATATGCCTCAACAACCTCACGGGACTCCCAGCCACCGCGGTTGAAGAGATATTCAGGCATGTCAAAGTGGTAGAGGTTTACAAAAATCTCAATACCAACCTTTTTAGCAACAGCAAAGAGGTGGTGATAGTACTTCTCACCCTCTGGATTAAGCTTGCCGTTAATATCCAGCAAACGACTCCACTGAATAGAAGTGCGGATGGAATCCAAGCCAAGAGACTTGAGAAGCTGAAGATCTTCTTCCATTCTTTCTGTAAAGTCATTTCCGGCATAGGAACCAACGCGGTTGTGAAATGCGTGGATGTCCAGGTTAGACCAGGTGTCCCAAAGGTTTGGCAACTTTCCGCCGTCTTGCCATTTGCCCTCGGTCTGTGGACCAGACATTGCCCCACCAAAGAAGAAATTCTCAGGCAACTGATACGACATGCCTATCCTTTCTCAAACGTATTGAACCTAACATGTCAACTTTTTAAAACAGATATGTTAGATTTTCTAAGTAGTATACTAATGCAAATCAGATAGAATGCAAAGTAAAATTTTGCTGCCTGAGGAGGTGCTATGAATAAGTACGAACTGATTGTCCAGGATCTAAAAACTGATATTGCTATAGGCACGTATCCTGCTTATTCTCGCCTGCCTTCCGTTGCTCAGCTCTGCGAGCAATATGAGGTGAGCAAAATTACCATTAACAAAGCACTAGAAGTTCTTGAGCAGCAAGGACTTATCTTCAGGCGAAAGGGCTCTGGCACTTTTGTCAAAAAGCTGGAAGAAGGAACGCAGATTAAGCCAAGTAAAGAGGTCTCCGGTCAAATGGAAGGCTTTATGGCTGAACACGCCGCCCGAGGTGAGCGCGTTAAATCAAAGGTCTACACCTTTGAAGTTGAGCGTCCTTCTGAATACATTGCTAAAGCTCTTGATATTACTACCGAAGATTTTGTGTACAGAATTGTGCGCGTCAGGCTTGTTGAAGGAATCTCGCAGGTCATTGAGTATACCTACATGCCCATTAGCTTGGTTCCCAATCTTAAAATGGCTCATCTGGAGCACTCGATTTACAACTATATTGAGAGCGAAATTGGACTCAAGATTGCCAACGCGCACCGTGTTATCAGGGCTGTTATGCCCACAGAGGTAGAGGCTTCAAGGCTAGAAATTAGCACAGGCGATCCCCTCCTGGAGGTTGAGCAAATCGGTTATATCGACGATGGTCGTGCGTTTGAATATTCCATCTCACGACATGCGCATGGCTATGAATTCATGACCATTTCTATGCACTAACCCCTGGTATAACGTTACAAATATGGCGAGAAGACCAATTGATCTTCTCGCCTTTTGCGTGTATGGGTGCGCGGCGCGGGGTGCAGCACGCAGCGCAACGCAGCCTGGTTGCTGCTCGGCAAGCGCTCGACGGCTGCTCGGCAGCTGCTCGGCAACTACTCGCCGAGAATGACGTGCCTGAACTCGCCGTCCTCGTAGATTCCGCAGCTATGGGTGCCGTCCTTTGGAATGCCCACGGAGCCTGGGTTGAACACGGTGACCTCTGGGTGGTCAGCGCTCTGCATGTTCACTTTTCTGTGAGTGTGGCCGTACACAAACGCGTCCATACTTGGCGTCTGAGGCCATTTATCAACGCTGTTGTGAATGCCAGGGCCAAAGACATGACCGTGAGTAAAGAAGATAGTGAACTGCTTGCCCGTCTTTGGATCTTTATCAAACAAGATGTTGTAATCAGCCATGCAAGGGAAGTCCAGAACCATCTGGTCTACCTCTGCCTCGCAATTTCCGCGGACCGCAATGACCTTATCGGAAATGCTGTTCAACATCTCAATAACGCGCTTTGGTGCGTAGTCTGCAGGAAGATCGTTGCGAGGGCCGTGATAGAGCAGATCTCCAAGAAGCAAAACGTACTTTGGCTGCTCCTCCTCGATAACCTGCATGAGCTTCTCGCAATAGTCGGCAGCGCCGTGAATATCTGAAGCAATTACAACCTTCATCAACGTATCCTCTCTATACGTGTTTCTACACGTAGCTTCATACGCGTGTATCAATAAATTATTTTATGGTATTGATGGCGTCCAGCCAGTTACAAGCGCTGGCAATTCGGTCACCGTGCAAATGCCTGCTTAGAACCTACCGGTCATCCTTGCGTCAGGATCAGCCTCGGAAACACGTTGACGAAGATCTGCAATAGCCGCAGGTATCTCGCCTGTGTTGTACGGCGTCATCTGGTACACCCAGTTAATCCAGTTGCGATACAGCAAGTTTGCGTGCGCACGCCAGGTAAACAATGGCTGCTTTTCTGGATCATTATCAGGGAAGTAATTCTCTGGCAGACGAATAGGCAGACCCTTATGGAAGTCGCGCCAATACTCCTCTGCAAGTGTGTCTCGGTCATATTCAAAATGCCCGGTTACAAAAATCTCGTGAAAGTCTCTTGTGGCGAGAAGTGCGGGTCCGCTGGTAAATCCCTCAGAAAGCACCGCAAGCTCAGGATGATCCACCAGAGATGATGTCTCAATCGCAGCATGACGAGAATGTGGCATGTAATGTACCTCGTCAAATCCATTGGTGAGGAAGCAATACTCATCGCATAAACGCTGCGGGAAAATACCAAACAGCTTAGCGCCCAACATCTTCTTGGGAATGTCGTGCAAGTAATACAGGCCAGCTAGTGCGCCCCAACACAGGTACATGGTAGAAAAGACATGCTCCTGAGACCAATCAACAATGCGACAAAACTCATCCCAGTAGTCAACGTCCTCGTATTTAAGGTCCTCGATAGGAGCGCCGGTAACAATCAGACCGTCATAATTTTTATCTTTGAAGTCATCAAAAGTTGAATAAAACGTAACCAGATGGTCGGCTGCAGTGTTTTTAGATTCATGCGAAGAGATACGCATAAAGTCGCAGGTAACCTGTATAGGAGACTTTGAAATCAAGCGGAGAATCTGTGTCTCGGTCTGAATTTTCTTAGGCATTAAATTCAAAATTGCCAGGCGCAGTGGACGAATCTCCTGGTGCTCTGCAACTTCTTCCTCAAGCGCAAAAATGCGCTCTTCTTGCAGCGTCTTCTTAGCTGGTAAACCATCTGGAATATTAATAGGCATGGCAACTTCCTTTAGCTAATCGTTGCACATAAGTATACTTGTTTGTATGGAAATAACTTTTGCCGAGCTCGGGCTAAACGAGCAAATTCTGGCAGGCGTAGCAACGCTTGGGTTTAACGCGCCTACTCCCGTGCAGGTCGCGGCAATTCCCGTTGTCCTTGCGGGCAAGGATGTTGTTGCGTCAGCGCAAACGGGAACAGGTAAAACTGCAGCGTTTATGTTGCCTACGCTGCAGCGCATTGCTGGCGAGAAACCCGGTGGAGCCGAGAAGCCCGACGCCAAGAAGCGCGACGCAGCCGCCGGGCGCGACGCCAAGCGCAACGCCAAACGCGGCGACGCCAAACGCAACGCGTATCCCCGTGCACTCATCATCACCCCAACACGAGAGCTTGCAGCCCAAATTGACGACGTTGCTAAAAGCGTTTGTGCATCCACTGGCCAGCAAGCTGTCATTGTTACTGGTGGCGCTCGCTACAAGCACCAGATAACCGCGCTGCAAAAAGGTTGTGATGTACTGGTAGCAACACCTGGCCGCTTGATTGATCTTCTCGACAAAAAGCATACAAGCCTAGAAAACATCCAGGTGCTGGTGCTTGACGAGGCAGACCGCATGCTTGACATGGGCTTTTGGCCAAGCGTTCGCCGCATTATGGAGCAGCTACCCAAGGCGCACCAAACGTTGCTTTTCTCGGCAACGCTCCCCGCGTCAATTACCTCAACCATAGATGCGCTGCTCAAAGATCCAGAGCGCATTGAGATTGCAAGAACCGGACAGACTGCGGCAACAATCGAGCAACATTTGTGCTCAGTTACCCAGGGACAAAAACCGCTGCTCTTAAAGGCACTTATCGACTCCTTTGATCCTGCGCCAGAGCGCGTTTTGGTGTTCTGCAGGACAAAGTCGCGCGTTGACAGCATTTACAAAAACCTCAAAGCCGCAGGTCTCAAGGTTGATGTTATGCATGCGGACCGTCCGCAAAAGGCTCGCGCAAGAGCGCTTGAGCGATTCCGCAGCGGCGCTATTCAGGTTCTTGTTGCAACCGACGTTATGAGCCGCGGCATTGATATCCAGGGCATTGACGCGGTAATCAACTTTGATGTGCCGCTTGACCCTGAGGATTATGTTCACCGCATTGGCCGAACAGGCCGTGCAGGAGCCGCAGGTCAGGCGTTCACTTTTATGGGACCAGATGAGGTCACGCCGCTCAGAGAAATTGAATACTTTACAAAAGCGCTCATTCCTTCATGGGATCTACCTGGCTTTTCTTATGATGTGGGGCGCATTATGCTCCAGGACTCCCGCTCTACCTCCAAGACCACGCGATCGATGTTCTCGGGTTCAAGGTCAAGGGGTAAAGGATTTGGATTTGGCGGCAGATATGGCCGACACACGTAATCTATAATCAGATGCAGTCAGCTCATACAGTAAAGGAATCAAAATGGGCCCTTTTAATGGCGTTGGTGTAATTTTTGCTCTTGGAGCAGCAGCTCTTCATGTGGTTATTTTTTATCTTGAGTCATTTGCCTGGACTTCTGATGGCACGCTTAAAGCCTTCAACATGACAAAAGAAGAGGCAGAAAGCACCGAAAAAATGGCTTTTAACCAGGGATTTTACAATCTCTTTCTTGCCATTGAGGTATTCGTTGGCGTCTTCTTGATGGCCACCAGAAATCCAGCAGGTAAAGCGCTTGTTATCTTTGCTGTATGTTCAATGGCATTTGCCGCAATTCTTCTCTATGTAACTTCTCCCGAAAAACGCTCTGCAGCCATCAAGCAGGCAATATTCCCCATTATGGCTCTCTGCAATTTGATTCTGTAACTTTTAAACATCGTCGCTGGGCACATACAAGCACCCAGCCTTTTGTAAGCACTTCTCGCGAGAAGGAACATCATGAAGCAACTCCGCCCTTATCCACAGGTTATTGTCACCAAGAAAGCAGCTCGCGCGCTTGCGGGCGGACATCCTTGGGTCTTTGAGGGCGAGGTTATCCGTGTAGAACCGTCTCCAGAAACCGGCGAACATGCTCAAAATGGTTGCATCGTTGATGTTTTTGAGGAGAACGGAACCTACCAGGGAACTGGCCTTCTGTCAGAAATGAGCAAGATTCGCGTCAGAATTGTGACAAGAAACGCCAACGATAGGCTCAACGAAGCGTTTTGGAGCCGAAAGATCAGCTGGGCGTGGGAGCACCGTAAGACCACTATGGGAAACCGCGCTCTACCAGGGACTGAGCCCGACACCAACTGCTGCCGCGTCATCTTCTCGGAGGCCGATGGTTTTCCTGGCTTGATCGTAGACCGCTACGAGAACGTACTTGTTGCGCAGGTGGGAACTGTTGGAATGGAGCGTCTGCGTGACGTCATCTATCCGCTGCTGCTTGAGGTTTTGTCTACAGATGGCCAGGTAATTGATGGCATCTACGAGAGAAATGACTCCCCTTCGCGCCTTAAAGAAGGACTTCCACAATATAAGGGCTGGTGGACAAGCGCTTCTCCTGACGAGAATGACTTGCTTACAGAAAGCTCCCTAGCTCTGCCTTCAACTCATGTTCTTGCAACTGAAAACGGACTCAAATTCAATCTTGACCTGGAGAACAGTCAGAAAACCGGCTTTTTCTTGGATCAAAAATATAACCGCCGAGCAGTTCGCCAGCTTGCAAAAGGCCGTCGTGTGCTGGATTGTTTCTGTCACGTTGGTCCGTTTGGCCTTAACACTGCAGCAGGAGGAGCAGAATTTGTCCGCTGCGTAGATGTCAGCCAAACCGCCATTGACCTTGCACGCCAAAATGCGGAGCTCAACGGCTTGGCAGATTGTATGGACTTTACCTGTGCAAACGTCCTTGAATACCTGCCAGAGCTGGCTGGCGACCGCGGTCAGCTCAAAGCAGAAGGAGGCCCGTTTGACCTCATCATTCTGGATCCACCTGCATTTACTAAGACGCGCGACAAGGTTCGCAGCGCCATGCGTGGCTATAAGGAAATCAATGCTGCAGCCATGAAGCTGCTACCTCGAGGTGGCTACCTGGCAACCTGTTCCTGCTCTCACTTCATGACCAGAGATCTTCTCGCCCAGGCAATTGCCGAGGCAGCTCACCATACTAACGTACAGCTCAAGCAAATTGAAGAGCGACAGCAAGCTCCTGACCACCCAATTCTTTGGGGTGTTCCCGAGAGCCATTACCTTGATTTCTTCATTTTCCAGGTGATTTAAAACTACTTATTATTTGCTTTTGCGACACTCTTTGAAGAAGGCTTTGAGCTGTGCAGATGCCTCGTCTGCTAATACTCCGCCTGAGACAGCAAACTCGTGATTAAGTCTTGGGTCACTGCTCACATCAAACAACGTACCCGTTGCGCCGCCCTTGGGATCAAACGCACCAAACACACAACGATCAATACGAGCGTTGACCATCAATCCCGCGCACATCAAGCAAGGTTCCAGCGTTACGTAGACCGTACAACCCGAAAGCCTCCAGCGTCCAAGCTTTTTTGAGGCCTCCTGCATGGCGAGAAACTCAGCGTGCGCAGAAGGGTCGTTATCAATCTCACGGCGATTATGTGCAACGGCAATAACCTCTCCATCGCACACCACAACTGCTCCGATTGGCACTTCTCCTATCTGCGCTGCAAGTTCTGCCTGCTCAAGAGCAAGTCTCATGTATTTCTGGTCAAGAGCAGCCTGTGGAGTCAAAGGCTCTTGCGCTTCATCACTCATAGCTGCTCCTCTCTTGTCCGATTGCTGGCGTAAATCTGCTGCAGTTCTGTCGCGGTTCTGTCGCGAACCTGTCACGATTCTGACGCGAATCCGTCGCGATTCTGTCCCGAACCTGACGCTTGTTTGTCTTCACTCAATTATGAAGCAAAACCTAACTTGCTAAATCCCCTACTCGCAAAAAACTGAATTATGCGGTAGGATATTACCGCTTTGGAGAGGTGGCAGAGTGGTTGAATGCGGCGGTCTTGAAAACCGTTGAGCGGTGTCCCCGTTCCGAGGGTTCGAATCCCTCCCTCTCCGCCATTTTTGGCGGCCCTCAACTCCATGTTTTACTTCCAGAACTTCCATTCCATTTCACGTCATTTCTAGCTCAACGTTCTTCTCGTCAGTGTGTGGGCGAGCATTCCATTTACCGAAAGATTCCTTAACAAGTTAAAAGCTTTAATCAAAAACGCCTTAGATTTTTAGTTTTGGGTATAATTAACCTGTCCAAATGGATGGCTGACACAAAATTGTCAGTGATTGAAAGGATTTAGCATGATTATTGCCGCAGTTGTAGTTATTGTCCTTCTGGTTTTCTGGGCCATTAGCATTCACAACAACATCATCCGCGCAAGCAACAGGTGCGATAACGCTTGGGCAGCTATCGATACGCAGCTTCAGCGTCGTAACGATCTGATCCCTAACCTGGTCAACACCGTTAAGGGTTACGCAACTCACGAGTCTAAGACTTTTGAGGCAGTTACCTCCGCTCGCGCTGCAGTCGCAAACGCTCACACTCCTGAAGAGAAGATGCAGGCTTCCGGCACTCTTTCTAACGCTCTGACCAACCTGTTTGCTGTTGTTGAGAACTACCCAGAGCTCAAGGCAAACCAGAACTTCCTGGAGCTCCAGGCAGAGCTTACTGACACCGAGAACCGCCTCAGCTACGCTCGCTTGAGCTACAACGACGTTGTTATGAACTACAACAACATCATCGCTGTCTTCCCAAACAACCTTCTTGCTGGTGGACGTTCCCCACGTACAAGCTTCCAGGTCACCGACGAGTCCGCTCGTCAGGCACCAAACGTACAGTTCTAAGAGCTGTTTCGTTACACTTTGTACCAGCTCAGCCCGGTATCTGCATTCCGCAGGTACCGGGCTTTTTTGTGCGCCGTGAAGCTTTGCGGATCGGGCTGGTCATGCGCTGACCGTGCGCTGACCGTGCGCTGACCCGCACTGTCCACGCGCTTGCGCGTCGCCTATACGCTGCTTGCGCGTCTGCGCTAGCCAAATCCGAGCAGCTAGATTATGTGAAGAGTCTTTACAGCCTCGCGAGAAAATCGTTAAAATAGTTACATCTGTGAATTGTCCTCGCAAGCACAATTCACGTCCTATTGGTTGAAGAGAAAGGTCAGCATGAAACCTCGACCTCACAGTCGCTGACCTCTTGCGGTGTGCCGATTTGCACCGTGAGGGGTGAAATCGCAATGCAGTCCCCGTGGCAATTACGCGGAGTTTCTCGCCAATGCCACGCTTTAGTCTTCGGACGCATGTAAGGAGCACACATGATTTATCTTTCCCAGTTAATGGGTAATCCGGTTCTAGATTCAGAAGGCGAGAAGATCGGTTCTGTCTCTGACCTTGGAATTGCTACCGGAGAAGTTTTTCCTCGCATTACTTCCCTTGCTTTTATGGGCCCTGGCCGCACGCCAATGATGATTTCTTGGCGCAAGTATGTTGATACCTACGATGAGGACGTCATCAGGCTCAAGGTACCTTCAACCGAGATTCGCTTCTCGTACCTGCAGCCTAACGAAGTTCTTCTCGCCCGAGATATTCTGAACAAGCAGATCGTTGATACGCGTGGCATTCGTGTTGTCCGCGTAAATGACCTCAAGCTCTCCGATACCAGCTCAACGCAGCTGCGCCTTCTGGGCGCGGAGGTTGGTGCACGCGGTCTGCTGCGCAGCCTTTCTCCCCAGCTAGAGCACCTGGTCACTCGCATTGCACGCGCTATGGGTCATCCCATGCAAGAGCGCATCATCGCATGGAGTTACATGGACCTGGTCGAGCGCGACCTCTCCAACGTCAAGCTCTCCGTTTCCCACAAAACGCTGGACGAGCTGCACCCTGCTGACGTTGCTGACATTATTGAACGCCTGGACTCTCGCCTGCGTAGCCAGGTGTTTGCCCAACTTGATGACGAGCAACGAGCCGGAGCAATGGCAGAGTTCAACGACGACGCTATGGCGGTTGAGCTCATCGGCGGCCTGAATGAAAAAGAAGCATCTCGCATCCTGTCCGAGATGGACCCAGACGACGCAGCCGAGCTTGTCTCCGAGCTGAGCTATGACCGTGCCGAGAAACTCCTGCGCTTGATGGGCGTTAAGGAGCAGCGCGCTATTAGGCAACTGCTGGGATATCGCGAGTACACCGCTGGTCGTATTATGACGTCTGAGGCGCTTTCTGTTCCTGAGGACCAGACCGTTGCGTACGCCTTTGATCGCCTGCGCAACCTGGACGAAGACTTTGAGACCGTCCGCTACCTCTACCTTACTGACGAGGATGGCCGCCTGTCTGGAACCGTTACGCTGAACCGCCTGATTGTCTCCGAGCCAGAAACTCGTCTGGAGGAGATTGCTAATAAGAACCTGGTCACCGCCTCACCAGAGGACGACCAGGAGGACGTTGCTCGTAACATTGCAAAATACAACCTGCTGGCCATGCCTGTTGTTTCTGACGATAACCGCCTGCTGGGTATTGTTACCGTCGACGACGCCCTTGACGTTCTTGAAGAGGAGCACGCTGAGGACCTGCAGATTGTTGGTGGCGGTAGAAGCGATTCCGATTCTGGTGACCGTGGCCGCAATATTATTTGGTTCCTCCACCGCAACCTCTGGCTTTTGTTCTGGGTTGCTTCCGTTGTGATTGCTGCCTTTGTAGGAACGGCTGCAACATCTAATCCAACCATGGGTATTTTCGCAGCTCTTTGCACTATTACCATGCCAATCTCGCTGAACTTGAGCGAGAATACCGTCAACTACGTGACAAACTTCTTCCTCACAGACGATCCTGGCAGCGAGAAGTCTCCTTCTATCTTAGGCTTTGCCTTCCGCTCGCTTCTACTGGGTCTTCTGGTCAGCGGACTCATTTGCATCCTTGGTGCCGCAGCTCACGCACTGCTAGAGGCTCTGTTCCATCCTTTTGATCCAACTTCAACTGCAGCTATATCCTACGCAGCACTCTTTGACCAGACCATTATCCAGATCTTTGGTGCAGCAGCTGGCTCTACGCTCATCTCCTTCCTGCTGACCCCAATTTTCTTGGCTGTTCTTCGCCATCGTGACGAGAAAAATCAGGAAACCTCAGGTCTCACGCTTACCCTGATTTCTATGAGCCTTTCGGTGGTGACATTCTTCGTCCTCTCTTACGCTCTCTCGCTTGTGAGCGTGATGTAAATGGCGCAAGAGAACGCAGAGGTAAAGAGCACAGCCGCAGAGCAGGACATTGCTGCAGAGCAGAGCGCCGCTGCAGAGCAGGACGCGGCTGGCCAGGACGCCATCGAGCAGGGCAAACGCACATCTAAAGAGAAGGCTCCGGTCAACAAAAACAGCCTCAAGTACATCTTGATGGCAATGGGTCCCGGTCTTCTCGCCGCATTTGCTGGAAACGACGCCGGTGGCATTGCAACCTACTCAAGCGCGGGCGCTACCTTTGGCTACTCGCAGCTGTGGACCGTGCCGCTTATGTGCTTCCTGCTGATTGTGGTTCAAGAAACCGCAGCTCGAATGGGCTGCGTCACCGGTAAAGGCATTGCATCGCTGGTGCGTGAACGCTTTGGTATCCGCCTTTCCACGCTGGCAATGGGCGCACTGCTGCTTTCCAACATTGCTGTTACTTTCTCCGAATTCGCAGGTATTGCGTCCAGTATGGAGCTCTTTGGCATCCCAACGTACGTCTCGGTGCCTATTAGTGCTCTGATGGTGTGGCTTCTGACTGTTGGTGGATCGTACCGTCGCATCGAGAAGATTTTGCTGGCAATTAGCTGTATTTTTGTCACGTACGTGGTAGCTGGCGTGCTTGCTCAGCCTGACTGGGGCGAAGCTCTGCGCGTCACCATCATTCCGCAGCCTTCCGCTGAACCGTCATACATTTCTCTGTTGGTTGCAAATATTGGTACCACCATCAGTCCGTACATGATCTTCTTGGTTGCATCAAATGTTGTCGAGAAGAACCTTGATACCAGCGATATTCCCGCACAGCGTGCAGACAATGTTGCCGGCGCAGTCCTGGCCGAGGTCATTACCTGGTTCATTATGCTGACCACCGGTGCTGTCCTCTTCCCTCGTGGAATCTCTGTTGACTCCGCTGCCGACGCTGCTCGCGCACTTGAACCACTTGCAGGTCAGTACGCTAGTACCCTCTTTGCACTGGGCATGGTTGGCGCGTCCTTCCTTGCAGCATGCGTTCTACCAGGCATTACCGCAAGCGCTATCTGCGAGGCATTTGGTTGGGAGCGCGGAGCCGACCGTAGCTGGCAAGAGGCCCCTGTCTACCACGGTATTATTACAACTGTGCTGGTTATTTCTGCACTGGTTGTTCTGATCCCGGGCATGAGTCTCTTTGGCATCATGATGGCCGCACAGGTCATCAACGGTATTCTGCTGCCAATTCTGCTTGTCTTTATGGTTATCATTGCGGCCGATAAACACATCATGGGCAAGTACGCCAACGGTCGCATCTGGAACGCGCTGACCTGGTTTACCATCATCACCGTTATTATCCTGACCATTGTGATGTTCATTCTGCAGGCCATGGGCTTGTAGCGAGCGTCGCGCAACTCCGCTGACGCGCCAACTCTGCACGCGCGATTCCGCAGATCGCGACACAAAAATAGGGCGAGAAGACCGGTCTTCTCGCCCTTTGTTTTATGCGATTAACAGCGCTTTATTACTTGCTTGCCTTATCAAACTCATCTTTGAAGTCAGAGAACATCTTGCCCATGCGACCAAGTTGCATGCCAAAGCCCTTGGCTGCCTTGTTTGCAGTTGCCTGTGCCGACGATTTGCTTGCAGGCTTAGCGTCGGACTTGCTAGCAGCGGCTTTGTCCGAAGCAGCCTTTTCTGCGGTGGCCTGCTCCTCTGGAGATGGCTTCTCGAGGCGAACATCCTCTGCGGCAACGGGAGCTGGGCGTTCGGAATCGTCTTCTGCGTCGGGCTCGGTAGCATCTTCGATAGCTCGCTTTGCCTTGGCCAGCGTCTTACCCAGGGCAAACGCGCCCTTCTCGGTAGCCTCTGCAACAGCCTTTCCGGCTTTAGCTGTAGCTTCGGAAGCCTTAGCGGCAGCGGCTGCGTATCCCTCGCCTGCCTTTGCAGCTAGTCCGCCAGTGAGCTGGGCATCTGCTGCTTCATCGGAGAGGACCATTGCACCGTTAGAGTAACCCAACAGCCACTCAGGCTTGATGGTAAACGAGCCTACCAGCGCCTCAGATCCAGCGCCATCACCCACAAGAAATGCCGAGACCACACCAGTGACCTGGTCAAACTCAGCGCCACTCACGTAGCCCAGACTTTTTCCGCTCTTAGTGCGGGCTTCCATGCCGTGCCATAGAATGCAGGTATCAAAATCCAAGTTCAAGCGCTTGATTGCTGCTTTATCGACGTTATTCTCGGGATCTTTTACGCAAAGCCCCTGCTCAATGGTCTCCAGAGACTCCAGTGTGACAAACGCGTCATCCTGCTTAATCATGCCAGCAATGTCGGGCTTCTGAACCATCACGCCCACTACCTGCGAGGACTGGCCCTGTTTGAAGGGGGCAAAAACCACGTTGTGGATTCTTCCTAACTTGGAAAAACGCTCTTCTCCCGCATGCTTGCCCTTTGTAGCAGGCTTTTTGGGGAGAAGGACCTTTGCGCCTAGGAGCTCGGTTGTTTTCACGTGAAACCTCTCTATAAAAAACGGGACGTCATAAGGCGTCCCGTCACATTGCTTGTAAGTGAGGCTTATGCCTCCTGGTAGCCCTCGCCAGCGTTCTCCTGCTCGTGGGACTCAACGTTCTCGATGCGAACTGCCTGAGCCTCAGCGGTTGTGGCGGTTGGCTCTGGAACAACAAAGGAATCTGCAACAACATCAGCAGCATCTGCGACAGTGTTAGAAGCAGAGGTCACAGCGTCAGAAAGTGACTCACGGAGCTGATCCATGCGCTCGCGAGCAAGATCAACCTTTGCGCGGAGCTCATCGGTCTTTGCGTCAACAGTAGGCTTGACCTCGTCAATCTTAGTGCTCACAACCTTAGATGTGCGCTCATAAGAATCAAGTGCGGAATCCCATGCGTCATTGACAGCATCTGCAGCCAAAGCGCGAGTCTCCTCGCCGGAACGTGGAGCCAGGAAAAGACCAGCTACAGCGCCAGCAGCAGCACCAAAAATAGCGCCTAGAAAGAAACCAGCAGACTTCTTGCTCATAAGTACCTCCTGTTAAACAGCAAAACGCTGTACGTAATCATACCGCAATACGGGCGTTTATCGAACGGGCTTTGAACGAGGAACGTTAATCATGTTCCAGTCATCTGGGACGTCGGTGACCTCAGAGTCGTCAGTGGCGTCCTCGACAGCTGTTGCCTCGGCGAGCTCGTCGGCGGGTGCCTCGGCGGCGTCGGCTGCGGGCTCAGCGTCGGCAGCGGGCACGACCGCATCCTCGTCGGCTGCGTCAATACCTGCGACCTCGGCGTTGTTCTCCTCAGCGTCCGCAACCTCAGCCTCAACTGCATCAGCGGCTGCTGCATCAGCGACGTCCTCGGAGGAGTTGTCGGCAGCGTAATCCTCTGCGTCTACGCTCTCTGCCTGGGGTGCAGCGTCCGCCTCAGGTTCCGCGGAGTCTGCGAGCTCATCGGTCTTCTCGCCGTCAAGGCTCTGGATGAGTGCAACGAGGCCAGAGACGATTGCATTGATGTCTGGGTCGGCGTCCTCCTGGTTGCCATATGCCCAGTTAAGGAGCCACACAGCGCTGGAAAGCGAGGCTGCAACCAGCACGTCATCTGGACATGCAAGGATGATCTCATAGAGGCCGCGACGG
>CALIZK010000134.1:0-1082 GCA_938028635.1 uncultured Atopobium sp.
CTAAATCATTATTACAGAATCAGAAAAAGATGCAAGCGAGAAACGCAGATTTTTCAAACTCTTTTTTACCTGTCTAAGAATTCTGCGAATAAGACGTTCTTCTCGCCATAAAAATGCGGAGAAGAACGAGCTTCTCCGCATTTGGAGATCTACGCGCTATGACCAGGTAATCGAAGAGTATGTGGCCAAGAAATCAGAATGCAGGCGCCTAGAAGTGTGGCTTGTGCTTAGAATCCGTGAGCTGTGAGCGTTGTGTCCAGTCGATTCAGAGCCTCTTCAATCTCGACGCGAGGAGCTGCCAAGTTCCAGCGCTTGAAGCCCTGGGCGGCCTCGCCAAAGAAGATACCATCGGTGAAGAAGACTTGAGCCTCAAACTGCAGGAGATGATCCAGCTCATCTGGTGTGAGGCCAAGATCTCTGAAGTCAAGCCACTGGAGGTACGTTCCAGTGATGGGCGCGAGCTTCACGCGGGGGTGCTTGGCGGCAAAGAAGTCCAGAACCAGTTTCTGGTTGGCGTCGATTGCCTCGATACATGCGTCCAGCCACGCACCAGCCTTGCTGTAAGCAAGCTCACATGCCTTAAAGCTGATTGGATTGCATGAGGTGGTCTCTCGTGCTTGCAGGCGATTCTCGAGGCGGTCACGCAGCTCTGGATTGCTCACGATGATGTTGCTGAACTGAGTGCCAGCTAGGTTGAAGCTCTTTGATGGCGACGTGCAGGTAATGGTGCGCGCTGCTACTTCCTCAGAGAGAGTCTCAAAGACGGTGTGTGTAGAACCCGGCATGATGAGGTCATGGTGGATTTCATCTGCAACCACAATAAGATTGTGCTTGACCGCAATCTCCGCAATGCGCGTGAGCTCCTCTTTGGTCCACACACGGCCGCTTGGATTGTGTGGCGAACACAGGATGAGCATAGTGTTCTTTGGCTCTGCGGCAACCTTCTCAAACAACTCAAAGTCAATGTTGTAGTGAGGACCATCAGAAAGGATAAGCGGACACTCTACCAGTGCGCGGTTATTTTCCTCAACTGCCATGTAGAATGGGTGGTAGACAGGAGTAAACAGGATAACGCCCTCGTC
>CALIZK010000135.1:0-20471 GCA_938028635.1 uncultured Atopobium sp.
TGTAAGACTGTGGAATAACCAGGGTTCCCTCTTTATCAACAAAGAGGAAGTTTGCGCCACTGGACTCCTCAACATAGGTACGAGAGCCAGAGTCAAGATACATACTATCTGCAAAGCCCTGCTCATGTGCCCAGGTGGTTGGGTACAGAGACATAGCGTAGTTAAGGCCAGCCTTGATGTTACCGGTTCCGTGAGGAGCAGCACGGTCATAAGGAGAAACGGTCAGTGCAACAGGAGCAACGCCGTTAGAGTAATAAGCTCCAACTGGAGTGACCATAATGCGGAACTCATAGGTAGGAGATGGCTTAACACCAACAGTATTTCCGGTACCAATCATAAATGGACGAACATACAGCGTAGCACCCGTACCAAATGGTGGAACCCATGCTGCGTTTGCAGAAACAACCTCTTTAACAGCAGCGACAAATCTATCCTCAGGAAATGGTGGCATGACAAGGCGGGATGCAGAGTCAACCATACGCTGAGCATTGAGGTTAGGACGGAAGCAGACAATATCGCCAGAAACTGTGGTGTAAGCTTTTAAACCCTCAAAAACTTCCTGGCAATAATGGAAGATGTTTGCGCACTCAGACAGTGTAATGCTGTGGTCGGTGGTAAGGCCACCCTCATCCCAAGCACCGTCTTTGTAGTGGGCAACGTAGCTGTAGTCACACTGCGTATATGCGAAGCCAAGCGCTGTCCAATCGATGTCTTTCTTCTCCACTGAGTTTGCCATGGCTTTCCTTTCTCCGTGGGTTTTAAAGAATGAACTTCATCATAAACATGCGGATATGAATACCTAGTCCTATTAAATAGTTTGTAACCGAATAGATATTTTGCGGTATAACGTACATGAGCTGAAGGGAGCAAAAATGAATATCAAACTTAAGAGGACTTACGATGCGCCAGAAGCTGACGATGGGTATCGCGTGCTGGTAGATAGACTGTGGCCTCGTGGTATCAAAAAAGAGAACCTACACGCTGATGAATGGGCTAAAACCATTGCTCCTACTACTGAGTGCAGAAAAGCATTCAACCACGATCCAGAGCACTTTGATAGCTTTGTGTCTACTTATACAGCTGAACTTGACAGCAATCCTGACGCAGATGCCTTTGTCGAACAGCTTAAAAAGCTTGATCAATCTACCGTGACACTGCTTTTCTCGGACAAAGACACTACGTACAACAACGCAGTAGTGCTCAAAAAGTGGCTTGAGACTAAGCTTAAGTAATACGCTTACCCAGCCACGCTTACATATCTTGCGAGAAGAACTCCTGGTAGAACTTCAATTCTTCAGGAGTATCTATGCTTGATGAGAATAAAATATCAGGCTCTGAGGCGCTAGTGTTCTTGTCAGCAGCGGCATCTGCAGAAGCAAGCAAGTTTGCCTGTCCAAGCAAACGCTTAAGCTGATGAGCGGCGCCTGCTCCGCCGTCAAAAAATTCTACGTCTCCTAAAACAGAGCTAATTTGCTTCTTGATAAAGGGGTAATGGGTACACCCAAGAACCACGGCATCTACCTGGCCAGCATAATCTCCCAAAAGCTCGGTCAGTCGTTTATGCATCTGTTCTGAATCAGCCTGACCAGATTCAATAAGCTCCACCAGGCCTTCTCCTGGAATAGAGATAACCTTTGCAGAAGGATGCAGGCGCGACTCAAGGTTGTGGTACTTCTGCAAAGAGAGCGTTGCTTTTGTAGCCAGAACAACCACTGTTCCATGGGGATATGCAGTTACTGCAGGCTTAAGAGCTGGCTCAACACCCACAATAGGTACATGAGGATAGGTTGCCCTCAGCTCGTCTGCAGCAGCAGCTGTAGCAGTATTGCAAGCTATAACCAGCGCTTTAGCACCCTCATCGATAAACTTTTTAGCAATAGCCGCAGAGCGCTGGGCAATCTGCGCTTTTGGTTTAGTGCCATAAGGAGCAAATGCAGAATCGCCAAAATAATGAAATTCCTCGTGAGGCATTTGGGCAACAAGGTGTTTAAGCACACTCATGCCACCAACGCCCGAGTCAAATACACCAATAAAATTATGAGGAGCTAAGTGAGCTTCCATTACAAACCTTTCAAACTGAATGTAAAGTATTTTATACCTTTATCATTCAAAGGTTGATTTACGTCACTCTTGGGTAGAATGCCAAAGATATGTTTTTAACGATTGGAGTTTCATGAGCAACGAAGGTAAAAAAGTAAAGGTCCACTACGTAGGCACTCTTGATGACGGAACTAAGTTTGACTCCTCCCGTGATCGCAACGAGCCACTGGCATTTACCTGCATGGCTGGTCAGATGATCCCTGGTTTTGATGAGGCTGTCAAAGATATGACCGTTGGCCAGATTGTTGACGTCCACATTCCAGCAGCAGAGGCATATGGTGAGCGCCATGAAGAGGCAGTGCAGCCTGTTCCCGTAGCTCAGCTTCCAGGCTCTGAGAATCTTGTTGCAGGTCAGCAGGTTACTCTTGGCACCCCTGAGGGATACCCTGTTATGGCAACCGTTGTCTCTAACGACGGCACCACTATCGTCTTTGACACCAACCATCCAATGGCTGGTAAAGACCTTAACTTCAACATTGAGCTTCTCGAGGTTGAAGAGTAATCCACTCCCCCTTTATAGGGCGAGAAGGGCGTAGGTGCTTCTGGCATCTGCGCCCTTCCTTTTTGCGTCAAAGAGACATCAAAAAGAGCTTGGTTGCATGCAACCAAGCTCTTTTACATAACAAGTTATGAGGGGCCAATACCTTAGCTTAGGACAACGCCGCCAAGCCAGCCCCACCTTGGAGTACTCAAAGCACCAAGCTGAGAAATCCAAGAACTCAAGCTCTGGCTTCTTACAATACCAGAGAGACAGTGCCTGACCATGCCGCCACCAATGTAAATGCCAACGTGGCCGTAAATCAGAGCTGCAGCAGAACCACCAAGGGTTGGAACAGCAATAATCATGCCAGGCTCAATAGCGCTCTGATCAGTTGAGTAGCACCAGGAATAGTACATATCACAAGCGTTGCCATAGAAGGTGCCAACACCTGCGTTTGAGAAGACATTAGAAACCCAAGCAGCACAGAAGCCAGCACCGGTAGATCCGGTATAGCCTGCAGCATTAACAACTGCAGCAGCAGAACCAGAACCAGCAGAAGAGGTTCCTCCTCCGCCACCGCCACCATAGTAGCTACTACCGCCATCGCTGTCGCTTGATGCGGCAGCACGCTGAGCGGCAACACGCTCTGCCTCCTGCTGAGCAGCAAGAAGCTCAGAATCACGCTGAGCGATAAGCTCTTTTACGTTGTCATCAAGATTTGCAACAACGTTTGCAGCGTCCGCCTGACGAGCAGAAATATCATTAAGCTGAGACTCCTGAGAAGCACGGAGATTCTCAAGTTCAGCCTTCTTATTCTCTAGCTCGGTCTTCTCGGACTGAAGAGCAGCCTTATCAGACTCAAGAGCGGCCTTTAGGTTCTTAACTTCCTCAATCATCTTCTGATCGGACTCAGAAATCTTATCGAGATAGTAAATATTAGAAGTGAGCTCCTCAAAGCTTGCAGAAGAAAGAATCATCTCCAAAGCACCAGCTGGGCCAGCCTTGTAGTTGCTGGACATACGAGCGCCAAGTGCTTTTCTCTTCTCGGCAATCTGAGTTTCCTTTTCAGAAATCTCTTTCTGCTTAGCATCAATCTGATTCTGCTTATCTGCAATCTGATCAGAAATAGCGCCAATCTGAGAGTTAGTGTCATTGAGGCTTGCCTGCATGTTGGAGACTTCATTAGAAATCTCATCGAGCAGCTTCTGAGCAGCATCGTAATCGCTACGAGCAGCATCAATCTGAGCCTGGGTAACACCAAAAGCAGGACGGGTGTTAATCAGAGATGCAGTAACGGCAGCGGCAGCAATGCCCATGCCGGCAAAAATCTTAAGAGCATCACGACGGTTGAAAAGAGCAGCGCTCTGCTCCTCAATGGTTGTGCCTTGCTGTTTCTTTAAACTCATAAGGGTCTCCTAGAACGTTTAGTAGTACGGTGTGACCTTTGAGAGACTATTCTACCCGAGATACACGATGATATTCAAAAAGATACGTAATTTACAAACTTCCCAAAACGAATTTCGGGAAGTTTTTGCTCTAAATTGTGAGGTCAGAGATAGGATTTAGCGGTTTTCAATATGTGCAACATTTTTTATTGATATGGTAATCCTACCGTCAGACTCGTGAGAAAATTCTAGGTAACCTGGACGATCCGTTAGGTTTGAGGGAAATGAAATCTCAATTCCTGTATCAGTGCGGATTTTATGATTCTTTGCAATTCTGTTAGCAACACCCCGTTTAACAGGAACTTCTTCGGGGAGCTCTCTACTTGCCACCTGAGCCTCGTACTTTTCCTGAATCTCAGGACGCTCCTCAAAGATACGCTTACCAACCTTGATAGGGTCTACTACCTCTTCTACCTCTGCTGCTTCTGCAACGGCAGCCTTAGCACGAGACACCTCAACAGCAGGCTCAAGGCCATACTCTTCAGCCAAATCTTGAACAATAACAGTTACCTCGCCAATAACCTCATGGCTTGATGCCTCTGACGTGCACTCAAGGAAAAGTTCTGGGATGATGAACTTTCCCTCTCCTGCCACAGAGCGATCATGATCATGAAAATCAATGGCGCCAGTATCCAAGTCAATGACTGCATATGAATCAACCTTTTGCGTAGGAGAAGGCAGTGTTGCATCTTGGCGCAAAATCTCATTTGCAGAGCCGTTGACGTCATGAATAAAAGCCTGCTTGCGCGGAAGAAGCACAATGGCAAAAAGACGTCTTCCCTCGCCCTCAAATGCCTCAGCCTGAGCGTCCTCATCGTCTGCAGTAGCACTAGCAAGCGCCTGGCCAGCATCGGTATCAAGGTAGTCCGCTACAAGAAGATCGCACTGCTCAACGTCATCTGCGCGACGAAGCTCTTCCCAGAACCACTGAGCAATCTGATGAGAAAACTCTACAAACTCAACGTCTCCGTGAGCATACTCCTGAAGACCTCCAGCAAAATTACTGGTAGGAGCAAACTCTCCGTGCCTGGACTCTGGATTTGCCGTAATTTTACGCAGTCTACGCTGTACGTATGACTTTGTCTGACGATCCTCTAAATCCAAGGTAGATTGAGAGAAGTATTTAGTTCCCGTCTCAAAATCAAAGACGTGAAGAATTGCCTTAGTAACTCTAAGCATGTAAAACCTCGTTTATTGCAGATGTTTTGCTGGCGAGAAACCCTAGTGCTTGACGCACATCAAAGGATCGCCAATCTTAACCAGTGGACGACCACCAATCAGTGTTCCAGACTCGCCAATAAGATCGATGCGCTCATACTGATCTGCATTAACAACGGTAACAACTACAACGTTCTCATATCCTGCTTCTTCAATGGCAGCAGCATCAAATGAAATCAGTGGAGTACCGGCCTTGACCTCATCGTTAGCGTGAACGTAACGGGTAAAGCCCTTGCCGTTCATCTCGATGGTGCCAACACCAATGTGAATCAAAATCTCAATGCCAGTATCAGTGGTAAGACCAATTGAGTGATTGGTTACGTTAGTTGCGGTAACGCGAGCGTTGCAAGGAGCATAGACGCAATCAAGACCAACAGGCAAAATGCCATAGCCCTGGCCAAAGAGAC
The DNA here is from genome assembly GCA_938028635.1 of uncultured Atopobium sp. GTDB lineage: Bacteria > Actinomycetota > Coriobacteriia > Coriobacteriales > Atopobiaceae > Lancefieldella. The sequence goes on from CALIZK010000135.1 coordinate 5,652, forward strand.
CGCTTGAGATTACCTCATCGTGAACCTCTTGTACGCTTACCAAAACACCAGAAACTGGTGCATAGATAGTGTCTTCCCTGGTAGCAAATGTAGCCTTCTGAGGCTGCTCTGCTCCGTTAGAAGGAACAAACACATTTTTAACCTTTGACCAAAGACCCATAATGCCTCCTTGAGTATGTGCTCTGCACAGATACCATCTGACATAACATTTCTATTTTACCTAAGCGAGAAGGACGAATGCCCCACAGAGGAACATCCGTCCTTCTTTCACGAATTTACAACACGACGATGCAACTTACTGCATTCTCTTAGCACCTCTAAAGATGATCGAACGTGCAGCAAAATAGGTAACCAGGAAGTATCCGCCATACAAAGCAGCTACTACTGCAACCACTCCACCAATGCTGCTAGCTACATCAAAGTTGCCAATCGACTTAATGACAGAAACCATAACAGACATTGCACAAGTAGCGTGCGCAGCTGCCATAAGCAGTGGGAACAGGAAGTACACACCAATCTGAACAAAGAGTGCGCGACTTGCAAGGCCCTTCTCGGCACCTAGCTCTGCCAGGACTTGGTAGGCACGGGCGTTATCCGATGCCTCGGAGAGCTGTTGAAGTGCCAGAATAGCAGCGCACGCAATGAAGAGTACCAAACCAATATACAGTGCCAAATACGTCACAATACCAGAGAGTCCAACAGTAGATTGAATGTACTGAGAAGCAGTGACCACAAACATTAAAGAATATGGGTCGGAATCGTTGCCAGTTAGGCCACCATCGTCAAAGTACTGCTTCATCTGATTTCGGAACTGAGCTTCAGTAGCATCACCTGGAGTTTGGTAGTTACCTAAGATATAAGAGTTGGTCAAAACGGTGCTTGAAGGGAAACTTTGATCAGCAACAACCACAATTCCAGCTGCTGGCATAAGTGCAGGACCGCCTTGTGTCTGCGCAATGTCGAGCGTTCCGCCAACAGCATGAAGCTTGTGGCCCTCAATGGTGAGCTCGGGATTGTTTGCAAGAGAATCCTGCCAGTATTTTGTGAGATTAGTATCTAGCGTCCAAACCATATAGCCGTCAGTACCAAAGTCAACAGGCTCAAGCCCAGATGCAACGCGCAGTTTGTTGTACTGAGAAGCTCGCATCAAAGTTACGTTTTTCTGCGCAGGATCTTCCTGGCCACTATAGCCGGTAAAGTAATCACTAAAGCGCTTGCCTGTTACAGCATCAATAGAGCCATACGTAAAACTAGGCGTTGTTGGATCACTTTGAGCGTAGTACGTATCTACCTGGAAGGCGTTTTTGATAGTTTTATCCCACTCTGGATCTAGCTTCTGCACTACAGAAAGGTAGTCGTACGAATCTGCTGGACCAGGAGTATAACTGCGCTCTGAGCCTGGATTGATTGCTACAGAAACATCGTACGTTTTAAGCTTAGAGAAACTGGCGTTCATAGAGTCAACAAGCGAGAAGCCCGTACCAAGTCCACAGACTGCCACAAAGAGCATAGCGCAGACTAGAGAGATAGAAACCCAAGCAGTATTAACGCGGGCGTTAAACTGACGCAGGATAAATGAGTGAAGACCCTTGTAGTAGAAGCCCTTCTGCATCTGCATAAATCTGAGCAAAAAACCAGAGATTGAGAAGAAGAAGAGTGCTGTGCCCACAGATACTAAAGCAGTGGCCATGGCAAACTCGTCATCTATCTGTTTTAAACCATTGTGCTGAAGCAGGATATAGGAATAAGCAATGATTCCAAGAGAGGCCAAGAAGAGCAGTACTGAAACGGTAAGGTTTCTTACCTTGACGGTCTGAGTTACTTTGTCTGCGTTAAGAAGGTCAATAAGCTTATAGCGGGACACCGTGGTGACGTTAAAAATCAGCGCAACCACAAACATGACCACAAAGTAAATAACCGTTTGAATCAACGCAGCTTGCGAGAAGACAAATTTGAATGAATCAAGAGTCGTATTGAACATATGGGCCGTTGCAAACATCATAAATTGAGAGATAAAAATACCTGCAACAAGTCCAACTACCAGGGCGAGAAAACCAACAAGCAGTGTCTCAATACTCATAATCTTAGAGACATTTCTCTTGGTCATACCCAGTATCTGGTACATACCAAATTCTTTTTTTCTACGGCGAATCAGAAATTGATTAGCGTAGACAACAAGAAATCCCATAATAACGGCAAGAAAAACGCTTACTCCAGAGATGGTATTACTTAAGAGCTGAACAATGCGTCTCTGGTCTTCAGAAAGATCCAGCACCATGGATTGCTGAGTAATTGAATTGAAGGAATAAAACAGTGCAACGCCTACTGCCAATGTCAGAAAGTAAATGCTGAAATCGCGCAGTGATTTCTTGACGTTACCAAGCGCGATTTTACTGTACATCAGCACCCTCTCCTCCCAGGAATGAAACAACGTCCATGATCTGGTCAAAGAACTGCTTACGGGGTTTCTCGCCACGAACTATCTCGTTAAAGATGCGACCATCTTTAATGAAAATGACGCGATGAGCATAAGAAGCTGCATATGAATCGTGAGTGACCATGGCAATGGTTGCACCATTACGGTTGAGGTTCTCAAGGCTTTCGAGGAGTGTGCGAGCGTTCTTTGAGTCAAGCGCGCCGGTTGGCTCGTCTGCCAGAACCAATGAAGGGTTAGTGACAATTGCTCGAGCAGCAGCAACACGCTGACGCTGGCCACCGGACATCTCGTAAGGGAACTTGTCCAGCACCTCAGAAATCTGAAGCAGCTTGGCAACGTTTTCTACGCGCTCCAAAACTTCCTGCGCGCGGACGTGACCAATGGTTAGTGAGAGCGCGATATTCTCACGAGCAGTAAGGCTGTCAAGCAAGTTTGCGTCCTGGAAAATGAAGCCTAAGCGGTCGCGTCTAAAGGCAGAAAGCTCTGCTCCACGCAGGCTGGAAAGCTCTTGGTCATCAATAAAGATGTGACCTGCAGATGCTTGGTCAATGGTTGAGATGCAGTTCAAAAGCGTGGTTTTACCAGAACCGGAAGGACCCATGATGGCAATGAACTCACCGCGAGCTACAGAAAGATTAATGCCGTCCAGTGCCTTTGTGATATTTCCGCGAGTTCCATAGTACTTCTCGAGGTTTTGGCAAACCAAAACAGTGTGAGGGGTAAGTGCTGAAGATTGTCCAGCCACAACAGTTGGCTGAGTTGGAGTTACTTGAGTAGCTGCCATGTTGCGTCCTTTCGTTGGGAGCGAGTAAATCTTGAGATATATACTCCGTCACTACCGTTTACGTTGCCATCGATTGACCTTACGGAAACCTTACGCTTTTCTCACTTTGATGTGTCAAAATATCACTATCAAGCATACGGGAGGGGCATGCTATGCAGTTAGTAATTAAAAGATTTGGGCAGCTTACCGCTAAAGAGTTATATCAAATTCTTTCTCTAAGAGCAGAAACGTTTATTGTTGATCAGCAGATTATGTACAACGATCTTGATAACGTTGATCAAGTTTCTACCCATGTCTTTTATCAGGATACTGACTCGGTAGCTGCATATTTGCGCATCATTGATGCAGGACAGTCATACAACTCCCCTCTTATTGGCCGCGTATGCGTCAGCAACAAAGGTGCTGGTATTGGCTCAAAGCTGCTGCACGATACCCTTGATTACCTGGCGCAAGAAAGTAGCGCCTCCAAGGTGTTAGTTGAATCACAACTCAAAGCTCAGCCCTTCTACGAGCGCGCTGGATTTACGCAGGCATCTTCTAAGGTGCTTGATCACTTTGGCGTCCTCCACCATGTGCTCTCTTTTGACCTTGATGCATATCGTCAGGCGAGAAACACAGTCAATGTTGATGACGTTCACGTTTCAATTAGGTCACTTGAAGCAGCTGATTTACGTGCGCTGCAAAAGCTTAGCGTAGAGACATTTGTAGATACCTTTATTGACTCTAATACGGCAGATGATTTGGCAAGCTGCATTGACTCGCTCTACAACACAGAAAAGCTTGCCCGCGAACTTGCTGCTAAACATTCCTATTTCTATTTTGTTGAGGTAGAAGACCAGATAGCTGGCTACTTGAAACTCAATACACGTTATGAGCAAACCGAGGGTCAGCGCGATGACTCGCTTGAAATTGAGCGCCTGTATATCCTTCCACGTTTCAAAGGCCTACACCTTGGATCAAAGCTTATGAAATTTGCCCTTGATTTAGCAAAAGAGAAGGGTAAGAAGCGCGTGTGGCTGGGTGTTTGGGAACATAATGAGCCTGCTAAGGCATTTTATTCACATTGGGGATTCAAGCGTTTTAGTCAGCATACCTTCCCAGTAGGAAGCGATCCTCAAACGGATGAATTGTGGGAACTTCTAATATAGAACTAGCACAATTGCTGCTAGAAGGCTCATAGCCAAAAGTACATAGGTACTTACTTTTCTTTCTCTAAATTTAACTATCCTAAAAATTTGCAAGAGGAAGATGGAGAAAAAAATGCATGCACTTATCTGCTGTGAATAAGGGAATACTTCTGGATAAAAATGAATTGCCGTATTCAGTACGAGCAAAGCAGCTACGATGTAGTCTGCTTTGCTCGTATTTTCATTATTAATTAGTTTCATTTTAAATCCGTAAAAGACTGGTTGAACGTAATGGAAAAGGTTGAACCTTTACCAATTGTACTGCTCACAGCCAGCTTAAGGCCCATCTTTTTACAGAGCTCATAGCAGAGATAGAGACCCATACCGGTAGATTTGGCGTACTTGCGTCCATTTTGGCCGGTAAATCCCTTATCAAAAATACGAGAAAGATCCTCTTCAGGAATACCGATGCCATTATCTTTAATGAAGAGAGTAGTTGAAGTAGTTCCTTCACGTGGCTCTGAGACAGAGGCAGAAATCCAAACGTTTTTCTCGCCAGGTGCAAGCTCTGGATTTGAATACTTTGCAGCGTTAATCAGAAGCTGTCGCAAAATAAACTCAAGCCACTTTGGGTCAGCCTTTACCACGTGAGCCAAGTCATCAAAATGCGGAGAAACGCCAGCGTCAATGAAGACACGTGCATTATTTTTAAGGGCGTCTTTGACAATAGACTGCAAATTGACGTCTCTGATAGAAAAATCTCGATCTACGGATGCACTGCGAGCATAAAAGAGCACCTGTTCTACCAGCGATTCAATCTTAGTGAGCTGTGTTTGCACGTCATCCATAGGCAGCGATGGATTATTTTGAGCAACCAAATGAGCTGCGGCGATGGGAGTCTTAATCTCATGCACCCACATCTCAATGTACTCTCGATATTCCTTTGATCGCATATGCTCATCAGCAAGCTGGTCCATCATAGACTTTGACATGCTTGAAAGTGCGTCTTTAAAAAGCCGTTCTTCCAGCGTTGAAGGCGTATCCAGCATGGTAGGAACCAGATAGCTCTCTTTATCAGTTGCTGCTAAATTCTCAGCAAGCTGCTGGTAAAACCAACGACGATGAAAATAATCGGCTAATAGTGCAGCTGTTCCCACTACCCATAAAACCAGAATACAGTAGGCAATAGCAAACACGTTAAGTCCAACACCTTTAAGCATAAAGCCAATCAACGTGCTGCTAGCTATAAGCGCAAGAAAGAAAATAGTTCGATTTTTGAGATACTTGAGAAACGACATAGCAGTCTACTCAATAACGTAGCCAAGCCCGCGGCGTGTCATGACAAAGTCCTCAACGCCAATGCTTGCAAGAGTATTTCTGAGGTGGCTAATGTTTACCGTCAACGTATTGTCATCAACAAACTCGTCCGACTGCCACAGTTCTTCTTGAATACGCTGGCGAGAAACAACCGTTCCCGCGTTTTGCATCAAAAGTGAAAGTATTCTGAGCTCGTTTTTGGTCAGCTCGACGCTCTTCTGATTTGCAGAAACTTTGCAGGAAGAAGAATCAAGCGTCACACCTGCATGTGAAAGCTTTGTTCCTGTTGTGACATCGCTATTTGCACGCCTCAAAACCGAAGTAATGTGCATAAGCAAAATCTGGGTGTTATAGGGCTTGGCGATAAAATCGTCCGCTCCTAACGAGAGTACCATAAGCTCATCAAGGTCAGTGTTTCTGCTGGTAACTACAATGATGGGAACGTTAGAGAGCTGCCGTACTTCTCGACAAATCTGTTGCCCATCAATGCCAGGAAGGTTAAGGTCCAACAGAACCAGGTCTGGATGAGCGGCAATAATCTGTTGAGGTACAGACTCAAAAGACATGAGCGCCTGAGCCTCAAAGCCGTTTCTTTGCAGCAGGAGCACCAACTCTTGCTGAATCTGATGGTCATCCTCTACTACCAGGATTTTTGTCATATGTGCTCACCTCCTGCTGTGCTATGCAAGTCCCACAAAGCGCTGGGCGTTTTCCCACAGTATGGTATACGTCTTCTCTTTGGGGATATCAAGTCGCTGCCAACGAAGCTCCGCCAAGCGCTCAACCGTGTGCACCACCATCGCTGGCGTGCACTCCCCTCCGCGCAGAGGCTCTGGGGCCATATAGGGGAAATCCGTCTCTGAGAGCAGTTGCTCCTCTGGGCATGAAATCATTGCAGCTCGAATATCATCTGAGCGCTTAAAGGTTGCTGCGCCACCAAAGGCCACGAAGCAACCAAGGTCTGCAAAGGGCTTCATGACCTCAGGACCATCGGTGTAGCAATGCAGGTCACAGCCCGCCTTAGGCACACCTAGACGGTTTAGTATTTCAAGCGCCAAATCATGAGCGTGCGTGTCATCAGCACCATCACGCAGGTGTAGCTCAACGCGTTGATTGTGCTCGTGAGCAATTAAGAGCTGGCGCTCAAATACTTGGCGCTGGACCTCTTCTGAAACCTCGCAGTACGGTCCAAAATCAAGACCAATCTCTCCCACACCAACACAAAGAGGATGCTCAAGCAACTCAAACAAGCGCTGTTCAGCTTCTTGGTTATAGTCTGGTGCACTATAAGGATGTGCGCCAACTACAAAATATGTGTGCTCAAACAAATACTCTGCAGGTAAATCACAGGGTACGCAGAGATTTGCCTCAGCCAGCTTTGTATAAGCAGCGCGAGCCCGGCTCAGAGTATCCTCAAACCATGCAATAAAAGCGCTGGTATCTACCCACTTACGAGGAAACTCCGTAGCAATATCTACGGGAACAATAAGCATGCGAACGCCCGCTGCTGCTGCTCGTGCAAGAGACTCTGCTGCGCTGTGCTCGTGGAGGCTGCCCAAATGACCATGGGTATCGGCAACAGGCGCCAAAACACGCGGCGCTGGGCGAGGCGTACCGTAAATATCATGGAATAGCTGACCGTCAGAAAACGAAAGTGCGTCCACTTCTTCTGCTGGTAGATGATGCTTTTTCTTACTCACTCAAAGGCTCCAAAGCGGCCGCAAGACAAATAAAGTCTTGGCTGGTCAAAACTTCTGCACGCGCCGTAGGCGCAATTCCTGTGGCGAGAAACGCCTGGTCAAGCTTGTCTTTATCAAAACCAGAGGCGCTCATTGAATTACGAATGGTCTTTCTACGTTGTGCAAAGGCGGCGTCAATGACGCTCATGGTATGCAAGAGCTCTTCCTCAGAAAGAAGTTTGGAGGTCAGCGGGTTTCTCGCCTGGGTGCGATCAAGACGGACCACAGCAGAGTTGACGCGTGGAGGAGGCATAAAGTTGCCAGGACCCACTTCAAATCTGCCGGTAACCTGGGCAAACAAAGACAGCTTCGCAGTGTAAGCTCCATATGCCTTGGTAGAAGGCTTGGCGGCAATTCTGTCGGCTACCTCAGCCTGCACCATGACCACTGCTCGCTCAAGCGAAGGAAGCTCCTGGAAGAACTTGAGAATCAGCGTAGCTGCCACCTGATACGGCAGATTGGATACAAACTTAGTTGGCATCGGGGTGCTCGACGGAGTGCTCAGCGCTGCGCTCTGGGGAACGGCAGGAAGTGCACTGTAGGCATCGGCAAGCTTCTGCGGCGTAATTGCCAGAGCATCTCCCATAACCAGCGCAAACGAATCTGGATGAGGCTCTTTGCAGGTTACCGCCAAGACTTGCTCAAGCTCAGAGTCTGCTTCAAGCGAGCAAACCGCACGGGCGCGGTCGAGCAAGGCCACCGTAAGGGTACCCAAACCGGGCCCAACCTCAACAATCACGTCGGTAGGCTGAACCTCTGCAAGCTGGACGATCTTCTCGATAACATGGTCTTGTACCAGGAAGTTTTGGCCCAGCCTATATTTGGTGGCAAGGCCAAAACGTTCCAGCGTTTCTTTAGTGGCTCGCTGATTAGCAAGCCACGATGTCTGATGCGATGTGTGCTCCGACACGATTACTTGCTTGCAAGACGTGGGAACAGAGCGTCTCCCTTAGAGACAGCCAGGCCGCCCTGAAGCTTGCCCCATACGCACTCGCTGCGGGTATCGGTAGAGGTAATCTCTGCCTCATCAAGGCTCATACGGCGCAGAACCTCTGCGGATGTGGTAGGCATAAATGGCATAAAGAGATGTGCACAAATGCGGATAGACTCAAGCAGCGTATAGATAATCTCCGCAAGCTCAGTTGCGCGCTCTGGGTCTTTTGCCACCGTCCAAGGAGCAGCGTCCTCAATGTAGTGGTTAGCTGCGTGGACAAGCTCCATGATGATGTTCTTAGCGCCTACGTAGTCCATCTTCTCCATGCACGAGGCGTAGCGGTCATAGATGCCCTCAGCCAGCTTGCGCAGCGGATGGTCTGCAGCAACAGAAGAGCCATCAAAAGTTGGAGTGACGCCCTCAAAGTACTTATCGCTCATGTTAAGAGCGCGAGAAACCAAGTTACCCCAGCTATTTGCCAGGTCAGCGTTATAGACCTGCTCCATGCGCTCGAAGGAAATGCCGGAGTCCTCGCCAGGAGTGACGTCGGTCATGAAGTAGTAACGGTAACCCTCAACACCCAGCAGGTCCAAAACATCCTTAGGTGCAATGGCGTTTCCGCGAGACTTACTCATCTTCTCAACAACGCCGGTCTCAGAATTACGGACGTTAAGGAAGCCATGAGCAAAAATGTGCTCAGGTACAGCCTCGCCAAGAGCCATAAGCATTGCAGGCCAAATAACGCAGTGGAAGCGGATGATGTCCTTACCAACAACGTGCATCTGAGCTGGCCAGAAACGCTTTCTCATGGCAGCAGCCTCTGGACTGTCATCGCCATAGCCAACAGCAGTGTAGTAGTTGAGAAGAGCGTCAAACCAGACGTAGGTTACGTGAGACTCATCAAAAGGAACTGGAACACCCCAGTCAAAACTGGTACGGGATACAGAAATATCCTGGAGGCCAGACTCAACAAAGCTTCGAACCTCGTTTGCACGGAAATCTGGCTCAATGAAATCTGGATGCTCAGCATAGAGCTCAAGCAGCTTGTCCTGGAATGCAGAGAGCTTGAAGAACCAAGACTCCTCAGAGACACGCTCAAGCTCACGATGGCAATCTGGGCAGAGATGTGCGCCCTTGCAACCAGCCTCTTCATCTGCCTTTTCTACCTGAGTCTCGGTGAAGAAGGTCTCCTCGTGGATGCAATACCAACCATCGTAAGATCCCTTATAGATGAAGCCAGCCTCACGCATGCGCTCCCACAGATACTGGACAGCTTTTACGTGGCGCTCATCGGTAGTACGGATGAAGTCGTCATATGAGATATTCAGCTCTTCATAGAGTCCCTTGAAAAAAGGAACCTGCGAGTCACACCATGCCTGTGGAGACAAACCGTGATCAGCTGCAGCAAGAGCGACCTTCTCGCCATGCTCGTCCATACCGGTGAGGAAAAATACATCGTAACCAGCAGCGCGTCTAAAGCGAGCCTGGATATCGCAAAGCAGGGTGCAGTACGCAGTTCCCAGGTGTGGCTTTGCGTTGACGTAATAAATTGGGGTGGTAATAAAGTATGACGGCTTGGCCTCGGGCATAATGACTCCCTTTGTGTAAGTTGCAATAACTTATCTAGTATAGAGCAAATGCTGGGCGTTCTTTGTGTTGGTATGGTGATTATGCCTCGTGAGCAAGAATTGCCTGGTATGCCTCGTCACGCGCAATACCAAACTTCTGAGCAAGCTCCTTGGCCAGGGCTGATTTTCTCGTACCAGCAGCAAGACCGGCCTCTATTGCATCCTCAAGCGAGAGCTGAGATTCTCCTTCTGCCTGCGATGATGCAGAGGCAAGCTCTTCTTCTGTGGGAGCTGCGATGACCAAAACACACTCGCCTTTGAGGTTCTCTTTTGCTGCAAGAGTCTCAACAAGGCAAGGAGCCACATCGCGCACTACTTCTTCGTGCAGCTTAGTAAGCTCTCTGACAAGAGCCACCTGCCTGGTTGGAAACACCTCGGCTATGGCCTCAACCGTTGCGAGCACCCTAAACGGAGACTCATACAGCACAATAGTGCCAGGAATTTGCGCAAGCTGCTGCAAGCGCTGAACAATCTGCCCATGCTTTCTAGGCAAAAAGCCTTCAAAAAAGAAATGGTCACTTGCCAGGCCCGATGCAACAAGTGCGCAGGTCACCGCAGAAGGGCCCGGAATAACCTCTGTTGCAAGGCCTTCTGAAAGCGCCGCATCAACCAAATGCTGACCCGGGTCAGAGATGCCTGGCATACCCGCATCTGACACAAACGCAACACGCTGACCAGCGCGAAGCCTCTCAAGTGTTGGCTCGATTTGCGACTCAATAATATTTTGATCACAGCGCTGCAGTGGCACATGAATGTCAAATGCCGAGAGGAGCTTTGAGGTCACGCGCGTGTCCTCACATAAAATGACATCCGCTGCTGCAAGCGTTTCTTTAACGCGCGGTGACGCGTCCGAAAGGTTACCAATAGGCGTGCCCACAATAGACAGTTTACCTGCTAAAAGAGTAGATCCTGTCATTACTCGAGCATTCCCCTCTCAAACGTTGCAAGCGCAACGCGTGCGTCCCATGCAGCCAAAAATGCGGAGGTCTTCCAGGTCTGGAAGAACCATGCAGGACACGTATTGTACACTTTGAGCTGGCCGGAAGTGTAAATGCGCTCAAGTGCAATTCTTCCCTCTGCCGTCATAGCGCCGTCAATGCTTGGAAGTGATGCTGACCACTTACCCACCATGACCGGCAGACCGCCTGAAGCAGAAGTCTTCAAATACGCTTCGTTTTTATCAATAAGCTGCTGTACACCGCGAGGACCCGAACAATCAATTCCCTCGCAGGGTTTATCAAGGTGTGCATCAAGCCAAACGTTTTGATAGGCCTGCTGGCTCATAAAACGCCTAAATCCCTGAGGCCAGCCACCATCTGGAAGAATGACCACAGGCTCTTCTCCTGCCACAGATCTAATGGTCTCATAAGCACGGCGATAATAGTTTCTAAGCGAGTGACCAGGAATACCATCTGTGAGCTTAAAGCCCTTGCGCACACGAGGCTTAACCTCATCGGCTACCTCAATGCCATAAAAACCGCTGCGGTGAGCGTAGTGAAGGGCAAGCTTATGCAGAATAGAAAGAGATTTCTCCCCAGAAATTCTAGTGCGTGGAGCACCACCTGGCTGGTCATTCAAGCCATCAGGCAAACCTGGATTTACTGCCAGTACAAAAATAACGTGCAGGCCAAGTTCTTCTGCCCATTCAAGAGCTCTATCAAGCTCGGTAATGCAGCTAACATATGGAGTTCCTGCAGCTTCTTCATCAAAAACATACCAAGGTACAGAAATTCTTACCGCATTAAAACCACGTGCAGCAATACTGACAAAGTCAGAACTCTGGATAAATGAAGAGCGATGCGCTTTAACAAGATTGTGGTAGTCCTCAACGCCCAGTGCTTTGATGAGCTGAGCCTCATCAACGCAGCCCGTGCGTGCAAACGGCTCAGGAGTTACCCACGGTTCAAGCGTAAGCCAACCGGTTAAATTGACACCCCGCAATGCTCCGTGAGCCATGAAATTCCACCTCGATAAAAGATAAAACCTCTACATACGTAGAGTATACCCATCGAGGTTACGTTGCTCACACGAGCTTTAAAAAACAACAGGTTACTTCATATTTTTTGAATATATGGCGCAATTGTTAGGGGTCTCATCAACCTCAACAGAAGAGACGGGCAAACCTTCTGTCTCAAGTTGCTCAAAGAGATACTTAGCCAAGTTTTCTGCTGTTGTTCTAAACGGCAAAATAGTGAGCGAGAAACCCTCTTCTTTAAGACAGGTCAGCGTCTTTTCAGAAAGAGAACCCTCCTCAATCAAAAACGTATGATCAAGGGAATCGCATAGCGCGCGGACCTTGCGCTTAAAGACACCAAAGTCCATAACCATATCTTTTTCTGTACCAGACTCACCAAGCTCTGCAGTTGAAATACAGGCAGTCACATGCCAGCGATGGCCATGCAGGTTCTCACACTTGCCATAGTAGTTGGTAAGAAAATGCGCTGAGTCAAAGGCATATTCAGTCTTAAGCGTATACATTACGCGTTGTCCTTTGAGCCGCGACCGCGATCATCGCGTCCAGTTCTTCTATGTCTACGACGCGTAGCATTTTGTGGCTGAGCATCTCTAGATGCACCGTTAGGTGCACCGCTAGAACCAGAAGTATTCTGTGGAGCGTTCTGGGTCTTCATGCCCGCCCTATCACCTGGACGACGAGTCCTCTTTGCACGAACTGGTGCCTGTGCCTCATCAGCTTTCTGTGGCGTCTGAGGAGCATCTGTCCTTCTAAAACGCTTACCCTGAGGCTGCTTCTGTGCAGGAGCTGTACCCTGCTCATTCTTCTGAGGAGCCTGAGTATTTGCAGTGCCCTCTTCTGTTGCGTGATGACGGCGGCGGGTACGACGCAGTGTATCCGTTGCAGCATCAAAAGTACTAGAACCAGGGTTGACCTGAGCATTCTTTGAAGTTCTTACACGACGAGTGCGAGAAGAACTTTGAGCTCCCTGCTCTTCTCGGGCATTTCTTGCACCGGAATTCTTGACGTTTTCCTGCCTATTTGAAGAGTTCTGCTCGGAGCGATCACGCTTGCGCCTTGGAGTCTCTGTGACAAAGAGATCAGGGTTAATCTCTGGCTCTTCATCAACAATCAGACCATTTGCCCTATCAAGCTCTGCCAGAGCCATCTGAACCTCAACAGATTCAAGGCGCTCAAGTGCAGCGCGAGAAACGCTGTCTGGCCTGCAAGAACAGCCAAGGTCTTCCGACTTCTGCTGAGCCGCAGGAGATGTGTCCATGTCAGCAAGAGGAATACGTACCACCTTGCCACTCTCTAGGCGAAGGGCAATCTCTTCTTTTGGCGTGTTGTATTCAACAATTTTTGCCATGCCCAAAGGAGTCTCAATAACGGCGTTGCGCTTTGGAGCACGGTTTTTGAAATCACGATATGCTTCAAACTCATAGCGGAGGCAGCACATTAAGCGACCACAAGCACCAGAAATCTTAGTGGAGTTCAGAGGCAAATCCTGCTCTTTTGCCATGCGAATAGAAACTGGCTCAAAAGAGAGACCAAACCTTCTACAGCAGAGCTCTTGTCCACAGTGGCCATAACCACCGATAACCGCTGCTTCTTCTCTGACGCCAATCTGACGCATGTCAATGCGCTCGTGAAGCTCATGAGAAAGCTCGCGCACAAGCTGCCTAAAGTCCACGCGATCATCAGCCGAGAAGTAGCACACGACCTTCTCGCCATCAAAAAGGTACTCGACGCCAATAGGCTTCATCTCAAGTTCTTCTTGAACAGCAAACTTCCTAAATACAGGAAGCGCAGCCTCGCCCTTGGCGGCAAGCTCTTCTGCGCGAGAAAGGTCTTCTTCAGTTGCTACACGAACAACGTCTTTGAGCTCGGCTTTGTTTGTCTTGTACTCAAACTCTTCCTGTGAAATCTCACGAGGATCAGCAACAGCAAGACCAATCTCTAGACCGCGCTCAGTCTGACAAATGACGTGGTCACCTTCAAGAACGCCGGACTCCTTTGGATCAAACCAAAGGTCGCGCGCGGCGTATTCAAATTTCACCGGGACAACGGTGGGCATGTAAGTGCCTCCTTGATATGCAGCAGCATAACCTCAAGGGTTAGCTGGGGAGAAACAGAGCGGTCCAGGTTGTATTGAGCCTCTTGCACAGCAGCTAAAGCCTCAAGAACACCCTGGGTATGAGTTTGAGATGCAACGCGGTCGATAATGCCTGCTGCATCCGTATTTACTATTTCTTCATCAACCGCTTCGCAACATAAAAGTACGTCGCGAAGAAGCGATTCCAGAATTGCCAACATTTCTATGATACCCGAACGCTCGCGCGCTGTGAGTTCTCGCTTATTTGCTGCCTCAACCTGCTTTAACGCAGCGCTGGTAAGAAAGTCTTCATTTTGAGCGAGGGCCTCTTCTTGAGCTCGCCTTACATCCCCTAGAGGGATTTTTGCAGCTTCTATCAGCTCTTTTGCGGAAGTGAGTACATCCCACGAGTCATTTCTGAGCAGATTGCCAAATACATCAATGAGCTGTCTGCGAATGTTTTTTCGCGTAGAAGACTGCAAAAACTCCACAGCTCTACCAGGAGTTCCTGTTGCTGCAAGCGCAATACGAGCTTCCTGCTCTGTGGCGGAAATCTCTCGCATAATAGCGGCTTTAGCAGCAGCGTCAGTGAGTGTTCTAAACGCAACTACCTGACAACGAGAAACAATGGTGGGAAGCACCGCAGAAGAAGAACGTGCAGACAGAATAAAGATGGTGTCTGCAGGTGGCTCTTCAATAGTTTTGAGCAGTGCATTTGCAGAATTTTCTCTGAGCAAATCAGCGCGGTCAATCACGTAAATCTTATGAGCTGAGCGCATGGGCGCCAGACTAACGTCTGCGATGA
>CALIZK010000136.1:0-1341 GCA_938028635.1 uncultured Atopobium sp.
AAAAGATTACCGGATGGAAGGTATACTCCTTCTAAAGACTTTTATTTGGATTCATAGTGTGATGGGTGAACAATGACACAAAAAGTTACTGTTGTTGGCGCTGGTTTGGCTGGTAGTGAGTGTGCTTTGCAGCTCGCTTCACGAGGTATATCTGTAGAACTCGTCGAGCAGCGTCCCGTTGTGTCTTCTCCTGCTCATCACACGGATAGATTTGCTGAGCTTGTCTGTTCTAATTCTTTGAAGTCTACAAAGGAAGACTCTGCTGCAGGAATTTTAAAATCAGAGCTTAAGAAAATGGGAAGTTTTCTTTTACGCATAGCAGAAGAAAATTCCGTTCCTGCTGGTGGGGCTCTTGCTGTTAACAGAGATGACTTCTCTCAAGCGGTTACAGAAAAGATTAGTAGTCATCCAAATATTCACGTCACTCACGCTGAGGTGACAGAACTTTCTGATGAACCAACAGTAATTGCTGCGGGACCTCTTTGCTCTGATAGCCTTTACGAGGCAATATCTCAGCGTATTGGAACTAGCAAGATGTCTTTTTTTGATGCAGCAGCTCCTATTGTCTCTGAGGAATCAATTGATCGAAGTATCGCATTTTCTCAATCACGCTACGAGGATTTGGGAATTGGCGATTACCTTAATTGCCCGATGAACAAAGAAGAATATGACAGATTTGTAGATGAACTTCTTGCAGCTAAACGGGTCATTGGTCATGACTTTGATCAGTCTGATTTGTTCCAAGCTTGCCAACCAATTGAGGAGGTTGCTAGAACAGGTCATGATTCCATTAGATTTGGAGCTTTAAAACCAGTAGGCCTCATTGATCCAAGAACGGGTAAACGTCCTTGGGCGGCAGTTCAACTGAGAGCAGAAAATACTGCCAAAACAGCATTTAACCTGGTGGGTTTTCAAACAAACCTTACCTGGGGAGAACAGAAGCGAGTATTTTCTCTTATTCCAGGACTAGGTAATGCTGAGTTTGTACGCTATGGCGTTATGCATAGAAACTCTTTTGTTGACTCTCCGCATGCGCTTGATGAATCGTTTGGAATTCCTGGTACCAACACTATTCTTGCGGGTCAAATTACAGGCACAGAAGGGTATGTTGAGGCAATTGCCTCTGGCTTACTTGCAGCTCTTAACATGTATGCACGTCTTATATACTCAGAGCCAGTAAGGCTTCCTCTGACAACCTCTTTTGGCTCGCTTGTTGGCTATGCAACAAATCCAGAAACCAAAGATTACCAGCCCATGCATGTTAACTTTGGTATCTTTGAACCGTTGAGCGAACATATAAAAAGAAAAGATGAGCGTCGTCAGAAGATGACAGAAAGAGCT
>CALIZK010000137.1:0-9588 GCA_938028635.1 uncultured Atopobium sp.
CTTCTGGGCACCAAAACGGATGAAATTACCCGTGCCGTCGTCAGCAAAGTCATAACCATAAATTGACTTCATGGATTCTACTGCCGTTGGGTAAACGCTCTCGGGGATATCTCCCTGGCTAGGGTCACTAATAGACTTTGCTTCCCAAACGCCCACAAACGGAGCACGTGCAGCCTTCTTCTCTTCTGCTTCCTTCTGAGCTGCAATCTCTTCAGGAGATGGTCCGCCAATGTTAGGAGTGCAAGCCGTAAACACAATGCTGGTAGAAAGCACAAGTGTAAGTACAAGCATAAAAAGTAGTCTACGCTGTTTCAAGAAAGTCCCTCCAACACCAAAGCTCTCTAGATTGACAATGTCTTTTCTTAGCGACACTTTTTTGACGAAGTTCATTCTGCTCAATCTAGGTATCGTCTGAGTGCATTACTTATTCTGCGAAATCGTCAAATCAAACTGCTCGGTCTTCTCGTCTTCAAGACTGCTTCCATCTGCAACATGGGAATACTTAAAAGTTCCCTGAGATTCAGAAAGCTTAGCCAGAGGTACATCTGCTTTGGAGCTATCAACTACAAACTCATAGAATCTCTCACCAGGCTCAAGAACATTAAGAGTTGTTCCAAACACAGTGGAATCCGAATTATCCACCCTAAAGTCATATGAGGCCGTCTTATCGGACTTGTTAATTACCTCAAAAACATAACCTTCGGTTTGACCGCTTGGTGTTGTGGCGATTCCAACATATCTGACGTACATGTCGTCATTATCAACAACAACCCTGTTGACCTCGGTAACTACCTTAAAATTCATGTAGAAGTCATCATGGGAGGAATAATTTCCTCCAATAGTTCCCTTACCCGTAAGCGCATCAAATGGAGCATATTTAAGAGAAGAGTAATCACCTGAGGTTTTAGTTACTTGGGTAAGCACTGCCTTGGAACCGTCAGAGCCCTCAATGGTCATCTGGCCTGAGGAATCAACGGTTGCTGTATAGCTTCCGGCGTTGCCAGCAAGGATGATGGTAATCTTGCCATCGGCATCAGCGGTCCAGGTAAAGGGCTTCTGAGCACCAAAACGGATGAATAGTCCAGTGCCGTCGTCGGAAAAGTCATAGCCGTAAATGGCCTGGAATGTGTCTCTTGCTGTTGGATAGACACTCTCGGGAATCTCGCCCTTCTTTGGATCACTAATAGACTTTGCTTCCCAAACGCCCACAAACGGAGCAAGAGCAGCTTTCTTCTCTTCTGCTTCCTTCTGAGCTGCAATTTCTTCAGCCGAAGGCCCACCAATGTTAGGAGTGCAAGCTGTAAACATAACACCAGCAGAGAGCGCCAAGACAAGCGCAAGAACTGGCAGTATTTTATGTTTTTTCATCAAGTGTCCTTTCAATGGTAGTGAGCACGCTGAAGATATGCGTTCTTTTGCTACTCAGACTTAGGAGGGATGTTTAGATCAAGTTCTAATCTCTGCCTTTGCTGAGTAAGTACGCTAGTTATTGGGTCATTGTAAATAGTATCAACCGTAGCTTTTGGATTAGAAAGTGCCACAAGAGATCCTGGTGTTTGCGAGACATTAGGAACGAACAAATAGAACTTCTCACCAGGTTGTAAGGAGGCTTGACCAAAGGCTTTCAGAGGACCATGTAGATCTCCAAGAGAGAACTCTCCGTAAAATGACTCAGGACACTTATTGATAATCTCAAATACGTAACCTTCTTGAGAGCTTCCCGGTACCTGAGCGATAGCGTACAGATTCATATACAGCTTATCTGTATCGATAAGAACTTTATTGACCTCTCGAGTTATTTCAAAATTCTTAAACTTGAGATCGTTATACCTAATCATGGTTGGTACGGTACCTTTATTGGTAAGTTGATCAAATGGCTGATAGGTAGCACTTGCATAGTCTCCAGCAGTAGTTGAAATCTGCTTAAGCTCGGCGTCAGTCTCATCGTAGCCAGTGCCCTTGAGCCTTAACCTGCCAGTCTCAGCGTCAATCTCTCCCGTAAAAGATCCCGCAGTACCCTCAAGGGTAACGGTAATCTTTCCTTCTGCATCAACAGTCCAGGTAAAAGGCTTCATTATGCCAAAGCGAGTAAACAAGCCAGTTCCATCCTCAGCAAAGCTGAAAGCATAAATTGCATGGAACTGTTCTTTATAATCGTCGTAGGCTGCTCCCTCCCTCAGGTTTCCTAGTCCGGGTTCAAAGATGTCATAAGCTTCCCAAACACCTACGATCTGACCAGCAGACTTTTTGTTTCCTGCGGGACTGTTATCCCCTGATGAGCATGCACTAAGCACTGCACTTACGGAAAGCACCAGTGCGAGCAGACATCCTAACAGCATTTGACGCTTTTTCATTAAACTTCCTTCCATACGTGCAGCGATATAAAACCAACTTTTAGCAGTTATTTGCTCTGTCCGGTAGGCAAATCAAATGTCACGGTCTTCTCGTCATTATGAAGGGCGCCATCACTAGAGTGGTCATACTCAAGAGTGCCTTTTACATCCGTGACTTCAGAAAGTGACTTATCTCTACGTTGGTTATTAAGAACATATTCATAGACTCTCTCACCTGGCTCTAACACGTTGAATCCATAAGCCCAATAGCCATCGGTTGGATCTTGAATAGTAAATTGATAGCCGGTTGTATACGGAGTTCTATTAATAACCTCAAAGACATAGCCTTCAAAACCCTTGAGGTCTTTAAGGGAAGCGATGCCAATAAGCCTTACATAGAGCTCATCGGTATCAACAATGACCTGATCAAGCTCAGTGGTAATAGTAAAGCGTAGTTTTGTTTCATGCGATGACTTGTTTTTAGAAATATTGCCCGTTCCTGTTAATGGATTAAAAGGCTCATACCTAATATGAGAATAATCACCTGAGGTTGTGCTTACCCGAGTAAGGATAGCTTTAGAACCATCAGAGCCCTCAACGGTCATCTGGCCTGAAGAATCAACGCTTGCTGTATAGCTTCCGGCATTACCTGCAAGGGTGATAGTAAGCTTTCCATCGGCATCAACAGACCAGGTAAAGGGCTTTTGTGCACCGAAGCGAACAAACAAACCAGTGCCATCGTCAGAGAAGTCATAGCCATAAATTGCTAGATAAACATCTCTAACATCTTTGTACATGTCTTCAGTGACTGTACCCTTTTTTTCATCCTCAATTGACTTGGCTTCCCAAACGCCCACAAAGGGTGCCATTGCAGCTTTCTTCTCTTCTGCTTCCTTCTGAGCGGCAATCTCTTCAGGTGATGGTAAACCAAAGTTAAAGTTACACGCAGTAAATACAACACCTGATGAAAGCGCAAGGACCAGTGCACAAGTCAGTGCTAGTTGACGTCTTTTCATTAAGCATCCTTTCGGTGGGAGCAGCGCCAAATTAAAAAATTTAAGCCTCTACTATCCAATATGTTACAATAAATCTCTCAAATAGGATAATTTTTTATATCCTGAACGGTTCTACCAGTTAAAAGGAGGACGATTTATGTCGCTTCCAACTCCACCAGAAGCACCACAAAAACCCGCTCAAAAACAGGAAATTCCAGGTAACGTTTATCTTTACGATAAAAACGATACCTCCCCAATTCCTCTTACTTACGATGTAATTGATTTTGGTAAACCTCAGGGAGCTGCGAGCCCTCTTGTTGGTTGGGCAACCGGTGCGTTTTTTGCTGTTGGCGGCCTCTGGAATTTCTTTAATTTAAATGGTGAAGGCACCATTTTTGCAGGAATTCTTTTGTGCGCCATTGGTGGCCTACTTATTGCAGCTGGTTTCTTTATGAATGGCTATAGCATTATTGCTAATGCAAACGGATTTAGGTCTGGAACAGCCAATAGCGGAGAAGTTACCGAGTGGCCTGTTGCTCGCGGCTACTTTACTGTTAAGGTCCGCCTTGGTACTAACAAGACAGCTCGCATGGCTATGAACAGCGCAACTTTAACTATTACTAGGCCAGATAACCTTCCTCTTTCTGTCCAGCAAGTTACTTTCACAGGTTCTAACACTGCTGAACTTAAGCAGCGCTGTGAAGTTCAGGCTGACCGCATCTGGAACTGGGCTGTTGCAAAGGGATATATTTTTTAACGTGTCCTAAATGCTCGACTAACCGCGAGCCACAAATTGCTAAAAAGAATGCTCCTAGGAACATCCGTTTCTAGGAGCGATTTATTACTAGTTAAATTTCTTATCACAGGTTACTACTGCATTTTCTTACGCAGGCCAAGCGCGACAAGAGTAGTGCCGGCTACTGCAACAATACCTGCTACAGAGCTTGCATCACCTGTGTTAGGCAGAACGCTCTTCTCGCGCCTAGGCGCAGGAGTTTGGGATGCATCAGAGGCAGGCACAACTGGGGTGGGCTCTGGTTCTGGCTCTGGCTGAGGCTCAGGTTCTGGCTCTGGCTCTGGCTCTGGCTCAGGATTTGGTGCCCAAAGAGGAGCAAAAAAGTAATAGTAAGTTGTAGTGTCATCACGCAGGTCATCAGTAACGGACCACGTGGTAATATCAGCAAAATTCACGTGGACAAATCCGTTAGCATCAACGGTGTAAGGCATTGACTGGTCAGGAGTTGCGTTATCCCTTTGATTACTGAGAAGTATTTCTGACGAATATCCTACCAGCGTGTAACCATCTCGCTGAATATTTCCATCAAAAGTAAAACTCTTATGATCGTCTGAAATCGTCGCAGGGATATAGGCATTTCCGTTGTATTGAGTGCCGTATGCGCCGACAACAAGATTAATCCTAATATTCCAACCAACTTCAGGATCATAATAACGAACAATAGTTGCACCATTGTCATCTGTTGAGGTGGTGCTGGCAGCAGCCTCAGTTGAAGTGGTTGTCTCAGTTGTCGCAGTCGTCTCAGCTGCGGTGGCTGCTTCAGTTGTAGCGGACGACTCGGTCGAGACGGTTGTCTCAACTGTGACGGTTGCCTCAGCTGCATCGTTAGTTGCAGTCGTTGCAGTAGTTGCGGTTGCTTCTGTCACCTCAGTACCCTCTGCAAGCGCAAGAGAAGAAAATATTGGAGAGAAGACCAATGCTCCTACAAGAACACCAGAAAGAATAAGGAGCTTTGTGCTGTTGTGAAAATACTTAGGCATAAGGATTTATTTCTACTTGGAGGCGACTATTTACTGCTGCATTTTCTTGCGGAGACCAAGTGCAACAAGAGTAGTGCCAGCTGCTGCGACAACACCTGCTACAGAAGTTACATCACCTGTATTAGGCAGAACGCTCTTCTCGCGCCTTGGTGTAGGAGTTTGAGTTGCATCAGAGGCAGGCACAACTGGGGCGGGCTCTGGCTCTGGCTCTGGCTGAGGCTGAGGCTCTGGCTCTGGCTCAGGATTTGGTGCCCATAAGGTAGTTAGATGATAGCGAAACGTAATAGTGTTTGTATCAATATCGTCGGTAACACTCCAGGCAACAATATCATCAAAATTCATATGAACATTGCCACTCTCATCGATAGTATATGGTTTCGACATATCTGGTGTTGCATTGTTTATTTCATCTTGCGAAAAATAACCTGTTGAAAAACCTACCAGTGTGTATCCCTCACGCTGAACATTGCTGCTAAAAGAAACACTCTTAAAATCACCTGAAATAGTTGGTGGAATATAATCTTTTCCGTTATAAGTGCCGCCATCTGTTGATACTGAAATGTGGATTTCCCGCATTATGCCATCGGCGCCCATATAAGATCCAACTGCCTCTGCGTCACTATCATCATCTGTTGAGGCAGCAGGAGCGGTCGACTCAGTTGTGATAGCAGACTCTGTTGTTGAAGTAACTTCAGTTGTAGTTGCGGCCTCAGTTGTAGTGGTGACCTCAGTTGTGGCGCTTGCCTCAGCTACCTCAGTACCCTCAGCAAGAGCTATCGCAGAAAGTACTGGCGAGAAAACCAACACGCTTGCCATAATGCCTGCAATTGCGAGCAGTTTTACGTTGTTGCGCAAATACTTCTTCATTTCATATTCCTTAACTCGTGTATTTCAAGAAAAAATTGTTTTTCTTTTTTGAACATTTCTCAACGGATTAGTAAGTATATATGAAAAGAAATCGCAGGTGTACTGCCAAAATATCCAGTTATAGATATTCTTAAAATATCTATAACTGGATGACAAAAACGTTATTTATTCAGTAATTACAGCGACTGAATGATTTCTTCTCCGCGAGCATTCTGTGGGATAAAGCGAATCTCACGGCGCGGCTCAGCGTCGTCTGATTCCAGCTCTTCCTCAGACAATCTAGAAACATACACATCAAGGGTTCTCTCGCCAATTTGCTCTGCAAATTGCTCTCCCCACTCGATGATAGTTGGACCATCAGACTCAAGTGCATCGTACAGGCCCGTATCTTCAAGTTGATCAGGGTCGTTTAGGCGATACAGGTCAAAGTGGTAGAGCGGCATGGTTGTGCCCTCGTAAACCATCTCAATAGTGAAAGTTGGGCTGGTCACGTCATCCGTGACGCCCATGCCAGCAGCAATGCCCTTAGTGAGCTGCGTTTTTCCAGCGCCCAGATCTCCCGTAAGCACCAGAACGTCTCCCGCTTGCAGGAGTTTGCCCAGAATCTGACCAAGAGCAATAGTCTGCTCTGTAGTGGTAGAAACATACGCGCCAACCGCAGTTTTTTCTGGCAGGTTGTTTGTTGCAGCGTCGTTTGCGCTGGTAGAAAGGTTAGTCACAAGAGCCTCCTCGAGGGTGTTCCTCAAGCCAATCAGCAAGAAGTCGCAGGTCATCTTTGAGGAACTGCGCCCACTCCTTACGGTAAATAGTTGATGCGGGATGCATGGTAGGCAGCACGCTAAAGGCGCCTATCTGATAAAACTTGCCGCGCAGCTCCGTCACGCCCTTATCGGTATGCATGACAAACTGTGTTGCAAAATTACCCAAGCAAACAATAACGTCCGGTTTAATAGCACGAATCTGATTACGAAGATACGGAGAGCACTCCTCCACCTCGGCTACCTTGGGATTTCTGTTTGAAGGTGGTCGGCATTTAACCACGTTAGAGATAAAAACATCCTGGCGAGAAAGGCCAACTTCTTCTAACAGTGCATCAAGCTTTTTGCCCGATACGCCTACGAAAGGTTGACCGCTTAGATCCTCGTTTTTACCAGGAGCTTCTCCCACAATCATGACGCGAGCCGTGGGATTTGGGCCACCAAACACAATGTTGGTGCGTGTTTCCCACAGCGGGCATTTCTTGCAATCAGTTATCTGCTTGCGAATCTCGTCAAGCGTGACTGCCATTAGATGTACACCTTATCGAGGCGCGCACCAAAGTTGCAAACTACCTCGTAATTGATGGTCTCGCGGAGGTCAGCCATTTCATCTGCGGTAATCTCTTGATCGCCGTCTTTGCCGATGAGGGTAACCACGTCACCATGGCGAATTTCGTGTGCAGGCTTATTAGCGTGTGTACCTGCGGTATCAACAGCAATCATAAACTGATCCATGCAGATATTACCCACCTGGCGAACACGATCTCCGCGCGTCAAAACATCCATCCGATTAGAGAGGCAACGTGCAAGTCCGTCGGCGTAGCCAATAGGCACGGTAGCTACCTGGATGTTATTGCGAGGAACACGCCATGTCATACCGTAACTAACGCCGTCGCCAACAGCTGGATAGATTACGCGCGTCACGCGACCGCGCACGCTCATAACGGGCTGCAGGTCAATGCGGGGAATGGTGAGCTTGCTTGGATGAAGTCCATACAGGCCAATGCCCACACGAACCATATCGAACTGAATGTCTTTGTGCAGAACCGTGCCAGGAGTGTTATCAGCGTGAACCAAGCCCAGCTCATAGCCTGCGTTTTTGAGTGCCGTAACCGCTTCAATAAAGCGATTAACCTGCAGGTCAAAGTCCCAGTTGTCGAGCACGTCGGCCGTAGCAAAATGCGTAAACGTACCAGCGCATTCAAGACCCCTGTGGAAATCAATAGAACCGCGCACCTCAAGAAGATCTTCTCGCCTGACGCCAATGCGGGTCATTCCAGTGTCGATGGCCAGGTGATAGCGGCCAACCTTGTTAGCTGCGGCGGAAGCCTCGCCATACGCAAGGGCAAAGTCAACCGTGTAGACGGAAGGCATAATGTCAAAGCGGACGAGGTCTGGAATGGAAGTGACTGGAGGCTCGGAAAGCACCAGGATGGGGTTATCAATGCCGGAACAGCGCAGCTCAACGCCCTCATCGACCGTTGCAACGGCAAACTGATCGGCACCCACGGACTGCATGGCTTTAGCGCACTGAGCAGCACCGTGACCGTATGCGTCAGCCTTAACCACACACATCATCTTAACGCCGCGGCTAAGCTGGGCCTTAAACGCTTTTACGTTGTGGCGGACGGCAGAAAGATCAATCTCAATCCAAGCCCATCTATCCTGTGGATATGCCGACATCAGGCTCACCTACTCCGCAGCTTCTTCAAAGTCTGTCATAGGGAATGCAATCTGCTCTTCAAGTGCATCGGAGGCAAGGCCAATAACGTCACAGATGTCGCCCGCCATAGCTCCGCGTACACCGAACTTCTCGGCAGCTAGCTGACCTGCGTATGCGTGAACCTCACAGGCAAGTGAGCAGAAGGTTGGCAGGTCATCAACTTGACCAGCAACCTGAGCCAAGCGGCCAGCAATAGTGCCAGCAAGAACGTCGCCAGAGCCAGCAGTTGCCAGCGTAACGGGACCAGGCTTTGGCAGCACGGCTTTCTGAACACCCACGCAACCGGTAGCGGTGCCCTTAGCAACAATAACCAGCTCAGAGCCACCGTCTGCCCAGACAATCTTGCGAGCAGCCTCAAGCTGACCCACCAGGCTTGCAGGAGGATTGTCTACCTGGTTAACCAGGCGACCAAGCTCGCGACGATGCGGCGTCATGATGAGTGGAGCGGTACGACGCGTGAGCTCAGGGAAATCTGGAAGGTTGTTATTAGTGAGGCGAGCAATGCAGTTGAGCGCGTCGGCGTCAACAATAACGGGCAGCTCAGAGTCAAGCAGCGCGGAGGTAACCTTGACGGTTCCGCCAGAGACGCGCATGCCAGGGCCAACCAGCGTAACGGTGCGCATAGCGGCAAGCTGCAGCACCAGTGGAGCTGCTTCCTCGGTAAACACGCCTTCAGCGTCGCACGGGAGGCCAATAACGGGAACCTCTGGCAACATCATCTGAACGCAGCTGACAATGGCCTCAGGAACTGCCAGCGTAACGTAGCCAGCACCCGCACGAGCAGCCGCCTTAGCAGCAAAAACAGCAGCTCCGGGGAAGCGGCTTGAGCCACCAACTACCAATACGGAGCCACGAGAGTACTTATCGCAGTCGTTGAGCTGGGCAGGAACAGAAGCAAGATAATCTTCCAGGTCAACGCGCCAGGCAACAGGATCTGCCTCAACAACCAAGCGCTCAGTCTGCTCGGCCAGAGGAGCCACAACAATGGAGCCGCAGACGTCTCTACCTGCGTCTGCAATAAGGCCGGGCTTGAGCGCAATCATGGTAACGGTAACGTCAGCGACAACACACGCGCTTTCTACCTGGCCCTTCTGCGCAGAAAGGCCACTTGGAACGTCAACGGAAAGCACGCGAGC
>CALIZK010000138.1:0-1790 GCA_938028635.1 uncultured Atopobium sp.
TGAATATTCACCCCATGGGGCAGCTTGCCATGGCTCCTACAGAGCCGCTGTATAGAGAATTTGGTGTTGATGCAGAAATTCTCATCGATCACGCTTGGGGTATTGAGCCAACAACCATCGCAGACATCAAGGCCTATAAATCTCAAAGTCACTCCGTTTCAACGGCACAGGTTTTTGATCACAACAGGGATACAGAAGGTGCTCGTCTTATCTTTAAAGAAATGGTAGAAGCACTGTCCTTAGAGCTGGTTACTCAGAAGCTGGTCTGTTCTTCTATTGGTATCTATATTGGCTATTCTGCAACAGAAGGTCAGATGGAAGAGTTAAGGCAGACAGGGGACTATAGGAGCTGGAGAAGACATATTCCTTCCAGTAGTGGTACTAAAAAGCTCACGTATCCTACCAACTCTAGAGATGAGCTTATGGCAGAGGTTTTGTCTTTCTTTGACGAGCGAGTGCTACCTTCAGAAAGTGTGCATCGTGTAGGACTTACGCTTGGCAACACTCAAGAAGAAACAAGTGCAGGCATTCAGACTTCTCTTTTTCAGGACAACAGTGTTTTAGATAGAGAACGCCAGCGTCAAGATACTATCAACGCAATAAAGAAAAAGTTTGGAAAGAACTCATTGCTCAAAGCGATGGATTTGCTTCCAGAAGCTACAGCCAGACAAAGAAATGCTCAGATTGGAGGACACCGTAGTGGAGAAGAAACCAATGAAGCCTAAACAGGGTTTCTCGCCAGAGAATTACAAGACAAAAGAAGATACGCTTGCATCTCAGATGCATTACGGGCACCCTCGTATGTCTCGGGCAAATAGGGCAAAGATATTTATGCCTTTCGATGCATTAAAGGGCTTGAGAGAAGCTCTGGCAGAAAGAGAAAGAGAAGCTCAAGACCACATAAAAGACTTTGACGACTTACCTCACTGGTCATAGGTTTATACGATAGAATAGGAGAGTCGTGTAATAAAACCAAGGAGGTCTGATGAACCCCAAAGCAAAAATTGCGATTCCAGCAATTGCAGCACTCATTTTTATTGTTATTGATTTTGTCGCACCAGTTCAGTATCTCAGCTATTTCCACACCGCATTTAACTTTGCAACTCGTCAGACAAATCCAATCTCTTTGATGCTCGCACGTGTTACCTATATTATTTTCCTGTCCTACCTGTTTGCTGCGGTTTCAGGTCTTCTGAGGAACTTCCGTCCTCGCCTGAGATGGGGTCTTTCCATCCTTTCTGTAGTTGGTACAACTTCCGCACTAACTACGCTCTCTCTGATGATTTCTACCAGCCAGGCTGTGAATTTCACCACCCTTATTCTTAACATCATGATTGTTGTCTTCCTCCTACTTGCAGCTCTTCTTGCACTACTTATTTGGGTTCGTGCTAAGAAAGAGTTTGACCAGCGTCAGGCTGATCTAGAGGAGGAAGAGGTCGTCGTCGCTCCAATGCCTCTTACAACTGAGGGCGCAGATGTTGCTCCGGTAGTTCCTGTTACTGCAGAGGCTACGCCAGCCGTTGCAGCAGAGGTCTCAGAGGCATCAGCAGCTCCAGAGACACCAGCAGCTCCACAGGAGTAATTTCTTCGCACTCTCTTCTTGTTCAGGAGGATTATCTTTTCTCATAGGAGAACTGTATGTCTTTTGTTGAATTCAAAGAGGTAACAAAGACGTATACCATGGGTTCTATCAAGGTACACGCCGTCCATGATATGAACTTCTCCATAGAAGAGGGAGAGCTGTGTGTTATTGTTGGCCCATCAGGTGCCGGTAAAACAACTGTTTTGAA
>CALIZK010000139.1:0-14087 GCA_938028635.1 uncultured Atopobium sp.
AGTAAGAAATTAGTCATGCATACGTTAGGTACAAGACAAGTAGTATACAAGTTTCCGAAACAGAACAGAATAGGAGTTATCTGGCTAAATTAAATTTTATGAGAGATAATGCGCTCACTTTTTTGACCAAGCTGATGCAAATGCCATCAATCCACAATCTGAAAGCACATCTATTAGCACTTCATTCCTGTTGTTATATTCAATAATTAAGCAAATAACACTATTGATAAATTCTTGGACATCCTCTTCGGGAAGCAGTGATATCAAGATGTCTAATGACTGTACATAAGAAGTTTTATTTCTTCTTCCAACCTCAGTACAGTAAAGTCGCTCATCATGAGCACATATATTTCTAATTTTTACTAACCTGTTGATTTTTACTTGTAAGTCATTTCTGGATAAAAACTTATGATTCGGTTTATGTCCAATCACATCAATAATTCTTGAACATACTTTATTCTGCTCTTCAGGCTTCATCAAATCGTATAAGTGTTCAATGTTTCCAAATGTCATGGCATTGACAATAACCCATAGTGGGACCTCATCATACTTTGCCTTATAGTGCTCAACAAAATCGAAATGACATTTACCGTACAGAATTTTGTTAACAACACTTTGAAATTTATTAAATGCGTCATTGAACTTTGATTTTCCGAGCAAGTAACTGTTGGGGTCCGTAAAATTACTTCTCACCATATATGGATTAAGTTCTTGATGATTTTCACAAAAGGTATAGCAACATATAGTTCTCACCATTACTTCAACTTTAGTCAAATAGTGAAATGTTATCCCGCGCAATTTTCTATCAAACAAAAACAGCTGGTAGATATAATCAAAGTGAGTCCCCTCTTTATACACATCGCCAGTTTTGCAATTATCTATGAACGGCTCTTTATAGCCATTAATAAGTGAGTAATATCCCTCGGATAGCAAGATGTTATACGTCTTTTCATCCGTTATAACACCTCTTGAATTTAAAAGCTCTATTTGCTGATCAATAGAAAGAAAAGGCTTATTCATAGCTTCTCCTTATGAAAAAAGCGGCTACACGATGGCAGCCGCTCTTTGGTCTCGGTTCCGTAGAATGTCAACGAGACGTATCACTGCCAATAATCTTAACATTGCACAGACCTCTGTAAAGCGAAATATCAAAACTCAACAACACACTCTTTGTCCCATTTTTGTCCCATGAGCCAACTGATGAGCTAAGTTTTACCAGGTCAAGAGCTATATACTCTTCACGCTCAAAAATGCCTAATACTTAAATATTTTCTAGAAATACGCAGCTAAACCGCTATTTATTCTGCAATAAAAGTGGTAGGGGCGGCGGGACTCGAACCCGCAAGACCGAAGTCGAGGGATTTTAAGTCCCCTGCGTCTGCCAATTCCGCCACGCCCCCGGATATGTCTAGCTATTATGCCACTACTTTTAATTCAGCGGGCGCAAAATTGGCTGCCAAATCACAGGCGACTGCTTTCCCTGGTGAACGGCAGCTGCAGTTATCACCAGGCCAAAGAGCAGGTCACTCTCGCTTACTACCAGGTGTTTAAAGCCCGAATTCTTCATCAATTCTGCAAGTAAAATAGTTCCCGCAAGCATAACGGGTGCGCGTTTTGCCTGCAGCCCCGTTATGTCTTCTCGCTCCTTTAGCGTTTTGCTGGCGAGAAGCCCCTCTATCTGCAGCACCTCATCAAGCGAAATATGATTAAGGTGCACCTTTGACGGGTCGTACGGGTCAAGATGATCCCTGATGGCAATGAGGCTGGTTGCGGTTCCTCCAACGCCAACCAAGAGCTCAGGTGCTGCACACTGCTGTTGAGCTCGGCCGATAGCCTCAGACATCATCTGAGCTGCCATTGTATGCGCTCCATCAATGTCCTCAGTCGATGGATGGTCAGACGCCAAGTTAAAGCGCTCGGTCAGGCGTCTGCAACCCAGGTCAACAGACTCGACAAAGTTAATGTCAAGCTGCTGGCCTCCAAGCTGCCGGCCTCCAAGCTGCTGGCCTGCGCCTTGGGCCGCAGGCTGATCTGTCAGCGTGCCAACAACCAGCTCAGTTGAACCACCGCCGCTGTCGGCAACAAGAATGCGATGATTCTCAAAATCGTGAGAGACACCCAGAAATGTGAGCGCGCCTTCAATCTCACCTGGAATAATCATGGGCTCAAGCCCCAGCGAAGCTAGACCCATTCCCAGGTCAGGAGCATTTTCTGCATCGCGAGCGGCACTTGTGAGCGTGCAAACAACCACCTCAGCACCCTTTTCTCTCGCGTGATCAACATAGGAAGAAACGCATCCAACGCAACGGTGAATTGCCTCGGGTAGCAGGCGTTTTGTCGTATCAACGCCCTCGCCCAAATTGACAATCTCGGTGTATTTGGCCATGCGAATGACGCGACCGTCCTCTACCTGCGCAAGCGCAAGTCGAGCGGTCACGGTTCCAATATCAATTGCAGCTAGAAGCATTAGTGTGAGTTCCCACTATCAGACTTTGAATCGTTGGAGCTAGACCCCTCAGAAGAGCCGCCCTCTTCAGAGTTCTTCTGCTCGTGAGACTCTTCAGGAGCTGGTGCAGATGTAGAATCGTCAGAGTTTGCGCTCTTAGGAGCCTCAGTATTGCCGGAATTACCCGCCGAGAAACCAAAAATAAAGTCTCCCACCTTGATATACCAAGGATAGTCAGGGCGCTGAACAGTATTTTCGTCCTTCTTTTGCTCAAGGCCTTCTACCCGCGCAGATTCCTCGCCGCCAGAAACCAAGCCCTGCTTATGAGCCTCATCTATGATGCCTTCTTTTGTCTGCAGTCCCTGAACCTCAGACTCAAGATGTTTTTGATCTTCCTCAAGCTTCTGCTGATTCAGCAGCAACTCGTCATGCTCGCGAACAGCGTGGTAGTAGCCACGAATTGGCGGATACAAGCCCACAAGCAGGAAGATTACAACGCCGAGAAAAACGACAAGCTTGGTATGATTGCGCGCGAAGTCAAGTGCATTGTCCTTAAGCTCTACTAGAGAAGCTACGCTGAACTGCGGTTTATTGGTTCTTTCAGTCTTCTGTCCGCGCTCGGACTTTTGACCTCTTTCGGACCTCTGAGTCCTATCAATCCTCTTAACTTGAACGGTTCTTTTAGACTTGATGTCCTTGGAACTCTTTTGGGAAGATGCTTGTTTTGATGGCACCGTGCCCTCTGACGACGCTGTATCTTTTGGAGCCGCCACAGCTTTCTTTGCCACAGCCAACTTCTGATCAGGTTGAGATTTCTCAGTTACCTGGGGTTTCTCGGATTTTCTAGTTGAAAATATTTTGAGAGCACCAGAGGTATGCTCCGCGGTGGTCTCTTTAAGAGGCTCAACGGAACGCTTGGTGGGCGTTGTTTTTCTTTTTGTACCACTCTTTTTAGTGGTGTCTTGACTCATCACGGATCTCATTTCTGGTTTGTTTGGTGATGCGTCGCAACAAATTGCAACGTCTTTATTATGGCAGAGGCAGCGCCGATAGCCCTGCCTCAGTTTGGAATTTCATCGTTTCACCGAATAGAAGTCATCGCTCCACGGCAAGTCGTAAGCTTTGCGGCACGTCGCATAACTTCGCTGCGATCTGTGCAGCTTGTTAGGCATCAAAATGACGCTTAGCTTCTTGCCACAAATCTTCTTGAAGCTCGGGTTTCTCGTCAAGTGAGAAGCCCCTCTGAGCAGCAGCTTTCTCCATATACGACCAACGAGCGCGAAACTTTCTGCAGGCGCTCATCAGCGCCTCTTCCGCATCAACGCCTTCCCAGCGAGCAACGTTTATTAGCGCAAACAAAATGTCGCCGAACTCGTCCGTTTTCTGCTGCGTACCTGGGGCTTCAGCGTCAAACTCTGCGCGTTCCTCGGCAACCTTATCCCACACGTCATCGACGGACGCCCACTCAAAGCCCATTTTTGCGGCGCGCTTTGAAATCTTCTGCGCTTGCATCAGCGCGGGTAGAGACTGCGGAACTGAGTTGAGAAGACCCTCGGTGTGCACGGTATCTTCCGCACTGGCGCGCTCCTCAGCCTTGACGCTCTCCCACACGTCCAAGACGGCCGCAGCCGACGACGTAGAACCAGCTTCTGGCCCAAATACGTGCGGATGCCTGCGTACCAACTTCTGATTGAGTGCTCGACACACGTCGTCGATGTCGAAGCCCGCTGCGCGGTCGCGCACCCTACTGCCCGCACTGGCACCGCTGTCCGCCTCAATCTGCGAGTGAAGCACTACCTGTTCAAGCACATCGCCAAGCTCCTCCTCAAGGTGCTCGGGAGAGTCCTCAGCAATAGCCTCAACCGCCTCGTAGGCCTCCTCAATCATGTTCTTTGAGATGGACTGATGTGTCTGTTCCTTATCCCAAGGACAGCCGTCCTCCTGACGAAGTCGCCAGATTGTTCTGATCAGACGGTCGAACTCCGGATGCGTCTTCGGTGCACCAGGACGAGCCTTTGTTTCTTCATCAACTGCGGCTGCTAGCTGGGCGATCTTCTCGTCAGATGTCATAGAACTTATTGCTCCTCGGGATACAGAAAATTCCAGTCGTTGCGCAGGCCGGTCATGAGCTCCATAACGTCCTTTGAGACCTCAAGCTGCGCCTGAGCAGAAGCGTCTCCTGCAACAGCGGACTCCAGATCTGCCAGCACGTACGCCAGAGCATCAGCCGTGCGACCCACCTGGACTTGCTCCTGCTTGCCGTCGTCAGTCCACGTGATTGTGGCAACATCTGCGCGTGGGTACTCCATAATCTCAATGAAGGCTTTATCGGCGGAAATCATAGCGCGTTTTGGCTGCTTGGAGTGGAGCGTCAGCGCCAGAACAACCATCTGACCCTCAGCGTTTCTGAGCAAAATGCCGTCCGTCTGATCAACGCCGGTAGGGGCCGGATTCATCATAGAGAGCACGTCATGAGGCTGGCTCTTCAAGAAAAGACGGGCCAGCGTCAGCGAATAGACGCCAATGTCCAGAAGGGCGCCACCGGCAAGCTTGGGATTGAAGAAGCGATTCTCCATGTCAAACTCTTTGTAGCTGCCAAAATTCTCCTGAATCAGGTTGACTGGACCAAACTCGCCCGCCTCCACGCGGCTGACCAGCTCTTTGTAGAGCGGCATGTGCAAAATGGTGCAGGCGTCCATAAGCTGAACACCGTTTTGACGTGCAAGTTCTTCGGCCTCAAGCAACTCAGCCGAGTTGAGCGTAATGGACTTCTCGCACAAAACATGCTTGCCCGCCTGAAGTGCTTTGCGCAGGTAGATGATGTGTGTGTTGTGAGGCGTGGTCAGATACACCGCGTCAATCTCGTCGCTGGCGAGAAGATCGTCGATGCTGTCATACACGCGCTTGACGTGGTGTTTTTGTGCAAACGCGACGGCCTTCTCCTGCGTTCTGTTGGCTACACCGTCGATGGTTCTGCCAACAGAAGCCAATGCCTCTGCCATCTGGTTTGCAATGACTCCGCAGCCAATAACACCCCACCTGAGGTGTGGCGCGGCAAAGATCGTGTCCACGGCGCTCGTGGTGTTCTGTGCAGCGCACGCGACGTTCTGTGCAGCGCTCGCGGCGTTCTGCGATGTCTGGCCTGCTGTTTGGCTCATGTTTACTCCTCAACCTCGTCGTCGCCACCAAGCTCTTCCAGAACTCCCAGGGCGGCGGGCATCAGCTGTTCTTCATTGCGATGGAACGGATACGCCAGTTTATGCGTCTTTGGATACACAATAGCACCGCGACCCTTCAACTTAAGGGCTTGTTCGCGAGGAATTTCTACACCCAGATATACCAGGCGTCCATTTGTCAGGCTTACTGACGTTGCGCCCAAACGTTGCGCGCGGATGCGCACGCGGGCACGATCAAACAAGTTCTTACCTGCAAGCGGCAGGGCACCAAAGCTATTCTCGGTATCTTGCTGCAGGGCGTCAACATCGGAAAGCTCTGTAGCGGCGGCAAGACGACGGTACACCAGAACACGGCGGTCAACCTCTGGCAGATAGTCCTCATCAAGATAGAAATCTGCAGGTAGATTGATGGTAACTTCAGCCTGCTCCAGCTCAGCGGACTCACCGCGAGCCTCAGCAACTGCCTCGCCCAGCATCTGTGTAAAGAGGTCAAAGCCAACGCTGGAAAGGTTTCCGTGCTGCTCAGCGCCCATAAGAGAGCCGGCGCCTCTAATCTCTAGGTCACGCATGGCAATACGCATGCCACTGCCCAAATCTTGGAACTCATTGATTGCCGTCAAGCGCTCGGTTGCCTCTTCCGTCAGCGGCAACTCTGCCGGGAACATAAAGTACGCGTACGCCTGCTGCCTACCGCGACCAACACGGCCCTTAAGCTGGTACAACTGAGCCAGTCCCAAGCGCTGTGAGTCCTCGATAATCAGCGTATTAGTGTGCGAGTTGTCAATGCCGGACTCAATGATGGTGGTGGCCACTAAAACGTCAATCTCGTGCTCCTGGAAGGCAAGCATGACATTTTCTACCTCGCGAGCACTCATCTGGCCGTGAGCCACACCCACGCGAGCTTCCGGCGCAGCTTCCTCCACGCGAGCCACCGCTTCATCAATAGTTGTCACACGATTGGACACGTAGTACACCTGTCCTTCTCGCTCCAACTCACTTCTAATAGCTGCGGAAACAAGATCCGGGTTGTACTCGCTCACCATTACCTGAACAGGCTTTCTGCCAGGCGGCGGCGTCAGAATCAGGCTCATGTCACGAACGCCGCTCATGGCCATCTGCATGGTGCGCGGAATGGGCGTTGCCGAGAGCGTCAGCACGTCTACCTGCTCGCGCATATTTTTAAGCTGCTCTTTGTGCTGTACGCCAAAGCGCTGCTCTTCGTCGATGATAACCAGGCCTAAGTCGTGCGGATTGACGTCTGCGGAGAGTAACCTATGAGTTCCTACCAGTACATCTACGGTTCCATCCGCAAACCCCTCAAGCGCCCTTCGCTGCTGAGCAGGCGTGACAAAACGCGAAAGCACGCTTACCTTCAAATCAAACGGAGCAAATCGCGAGAAAAACGTCTCATAGTGCTGCTGAGCCAAGATGGTAGTTGGGCACAAAATCATAACCTGACGAGCATCCTGGCACGCCTTAAACGCAGCTCTCAGCGCCACCTCTGTCTTGCCAAAGCCCACGTCACCGCAAAGCAGACGATCCATTGGCTTGCGCGCTTCCATGTCCAGCTTAATGTCTGCAACTGCGCTTTCTTGGTCTGGTGTCAGCTGATACGGGAAGCTGGACTCCATCTCTTCCTGAGCGGGAGTATCCAGCGAGAACGCATAGCCCGGCACCGAAGCGCGGCGCGTGTAGAGGTCTACCAGGTCAAACGCCAGTTTCTTGGCAGACTTTCTTGCCTTGTTAGTAGCGCGCGACCAATCCGCCGTGTTAAGTCTAGTCAGGCGTGGATTATTGCCGTCGGGTCCTACATAGCGCGTGATGCGGTCAACCTGCTCCAGGGGCACATAGAGTTTATCGTCATTGGCATACTCAAGCAGGAAGTAATCACGCTCTCTACCTGCAACTTCTTGGCGCACAATAGCGGTAAAGTGCGCAATACCGTGCGTTGCATGGACAACGTAGTCGCCCGGCTTAAACGGGAACGTCACCGTTGTAGGGTCAATGCGCTTGGAGCGCTTTTTGTTGCGCGCGCTCCTGGCCGTCAAGTCCGAGACAGAAAGCACTGCTAGGTTAGCTGTAGGGATAATGATTCCGGCGGGAACAGGTGCATCGGTAAACGTGACGCGACCACGCTTGAGTGGCGCGTAAGCACCGTTTTGATCAGGTTCGTTTTCAAGCGCCGTACCCAGCGACTCCTCAAACGGAATGGACTCATCCGAGAAAAGCAACTTAAGATGCTCTCGAGCCGCACGATCGGGCACTGCAAATACCACGGCATCGCGGTCTTGCACCAGCTGCCTCACGCGACCCAAAAGCTTTGTATCCGAGCCTGCAATCGATGGCTGCACCACAGAGAGCTCCGACGTTACCGCAGCTCCCGCACGTAGAAGTGACGAGAAGGACAAGCGCTGCTGCGAGCCAAAATCCATGGCCTTGGAATCTGTATACAGACCATCTAGTTTCACTTTTGATGCTGCCGCAGATGCAGAGATTTCATCAAAGGCGCGCTGACAATCGTCAAACAGCGAGCGTGGCTCCGCGAGAACTACCAATGTCTCTGAAGAGATGTGCTCAAGCGGACTGGCAGTGTCTCCGTACAGCACAGGCAAATAGCGCTCTAGTGCAGGAGCCTGGGCTCCGCGCTGGATGAGCTCCAGGTCAGCGGCAAGTGCAGAGTTTTCTTGCGCACGCGTATAGAGCGCTTCCTCCGCGCGGCGAATAGTTTCTTTGGTAAACGCAAGTTCCCTAGCTGGGGCAACAGTGACCTCATCAATGGCGCCGATAGTCTGTCCGGTAGCCGCCACCATGCGCCTAATGCGGTCAATCTCGTCTCCAAAGAACTCAATGCGAACGGGGCTTGTAGCCTGAGCTGGGAAGATATCAACCGTATCACCGTGAATGTGGAAGGTGCCTGGCGCATCTACCTCGCCCGTATCAGCGTATCCCATGCCTACGAGCAGCGAAGCTACGTCCTCAAAGGGAACATCGTCGCCAACGGTAAACGTAGCAGGAAGAAAATAGCCTGAGCCAACAGGAGGAACTCTGCGCATCAGCGCGTGGGCGCTTGCAACTACAATGACCTTCTCGCCAGCGGAAAGCTTAGCGATGGCGCGACACCTGGCTCCAATAAGGGCGTCGTCCGGCATGGTGTCTGACCAGGGACGATCCTTGCGGTTGGGATAGCGCAGCACAGCGTCGTTGCCCAGCCACGCCGCAAGGGAGCGTGCCGTGCGGTCCGCAGCGTCCTCTCCCGCAACAACCAGCAGGCACGGGCGGGGATTCTGCGCCCAAAGCGCAGCCAACATCAGCGGACGAGCGCTTTGCGAGAGGGACAGTGTGGCGTCAGATCCACGCGAAAGCTCTCGCTTCAGCGTCTCTAGCTCGGGCGCGCTCAGTAGTTGAGCTGCAACTCTATTGATAAACACACAGTCTCCCGCCATGCCGCTAAACCCACATACAAACGCATGCGGGTTACACCAAACCTTGCTGGATGAGTCGCGTCGTGCAGCCACGCCGTGCACTTGCCAGCGACGTCCCACGAACAGGTTTGATAACTTTTCAATTGGGCTGTTATTGTAGCTGTTATGCAGCTATTTTGCTATTCTCGCCTCACGTGATAACGTAACTACATACTGGGTACACATAGAAGGAATTGAGGAGAGGTTATGCCCAGAGAATCAAAGAAAGTCAAGGTAGAACGTGGCATTGAGCTGTGCCGACGTATGCACGAGCTCTATCCAAGCGTCCAGAGCGCGCTTGATTACCACGATGCGTTTACCCTGCTCATCAGCGTTATGCTTTCTGCGCAGACTACTGACGCCGCGGTAAATAAAGTTACGCCCGAGCTGTTCCGCCGCTGGCCAGACGCGCCTTCCATGGCGGCCGCCAATGCTGTCGAGGTCGGAGAGGTCATCCAGACCATTGGCTTCTGGCGCGCTAAAGCCAAGCATTGCGTGGAGACGGCGCAAATCCTGCTGACGGAGTACGGCGGAGAAGTTCCGGGCACCATGGAAGACCTGGTCACGCTCCCGGGCGTTGGTCGAAAGACCGCTAACATCGTGCTCAACAAGATGTTTAACGTGGTCGACGGCATCGCGGTGGACACACACGTGTACAGGATCTCCAAGCGCATGCGCCTAAGCTCGGCTTCCACGCCGCTGGCTGCCGAGAAAGATCTGCTTGAGCTTCTCCCCCATGAGCTCTGGAAAGACGTCAATGAAGAGTGGATTCACTTTGGGCGAGAAACCTGTACCGCTCGCAACCCCAAGTGTGTTGGCTGTCCCATGAGCGACATTTGCCCCTCCTACGAACAGCCCAACCGCTGGTTCAAGGGGTAAGCACGGAACCCGGCACACTGGCCCGGCGCTAAGCTGCGAGCGCACGGGTGCCGCGAGACGCCTCGAGTGCGCGGGTTTCTCGCCAGGCGCACATGCTTCGAGCGCGCGGGTTTCTCGCCAGATACTTCTGAGTTGCGAATCCAGACTCAAGCACCGTGATAAGCCTGAAAAATGCATGAAGTCTGAGTAAACTCACTCAGACATGGTGAGAAAAACCGGCAAATAGCTCAGACTTGGTGCACTTTTCCGGCAAATTACTCAGACATGGCAAGAGAATCAGGCTCCTTGAAAGGACGAGGTCAGACGCGCTTTAAACTCCGCCTGAAAAGTGCAAAGAATCTGAGTTTGAGACACAGATTCTTTGATGAAATCAGGCAGAATCCACCGATTCTTTTATGTTTTCAGGCAACAATCACAGATTCTTTGCAGAAATCAGGCGCGCACCGGGCGGATTAGCTGGCGGCATACCAAAAATCCACCAGGCGCGCGACGAGCACATAGCGAGAAGCCCGCCCTACAGCAACATCTACGCACAAAAATACCCGCCAGTAAGTCGATGACTTGCTGGCGGGCACAGATAACGTACTAGAAAGTTGAACTACAGCCTTGCACGGTTACCCGCACGCAACCCTGCAGCTCAGAACACCTGCAACTTAGTAGTTGAGGGACTGCTCCTCGAAGTATGCCTGTGGGTGACCGCAGACTGGGCAGACCTTTGGTGCAGATGCGCCAACGTGCAGGTGACCGCACTTGAGGCACTTCCAAACCTTAACACCCTCGCGCTCAAAGACCTCACCAGACTCAACGCGCTCAAGAAGCTTCTGATAGCGCTCCTCATGAGTCTTCTCGATGTTGCCGACAAGACGGAACTTAGCAGCGATCTCTGCGAAGCCCTCCTCCTCAGCTACCTTAGCGAAGTCAGCGTACATAGTGGTCCACTCGTAGTTCTCGCCAGCAGCTGCGTCCTTGAGGTTCTCTGCAGTCTCTGGAATCTTGCCGCCATGGAGATACTTGAACCAAAGCTTAGCGTGAACTTTCTCGTTGCCAGAAGTCTCGGTGAAAATGTTGGAAATCTGCTGATAACCATCTTTTGCAGCCTGGGAAGCATAGTAGCTGTACTTGTTGGTAGCCTGGGACTCACCAGCAAAAGCTGCCTCGAGATTCTTCTTTGTCTGAGAATTCTCAAAATCTACTGCCATTTTTTCTCCTCTCCCGCGCTAACGAGTGGCACGTTAACGCATGTCAAAGCGCTTATGAGCGCAATGTAAAAGCGCCTGGGTAGCGCCATGTTACCTTTAGCAAACAAATGCAAATGATAATCATTAGCATTTATGCTCATATACTGACCCCTTCGTCAGCACTATGAATTATAACCATTTAAGGCAACCAATATTCATTATTTTTCTGACAAAAGCCTTCCTTCGCAAGTTCTTCAAGTAAGCCTAGGGTAACCTGCTCATCAAGGGTTTCTCGCCCCGCATTAACCTCAATCTGGCAGAGTTCCTGGTGAAGCGTCTCAAACTCCGCTCCGCCCTCGTCTTTGTGGGCGAGAAGAACGCGCAAGAGCTCAGCTCGCTTCTGTCGATGAGATCCCTCAAAGCGCGACTGCTTGGCGTGGCTTTTAGACCTTCGCGAAGGATTGGGAATGGTTTTCTTCAGGTACGCGCCATAGTCGAGAAGGGCGTAGTACCAGCTACGTGGCGTGAGCGCCGCTGGGGCATCGTTCGCAGCGCTGTCGACGTCCGCGACGTTCACGGCGTCCACAACACTCGCAGGGCACGTGAGCTCTACCAGCGGAATAAGTTCGGAGTCTGGCACGCCCTCTGCCTGCGGATACAGCTCGTGCAGGAGGACCGTGCGCACGTTAGTCTCCAGGTAAACACCATGCAGGTTAAACGCAAATGCACGAATACCCGCTGCAGTTGCGGGACCAATGCCCGGAAGCTTTACCAGCTCCTTTGGATCTTGTGGAAAGACGCCGCCAGCCTCAGAAATTGCCTGAGCAGCTCGATGTACGGACAAAGCACGGCGGTTGTAGCCCAGGCCTTGCCACTCCTCAAGCACGTCGGAAGGCGCGGCGGCAGCCAGCGCATCAACCGTTGGAAATCGCTCCAGCCACCTCTGCCAGCGACCATCTACGCGGCTGACCTGCGTCTGCTGAAGCATAACCTCAGAAATCCAGATGGCATACGGGTCATACGTGCGACGCCAAGGCAAATCGCGGTACAACTCGCGACCTTTCTTGGCTACGAACTCGACAAATGCATGCAGCTCCGGCGTGAGTTCTGATGCGGGTTCCACTTCGCCACTCATTTTTGTATGTGAGATTTTCTTATCGACCAATATTGAACTCGTAAGGCTTTTTCTCAGCAGAAATAACCTCACCATCAAGCAGGTTATCGAAGGTGCCGGCAGTAACCTCAGCCTCAATAGCGGCAGCGGCATTCTGGATAATCTGCTCATTACGCTGGGCGTTCTCATTCTTTACCAGCTGGAACTCGCCCACCATCTCTGGCATAAGACCCTCTACAACAACTTGATGCAAAGTCACGGACGCAAAGAAATTACGCAAGGTTTTCTCAGCACTGCACCAAAGGGGTCCAAAATAGCACGAATTATGACGAGGGCATGGCTCATTATTAGGACCTGCCCACTCACAGCTAGAAATAAAAACAGGTCCCTGAACTGCCTCGACAATATCAAGAACGCTTACCTCAGTAGGATCAATGGCCAACATCATGCCACCGTGAGCGCCGCGCGTGCTGACAATTACGCCTGCAATGACCAAGTCATGCTGGATTGAGCGAGCAAAGGAGTATGGAATATCGTTTTCTTCTGCGGCGTCGCGAACAGAAAGAAGCTTCTTTGGGCTTCTTACCAGCGAAGAAAGCATGCGGATTGCATAGTCAGTTTTGCGCGAAATTTCCATTGGTTCTCCAAGTACCCCTCGTGCGTCCGCTTGAGGGACTGCTTTTCTCACTTATCTGGCTTGTGACCAGGTCGGCCGTTGTTACAAGTTGATTCTTGCTATCGGTTCAAGTGCTGCTCTTAGTTCAGTCGTTGCTCTTAGTTCAGGTGCTGCTCTTAGTTCAATCTTTGCTACCAGTTCAAAATTTTCCAGCCGCGCTTGTTTGCAAGTCTGGCAAGCGTTGGACCAGGGCAAACGGCACACGGTGTTTGAGCTGCAGACAAAAGCGTTGCGTCCGAATAGTGATCGCCATACGCGTACGCAATCTCCCAGTTGCCCTGGCCAAAACGCTGGTTACACCACTCAGTTGCCGAGACCAGCTTCTGAGCGCCCTCAATCACGGGACCGTCAACCTTGCTGGTGTAGTGTCCGTCGGCTCCCACCTGCATCTTTGTGGCGAGAAACGCGTCCACTCCCAGCTTCTGAGCGGCCAATTCCGCGATAGGTTCAAACGTTGCTGAAACCAACAGCACGCAGCAACCCTCTGCCTGCCGACGACACACCTCTTCCAGCGCCTGAGGGCGATACATCCCCTCAATTACCTCGCGATGAAAATCGTGCATGACGGCATTTGCAAACTCAACGCTATACTGCGTAAGTGCGCCAACAACCAGCTCACGCGCCTCTTCCTGCCTTTGAGGAAGATGCAGCTTGTAGCGAGCTCCCCACCACACAAGCTTGAGTGTGCGTGCAATTGAGGACAGATGACGGCGAAGCAAATACGCAGAGAACAAGAGTCCTGACTGTCCAGAAATGACGGTTCCATCAAAATCAAAAACAGCAATTTTCTTGATCAAATCTGAAGTGTGTTCCGTATTGGAAGATTCTGCGGATATGGAACTTACGCTATCGCGTTGCGACAGCGCACCCAAAGTATTCTGATTCCGCACAATCCACCTCACTTTACCTCTGCTTTTAAATGTTTCTGTAGCAGAAGCACTTAGACACATTCTGATGTAAAGATATCACACAATGCTCTATTTTCTGACTTGGTTTCAATAAATTAAAGATGTAATTTAAATCTTTTATGCTGGACTTTTTTGGTAATGAAAAAGCCCTCCGAAGAGGGCTTGAACATGCAATGGCGGGATATGCGGGGCTCGAACCCGCGACCTCCGACGTGACAGGCCGGCGCTCTAACCAGCTGAGCTAATACC
>CALIZK010000140.1:0-24489 GCA_938028635.1 uncultured Atopobium sp.
GGCGAGAAGCCCTTATGTATTGGTTAAACGGTTGCCATATTCGGTAAACGTAAATAACCCCAGCTGTGGTTATTAAAGTAAAAAAGTCCTCCGCCTTCTTACTGAAAGCGGAGGATTAAGGCATCAAATCTGTAACGTGGGCTTACTGATCTTTACGAGTGCGAGCATATGCTCCGACACCAACAAAACCAGCACCAACAGTAGCAAAAGCAACCATAGCTACTGCGCTTGCGTCACCAGTATCAGGATTACGGTGTTTGCGCTTCTTACCAGGCTTCTCTGGAGTTGGAGTAACAGGAGTCTCGGTGTTTGTAATAGTAAAGCCATTAGCCATATCACCAGTTATCTCAGAAGTGTAACCCTCAATAGCATCCTCAGAAACGGTGTAAGCAATGACGTGATTATCTGCTGCGTAAAGATTTACACCAACAAATGAACCGGTCCAATTGTTTGCCTCAGAAAGGACAAGGGTCTGACCAGTGTCAACACCATCAGCAAGCAGGTGAACGGTTACAGAATCCTTCTTTGTACCATTCCAAACCTTGGTTACTGGAACATCGCGAGTTACAGGAGCATCAGCCTTATTGGTCAGGGTAGTAACGTTACCGTTAACCTCAGGAGTCTGAGCAGTCCAACCGACTACGGTTCCTTCTGTAAAGCTCAAAGTTACGTTATCAGGAAGACCGTGGAATGTGTGCTCCCAGTTGTTTGCTGCAGAAAGCTCAACGGAGTCAACAACATATCCATCTGCCTTTAGATAAACAGTAAGCGTCTCTGGAATAACTGCATCTGGGTTTGCAGAAGTATCCCAAACCTTCTTAACGGTTACATCCTGA
The DNA here is from genome assembly GCA_938028635.1 of uncultured Atopobium sp. Lineage (GTDB taxonomy): Bacteria > Actinomycetota > Coriobacteriia > Coriobacteriales > Atopobiaceae > Lancefieldella. The sequence goes on from CALIZK010000140.1 coordinate 837, forward strand.
GTACCCTCTTCACCAGTAATAACGGTACCGTTGGAGCCAATACCACCACCACGCTGTGCAGTATTTCCAGAAATAATCAGTTGAGCCTTATTCTGTGCTGCGGTGATAGAGCTATAACGAAGATTAGACTCAAGAGCAAGCATATCGGTGTTGTTAACGATATTGCTTACTTCTTCAGTAGTATGACGTGCAGCAGCTGGATCAGCTTCACCAAGGATTGAAGGAGGGTTGATGGTAACCGCGCCATCCTTAGTCCAATGTGCAGAGGCACCACCAAGCATATAATCAGAAATAGTTGCACCGGCAGATTCACCTGCACCGCGAACGGTTGCAATCTCATCACCAGCACCATTTGCGGTGTTGTTAAAGAATGCTACGCCATTTTTGGAGTGGAATTCAGCTACACCGGTTGGGCAGAACCAAGCACCACCACCAATAACCGTTGCAGTGTTGTCCTTAATAAGTGCTTTATTAATGTGGACAACATAAGGAACAGAAGCAACGTAAACTGCGCCGCCCTGGTCATTTGCAGTGTTGTTGATAATTTCGCCCGCGTTAAGAGTTACATTTGCAGATGCAACATAAATACCAGCACCAACACCCTTATCGCCAAGCTGGTTGGTGCCATTACTAGTGACCTTGTTTCCGTCAATAGAGCCGCCATTCATGGTGAAGCCAGCGCGATAAATGTTTGGCCAGTTATTCCATGGAGCACCAACCCTGGAATAAGGAACCTTCTGACCACCAACAACACCAACAAACTGGTCGTAGGTAGCAACGCCACCGCCAGCAATGCCAGCAGTGTTGTTCTTGATGATGCCGTTATTCATAACAACGTTGCCGTTCCAGATTACGTAGATACCACCACCGGACTCAGAAGCAACATTATTAGTAATAGAGCCACCGTTGAAGGTAAAGTCTGCCTTTGACTTAGAATCACCAAACTGAGGATTGCCTGCGTAAACGTATACGCCAGCGCCTTCTTTGGCCTTGTTGTTAGTGATATAACCACCACCCATAGTGGCTGTTGTTGTCTCACCGTTTGGATCCAAGGCATAGAGCATCAGACCACCAGAAGAATTAATGGTAGAAGAAGCATCGCCACCAGTGATGGTTCCGCCAGTCATAGTGAAATCTGCATTTCTTACCAAAACGCTACCGGAGTACTGATTGGTAAGAGTAGTGTTCTGAATGGTACCGTCACGGAGCTCACCTGTTGCACCATTTGCAACAGTAACTGCGCCACCAAGAGCGTTAGCAACCGTGCTGTCCTGAATGGTGCCGCCGGCCATAACAAATTTTGCACCAGCGCCAGTAGTAAGAACTACGCCGTTATTTCCAGGTGTAGGTTTTGCCTTACCGTTTTTAATAACGCCACGAAGCAAGGTAAAGCTACCACGGTTCTCAACGGCAAATGCGGTGTTGTTGCCATCAATGGTGGCACCATCAAGAGTAACTGCGCCGCCAGAAGCAATCTTGAACATATAGAACTGATTAGAGCCGGTCATGGCACTTGTAATAGTTCCAGTACCCATCAACCTAATGTTCTTATTAGCTGGAACCTGGACTGGAGCAGTAATGGAAAAGTCCGCATTTACCTGAACGATAGTCTGCGAACCATCTGCTGGAGCAGCAGCAATAGCAGCCAGCAGCTCAGCCTCTGAGGTAACAGGGGTGGTGTCTGCGAGTGCTTGCTTTGCAAGTCCTCCAACGAGCGAGAGTGCTAGCACAAACGTAGCAACAATCGCCATGCTCCAACGTGAAAGCCTTTTCATGGCAAAACTCCTTGCGCTTAGGGAGCCTGTAGTGACAAAACAATAAAACAATTAATATAAAAGCGGAAACAGTAAAACTTTATCGTACTTTACTCTTCTTTGTCTAGCTGTTCAGGCTCTTCTGGACGATGTTTTAGGCGATCGTATTCTTCTTCGGTCAAAACATCTTCAATTCGCAGGTTAACACCAGAAACTTCAAGGCCTGTCATACCGGTGATTTTCTCGACAATTGTATGCTTAACATCCTCAAAAATCTGAGGCGCATAAGAACCATATTTGATAAGTACAGAAACGGTAACATTTAGCGAGCTATCAGGCAGCACCTCTACAGTGACACCTTTAGCCGTATCAGATGCACCAAGTACATCCTGAACTCTGTTAAGCCAGTTTCCACGAGCACCCACTACGTTTGGGACGTCACGTAAAGCTAACGAGACGATCTTCTCGACAACTCCACCAGAGAAGGTAAGAGAGTCTGTATCTTCAAGATCTGCATCGGAAGGAACATCTGTTGTTTCTTCTGCAGGAACAATTTCTTCAGAGGTGGTCTCTTGCGAATTAGTAAGCTCTTCTGCCACAGCTCTCTCCTATCTAGTTTCTGTCCGTAAATAAGGAACGAATCTTTGCCAAAATGGTTGCCTTTCCGTCAAAAATCTGACCGATGGCAACTCCTACCAGTACAAACAATGCAACAACTAGCATTTTAAAAAGGCCAAACGTAAACAAAAAAATTGCAAATAAGAGGCCCAAAAATCCGCCAATAATGGCACCTGGATGGTCAACGACGTATTTTTTGCACTTCTCCTGCGTCTTCTGAAAGAAGCTTTTATCCATTGTCTGTGACCTCCTTTGCATCTGGCTCTGAAATACTCAATCGAATGTCTTTACCAGTCTGCTGAGCAGCGGCTTGAGTGGAAGGTTGCTCGTAAGATTGCTCTTCTACAATCTCTGGCTCTGACACAACCTCTTTTACCTGGGATAAAGACGTACTTTCTTCATCTTTTAGCGAGAAGGAACTTGGCTTGATAAAAGAAAGATTGATGCTAGAAACACAAGGTCCGCACACGATAGCAAGACCAGACTGAAGAGCGTTATAGAACTCAGAGCCCTTTGCAGTGACATCAACAGGCTCTTTGGGGAGAATATCAATCTGTACAGCTACAGAATTATTCTTAGAAATCTGCACATTAACGCGGTGCGCAAGGCAGGTTCCATCTTCTTCAATAATATGGGCTGCCTGAGAAGAAATGGCATCTTTAGTGACAGAAATTGTTCCGCCCTCAACAGTAGCCACCGTGAGCTTTACTGTTTTTCTAATAAATAGAGCTCTAAACAACACCACAACAAGACCAAAGATGCTAATAGCCGCACAAGCGTTAAGAGCAATAAGGTAGGGCTTGGTAAACAAGAGATTAGTTGCCTGATGTGTCCAAGGACCAAACCACGTTAAAGCAAGAGCTAAAAATACAAATGCACTTGCAAGAACATAGAGTATGTAGCAAAAACGCTTGAAGCCGCTCATGGCACCTCCACTTTCTTTTATATAAACAGTTTAACCCCAATACCGGACAAAAAGAGAATATAAAAACTGCCTCCCGGCGGAAGGCAGTTTTTAGTCTGTATATACCGTTAGCAGAAAACGAACTTAAGCGTTCTTCATAACAACGGAGCGAACAACTCCCGCCGCGTCGTCACAGGAATCCAGAACAGTCTCCATGCGGTCAAAAATACGAAGCCAAGCAACGGTGTGGCGACCAGGCATTTCATCACGGAACAAGCGAGAGAGTGCGTTGTGGTAAATAAGGTCTCCCTCATCCTCAACATGTCCTACTGCAATGGCCTTCTCCATAACGGTAGAATCTTTCTTGTAATCGCTCAGAACACTCAGCATCTCCTGGACCGTCTTGCATGCGCGAAGGGTAAGCTCAGCAAGCTGCATAGCCTCTTTACGAGTATCGTCAACGTTAAAGAGATCAAGGCGCTCCGCAACAGAATTCATTCCGTCAACAATGTCATCAAGACGAAGCGCCAAGTCAGAGATGTCCTCACGCTCAAAGGGAGTAACAAAGGAAGCGTAAAGCTCCTTCATAATGTGCTGGACCTTCTCGTCACACTCACGCTCGTAAACCTTCATCTGAGGAATACGTGCGGCAGTCTCAGGATAGCCTTCCATAATGACCACATACTCTTCAGCGGTTTCTACAATTTTGTCGCCAAACTCGCGGAACATGGTGTAGAAGACGTCCTCTTTTGGCTTACCTAGCATGAATCCTCCAATAAAGTTGAGTGGTTCAATAGAACTCGTAAAAGACAGTTATACGTACTTAAAAAATCATCAAGAACAGTTTTGCAAAAAGAAAACCAATAAGTCCGCAGCCAGGGAAAGTAAACACCCATGCTGCTACCATTTCTTTTGCAACGCCCCAGTTAACTGAACGAATATTTTTTGCAGCACCCGCGCCCATCATGGCGGTCATTTTTGTATGAGTTGTTGAAACAGGAAGACCGGTTAGTGTGGAAAGCAGCAAAGATGCAGATGCCGAGAAGGACGCAGCAAAGCCCTGATAACGCTCAAGCTTTACCATTTCCATTCCGACTTTTTTAATAATCTTTCTTCCGCCAATTGCAGTACCGATAGACATAAGAGCAGCACACAGTACCTGCAACCAGAGCGGGAATACATCTGCACCAGCAGCTCCATGACCTGCGGAAAGTGCAATTGCAAGCATGGCAATGGACATGAACTTCTGGCCATCTTGTGCACCATGCATAGCCGCAACAAATGCTGAGCCAACAACCTGCAAATGACCAAACATCTCATCAGCGCGCTGTCGATCAACGTTAACGCAAAGCTTGTTAATTGCTTTAACAATGATCCAACCAGCGGCAAAACCTAATGTGGTTGAGAAGAGCAGACCAATTAAAACCTTGCTCCACTCACCCCAGTTAACTGCACCAAAATCACCATGAATAGCAAGTGCTGCACCGGTGAGACCTGCAATAAGGGCGTGTGACTCAGAAGTTGGAATACCTAAAGCCCAAGCTCCTACTGCCCAAGTAACAATACCAACACAGCCTGCGGCAAGAGCAACAAGAGCCTCATGGTTATTGCTACCAAAGTCAACCATACCCAGAATTGTGTCTGCAACTGCAGTTGAAATGAGGCACATAGCCACCAAACCAACAAAGTTGCATACAACACTCATGATAATTGCATGGTTAACTTTAATTGAACGAGTTCCAACAGCCTCTGCAATAGCATTAGCCGCGTCGGTTGCACCATTTACAAAAATGCATCCAAAAACAAGGACAACGACGAGGGCCAAAAACGGATTGGCAACCATCATCTCAAAAAAGTGTCCGAGGGTTATCATTCGGTACCTTTCAAACCACTTTCATAACGGGACAATGATAATCGAAATATTGTTCAATTATGTTTAAAAACATTCGAATAGCTAAATCAGCGCAAGTTGTTTCTTACGCCCTGCCTTCCCTCTTATGAAAAATGCAAACTGACCCGGGAGAGCTAGCCAGTTAACCCAGAAGAGTTGCCTCAAAAAGACACCTCAGGTTACTAGGCAAGCTTTTTGATAATAGCTGCAGTAATTCTGGCAGAGCGCTCAGAAGCCTCACGCTCAAACGTCAAATAATCAACGCTTGAAGTAGTGCCGGGCTTATCGGACATAAGCCTAATCACCACAAACGGCGTGTGGTTAAGCCAAGCAACCTGAGCAATTGAGGCGCCCTCCATCTCGCAACAGTCAGCACCAAACGTTGTGTAGATGTGGTCTGCTAACTCTGATGAGCTTACAAACTGATCTCCTGAAGCAACACGACCAGAAATAACCTGCAGTTGAGGAGCTACTTCTTTGGCTGATGCAAGTGCGCGCTCAATAAGACTCTCATCTGCTGTAAACGAGAAAACCGGAAGGCCTGGAATTTGACCAGCAGCAAAATTGAGAGGACCAACGTTCATATCGTGTTGAACTAAATCTGAGGAGATAACAATATCCCCTACCTGCAACTCAGGGTTTAAAAGCCCTGCAATACCGGTATTAATAACGTGTGTTACTGCAAAAGTATCAATCAGGATCTGTGTACATGCAGCTGCATTAACCTTGCCAATTCCCGACTGTACAACAACAACAGGAACATCTCCCAAAAGACCTTCAACAAATTGCATACGAGCCTGTTCGTAGGTGCGCTCAACGGTCATCTGCGCTTTTAGTAGCGCAATCTCTGGCTCCATGGCTCCGATAATTCCAATTTTCATATTAAGCTCCTACTCCTGCAAGCCAACTAGAACCAGCCAGGGCTCTTACAATTTTGTCTCGTACACTCATTTCGTTTGCATCATCTTTGATGTGAACATGAATGATTACCTTGATGCCTGTCTCAGCAATGCTTGATGCTTCAACCTCAATAGGAAGTGTTCTATCAAGCTGAGGTGCAACTACCTCTTGAACAATTTCTGTTATTTCTTGCGTTACCGCATTCAGATCAACGGTTGGTTTAAGCACTATATTGATGGGAACCTCTGTGATATCCCACCTGGTACGGTGTGCAAGTGCTGTTTTATTGAGTACTGAATTAGGAATGATGTCTACCCTACCTCCACGAGAGCGAACAATGGTGGAGCGCCAATTCATATCAATGACCTCTCCAGAAATAGCTCCAATGCTTACCTGATCTCCTGGTTTAACCACACCTCCCAGCATGAGACCCAAGCCTCCTGCCAAGTTAGAAATGGTATCCTGCAGGCCAAAAGACAAAGCAATGGAGGTAACTCCCAAAGCGGTTACAAATGCTGTCGGCTGAATACCAAAAACAGGCTGCAATACCGCGAGAATAGCAAATGTCCAGATAACTCCACGTAATATGTTGACAAAAATAGATGCCGACGGCAGCTTAGATGAATCCAAGGCCTTTCTTGAGAGCTTTATTGCAAAGCGCTCTACAAGAAAAGCCACAAGGAACACAACAACAAAGATAACCAGCTTAAAAATGAAATCTTGTGGAGTAAGACCCAAAATCAAACCGTCATGCATCAATACCATGGCTATCCCTCAATTTTAACTATTGGAGCAAAGCCCTTCATGAGCTTCTTTGTCTTATTAGTACGCGTAAACTTAACCTCAATAGTATCGCCCTGAACTGCCAAAACAATGCCTGGGCCAAAGGTCTTGTGAGAAACCTGGTCTCCCACAGCAAAACTTGCAGAAGCGCGGGCTGGGTCTTTCTGAATAGGAGCTGTACGTGGAGCTGGAGCACCGCCAGTAGAGCGCGTGCGAGAACCAAAAACGTTTCCACCGTAGACCTCGGAGCCACGACCGGAGCCAAAGGTTCCATGACGGTCTCCTCGCTTTGCCCAACCAACTCCAGAAAAACCTGCAGAACCAACACCAATAGCTTTTACGTGCTCTTGAGGAATCTCTCCTACAAAACGCGATACAGGATTTGCCTGAACAGAGCCGTAAGTCCTTCTGGTAGATGCGTACGTCAAATACAGACGCTTGCGCGCACGCGTAATAGCAACATAGGCAAGTCTGCGCTCTTCTTCTAGCTGAGCCGCTTCTGCCTCATAATTTGCATGTGGGAAGATTCCCTCTTCCATGCCAGCAACAAAAACTGCAGGAAATTCCAGACCTTTTGCAGCGTGAATGGTCATGAGCGTTACTGCAGAGGTAGAACCATCCAAGCTATCCAGGTCAGAGCGAAGCGCCAGCCATTCCATAAAGGCCGGGAGCTTCTCTGCCACAACCTGTGGATGCAAGCTCTCCTCCTGAGGCGCAGGAGCCGTCTCTACAGCAGCTCCAACGAGTGCACTGGTAGCAGTATCAAATCCAGCTTCACTCAACGAAGCTGCATCTTGCGCATCAAGCGCTCCAGCTTCTCTGAGCTGCTGCAGACTCTCAAGCGTTTCTTCAACATCGTCGTGAGACTCATCAAACTCTGCTGCAACCCCAAAGAACTCTCGAATGTTCTCGATACGTCCGTCAGCCTCAATGGTATGCTCCACCTCAAGTGCACGAATAAGACCAGAGCGGTCAATAATTGCCTCTACAACCTCATCAAGCTCACCATCAATATGGCGGCCATGCTCAATAGCTGACGTAAAATCTACCAGCGCATTTCTTACCTTTGCGGTAAAAATGCCTTCTTCCATCACGCATGCTTCACATGCCGAGAAGAACGACAAACCGTTATGCAGTGCATATGTCTGAATCTTCTGAATACTGGTTGCACCAATACCGCGACGAGGCGTGTTAATAACACGCAGCGCAGCCATGTCATCATCGGGATTGACGACAACTTTGAGGTACGCCATGACATCTCTGATTTCTGCGCGATCAAAGAATCGAGTACCGCCAACAATCTTGTAAGGAACACCAGCTCTAAGCAACATATCTTCGAGAATACGAGACTGGGCATTGGTGCGATAGAAGACGGCTATGTTGTCGTACGATGTACCCTTATCATGCAGTTTTTCTATCTCAGAGCCAATCCATGCGCCCTCATCACGCTCATCAGATGCCTGATACACCTGGATTTTCTCGCCGTCTCCCTCATCGGTAAAAAGACGCTTTGGCTTGCGGTGAGAGTTGTGCGCAACAACTGCATTGGCAGCGGCCAAAATATGACCAGTTGAGCGGTAGTTTTGCTCTAGCTTAACTACAACTGCTTCCTCATAGTCTTTCTCGAACGCCAAGATGTTTTTGATGTCTGCTCCGCGCCACGAATAAATAGACTGGTCATCATCGCCAACAACCATAAGATTGCGATACTTGGATGCCAAAAGCTTGGTAATTGCGTACTGGACGCCGTTGGTATCCTGATACTCGTCAACGTTGATATAACGGAAACGCTCCTGGTACTTAGCAAGCACGTCTGGGTACTTGGAGAGCAACTCAAACGCCTTGATGAGAAGATCATCAAAGTCCATAGCGTTGGCCTTGTCCAAACGCGTCTGAAGCGCACGATATACACGAGCCACCACGTGATCCATAGGACTTGCTGCCTGAGCCTCTACATCATCAGGATACAGAAGTGCGTTCTTAGCAGCAGAAATCTTAGAACGGATAGAGTTAAGTGGGAACTGACGAACATCAATATCCAAATCAGACAGAATGGTCTTTACCAGACGTTTTGAATCGTCATCGTCGTAGATAGCAAAATTGGGGCCATAGCCAAGACGCTCGCCATCTTCTCTGAGAAGACGAACACACATAGCGTGGAACGTGCAGACCCACATGCCGCGAATATTGTTAGGAAGCAGCGCCTCAAGGCGCTCACGCATCTCTGCTGCAGCCTTGTTAGTAAACGTAATAGCAAGAATCTGCCAAGGACGAACTCCCTCGTCAGCAATCATGTGCGCAATTCTAAACGTCAAAACACGCGTCTTACCCGAGCCAGCTCCTGCAAGAACCAACAGAGGTCCCTGAGTTGTCATAACCGCCTGATGCTGGGCAGGATTTAAACCTTCAAGATCAATCTGCATTGCGCCGTCCTTGTGTCAATCATTCTTAGACTAAAAGTGTACCCCGATAACCGGACATTAATTGCGCCACTTTGCCCTCACTCCACAATTAAAAAACCGGCCCTCAAAAGAAGACCGGTTTATCTGCAAAAACGTGTCTATCAGATCTACGCTCACGTATAGCGAGAAGATCTTCTAGCCCAAACGCTTGCCTTAGTTCATGGAGTTTGTCTGACGGCTCTTTGCGCGAGCAACAACAGCCAGTGCAATCACGCCACCTGCGACACATGCCATAACAATAGCGCTAAGCGAATGATTCTCATCACCAGTGTATGGAAGCACAGAGCCTCCATAATACGGGATAGCTGCAGGATTTGGAGCTCCTGGGAAGCTTGGTGTCAGAGGACCGCCAGGGTTGCCTGGGATGCTTGGAGTACCAGGATTCTCTGGAGTAACAGGGTTTTCTGGGGTAACAGGAGCAACTGGCTCTGGCTCCCACTCTGCAACAAGAACAACCTTAGGAGTGGTGGTGGTAAGGGTTACCTGATCTCCTGCCTGGTAGGTAGTGCCGTCAAGCTTCCAACCCTTGAAGATGTAGCCGTCACGAGTTGGAACGGTTGCAGAAACAGTCTCATTCTTAGGGTCAATAAGAGAATCAGCGGTGTTGCTATCAATACCAAAGTAACCGCTCTGTGCTGCAGGAGCGCCAGTACCGCCGTTTGCGTCGTAGCTCAGCTCATATTCCTGGTTCCAAACGGCAGTCAGGGTATAAGGGCTTCTCATGTTAAAGACCGTAGTCTCAGAAACATAGCGCTTATCGCCAGCTGGGTTGTTGTTTGCATCTGCAGGAACAGCAGAAGCACCAACGTAGCGGAAGTGGTTATCAACGTAAGAACGCTTCCAGAACTCAAACTTGTAACCATCGCGGACTGGCTGGTCTTCAATGATGTTGTACTCAGCAAAACCATAGGTACGAGGGTTGTTTGGAGTCTTGGACTCTGTATAAGTTGCGTTGCCGTAGATGGTGCCGCCATTTGCATCGTAAATAAGCTGATTAACTGCGGATGGTGTTGGCGTAGGTGTAGGAGTTGGGGTGGTCTCTGCTGGAATAACGTGGATGTGATAGCCAACCCACATAAGGTGAGTGGTGTTACCACCAACGTTAGCAGGGTCCGTTGAATCTCCCTGCATAGTAACAAGGAAGAAAACGGTAGCAGGCTGGTTAGCAGGAGTTACTTGACGACCAGTGAACTGAAAATAGAACTGACCACCATTGTTGGTAACAGTATTGCTGTTTCCATAGAATGCATAGGTGAAGTCATTATCAGTAGCTGGAAGCTCTGGATAAGGAGCAGCGGTAACCAGCGTAGTGGTTACACCAAAAGGTGCAAAACCAGGGCGAGTAGTGGTGTAGTGAGAATACGCACCGGTGTCTCTAATGGTCTGACCAACGCGAACGACAATCTCGCCATACTGACCAGGAACAGGGGTCTGGTGACCAGAGTGCTGAGGGTTGTCTGTAAGGAACCTGGATGTATCGGCATTACCGTCAGCCGAGAAAACAGAAACCTTTACACCTGGTGTAGATGTATCAATACTGTCTGCAAACGCAAGTTTTGGTGCAGAAACTGCAAGAACTGCAACAAGCGCAAGCGCAAGCGTGCACGCAATTCTCTGAAGCGTCTTAATGTGGCGCATAAATCCTCCTGAAACTATTACAAGTAATTACTTACTCTTACGACCAAAAATCAGCCGTAAGAGCATAGAGGACAAGGCAATTCTTAGTAAATGAGCCAAGAGAGATTACATATATCTTTCATAGGTTTTCCACGCTTTTTCCATATGTTTTGCGCATAAAAAAGCGCGGCGAGAAACTCACCGCGCGTAAATGCATAGGTAGTAATGCTTGTAAGTCAAAAACTACTTAACAAGCAGGAAGTATGCAATAACAGCAATACCCAAAATAATACGGTACACACCAAAAGGCTTGAAATCATGCTTGCGGACATAACCCATAAGCGCACGAACCATAACCAGCGAAACAATAAAGGCTACCAGGCAACCTACACCCAGAATAACTGCCTCGGGAATGGTAAAGGTATTGCCTTTCATAAAGTAGCGTACAAGTCTCAACGCAGAAGCGCCGGCCATAGTAGGAATAGCCAGGAAGAACGTAAACTCAGCAGCCACTGCCCTCGAGCAACCAAGTGCTAAACCGCCCAGGATGGTTGCACCAGATCTTGAAGTACCTGGAACAATTGCAAGTACTTGGAAAACGCCAATTCCAAGCGCGGTCTTCCAGTCCAGGTTATCAATGTCTTGTACGCGGGCCAGGTTGTCGGCAGAGGGGGCCTTAAGGGATGCTGCAGCATCTGGGCTCATGTGCTTGCCTCGGGGCACCTCAACCTTTACTGCTGCAGCGACCTTCTCGCGATGGAGCTCAAGCAGGATGAAGATGATGCCGTAGAAAATAAGAGTTGCAGCAATAACAAAGGGGCTTCCAAGATGCTCTTCAATGAAGTCGTTGAGCGGCAGGCCAATTGCCGCAGCAGGAACGCAGCTGACCACCACTTTTGCCCAGAGTTTCCAGGTAGAGCGCTTCTCGTCTTTGGATTTCTTTGGCGAGAAGGGATTGAGCTTGTGGAAAAATCCCACACATACTGCAAGAATTGCGCCAAGCTGAATAACTACTAGGAACATATTCCAAAAGTCTTCAGAGACATTGAGTGGTAAAAACTGATTGAGCAGTAGCATATGGCCTGTTGATGAGATAGGTAGCCACTCGGTAATACCTTCAACCACGCCAAATAACGCTGATTTAAGTGCTTCAATCCACAAAATTGCCGACTCCACTAAAACCTCCTTGGGGACTGATTACGAACCTATTGTACGCAATCCGTTCGCCCTTTCTTTTCCTACCGTTCACGGTTTTACCTAACGACTTTACTACTTTAAAAGTGCCTTGTTTTCTGCAAAGTTGGCATTTGGAGCCAAAAACAAGTAGAATTGACACCCTCGCACGAGCGGAGAGAAGCGATTATGCGTATTTTTGAGGTCAAGTGTTATCTGACCTTGCGCTTGAAGCCAGTAATGAGCGGATGGCACTAACTGCGCACTAATCGGAAGCCCCCAATCGCGGAGGTCGATTTGAACAAATATATGCGTCACAGACGCTTACCTTCATGCTCCACCCTTATGACAGCACTCCTTGCAGCAGTGCTTGTTGTTAATACCTTTTTGTTTGGCGTCTCAAGAGCTCAGGCAGAGACTCTTGAAGAGCTCCAGGCCAAGGTAGAGCAGACCAATTCTGATTACGATGCCGCCAATCAGCGTGTGGCTGAACTGCAAAAACAGATTGCAGATAATGAGGCGCGTATTGCAGAGATTGAACAGCAACTCCCAGAGCAGCGCCTAAAAGCTGCAGAGTCTATTAGAGCAATGTATCGCATGCAGCAGGGCTCCATGGGAATTATTGATCTGCTTTTATCGGCAGACAACTTTAATGATTTGATTGCTGTTATTCAGTATCTTGAGATTATCCAGAACAAAAATTCAGATGCTATCAACCATCTGGTTGATCTTAGCAAAGAGCTTTCTGAGACTCAGTCATCTCTAAATGCACAGATGGCAGAAGCAGAGGAGCAGAAGAAGGCTGCTGAGGATGCTATGAATGCAGCAATTGCAACAAGAGAGCAATTGCAGGCAGAGCAAGCTCAACAGGCAGCAGCAGAAGCAGCTGCTGCAGAAGAAGCACTAAAAGAGGCTTCTACTGAGACCACCTTTACCAACGCTTCTGGTAATACCACTGAAGTCACCACCCCATCAACTCCTTCAGCTCAAAATGTTGATTGGTCAAGCGATAAGACCAACTTTGTAAGCAGTTGGGGCGCTCGAATTGACGCCTATCTTGCTGGCTCCCCTCTTGCTGGCTACGGCTCAACCTTTGCCGAGGCTGCATGGGCCTACGGCGTTGATCCGCGTTTATCGCCTGCTATTTCTGCAGTTGAGAGTACAAAGGGTAGGTATAACTTCCTCCCCTACAACGCATGGGGCTGGGGCTCTTCAAGCTGGGGTAGCTGGGAAGAGGCTATCTGGGATCACACAGCTGGTCTTGCTGCTGGTTACGGCGGAAGGCTTTCTGTCTCTGGCGCTGCAAAGTACAATCCAGCTAATCCAAACGGCTGGTACTCGGCAGTTCTCACGCAGATGGAACTCATCTAAGCCTCTGTCCACACAACCTTTAGAGAACGTTAAAACCCCGCAGTTTACCTGCGGGGTTTTTGTTGTCGGGTGCGACTAGGCGGTGAGCACGACCATCGCCAGGATGAGGGCAAAGCCGATGAGGTCGGCAACACTAAAGGTGATTCCCAGCACCAGTACGGTGGTGATGGTTGCCATAACGGGCTCGATAGTACCCAGAAGAACCGCCCTAAGTGAGCCTGCGTCCTTAACGCCCTGCAGGTAAAGGCCGTACGCCAAGAACGTTCCCACCAACACACCAATGACTACCAGCAAAACACCAAAGGCGTCCAGCTGAGGCATGTGGTTCCAAGGCTGATAGAATACAGCAATGAGCATGCCAGAGAACAAAAATGCTAGGCCGTTTACGGTAAAGCTTCCCCACTTCTCCATCAAAGGTTTGGGCAAAATGGAGAGGGCTGCCTGAGCAAACGCACACATAACACCCCAGAAAATACCTGATGCTGGTAGGTTAAGCGTGCCGGGATTTCCTCCTGTTACCAAGAGATACGTGCCAATAAGCGCCAAAACAATGCCAAGAATCTCGCGACGGCGAGGCCAGCGCCTACCAACCACGCACACAAAGGCCAAAACGCCCAACATGCCCAACGACTGCATAATGGTTGCAGTTCCAGAATTAGTGGCATTAACTGCATAAATATAAGCAACTTGCGAGAAAAGAATGGCAAACAAGCTAACCACAAATATTTTTGCCAGCTCTTTTGGCATCCTGATGACAGTCGTGAGATTTTTTCTATCAAACGCAAAAGCAGTTCCTAAGAATAACCAGCAGGCACAAAGCTCACGAATATCAATCAACCACATCGGATCAACGTGATAGGTATCAAGCAGGTATTTTGCAGCGGTTCCAAATGCGCCCCAGGAAGCTCCACCAATCAAGACAAAGAGCATTCCTCGATAGATTTTCTTCTTGTTATCAGGAGTTATTTCAGCGTCATCGCTTCCAAGTGCTTCCTCTTCTGCAGAAGCCTCTTTAGCATCTGCGGCCTTGGAAGACTCCACATCGCTCTCATGAGAAATGAAACCATTCATCTGGGTATAAATCTTTCATTACAAAATACGGATACAAGTGTCACTTTTTCTCTGACGCGGTAGTATCACAATAACAAAAATCCACCTTACCCTGCTTTATGCGGAGTCTCAAGTCTCCAAACGGTTCAAATGGGCAAGATGGTCCAAAACGGCATTAATGCTCACGTAAGTTTTCGTATAGATTGGCAGCTTATGACATCCAAGTATTCGCAGATGGACAGCGCGTTTTCTGTTGGTACGCTTCATGCAGAAGACAAGAGCTTTGAGGTAATCTCAGCTGAGTGGGTTAACGAGATTTCTGGCTACGCCTACATCTTTAAGCATGTTCCTACAGGTGCTCGCCTTATGTGGTTTGCCTGCGACGATGATAATCGCTCGTTTGCCATTGCTTTTAAGACACCTCCTGTAGACCACACAGGCGTCTTCCACATCTTGGAGCACTCTGTTCTCTGCGGATCCGATGCTTATCCTGTCAAAGAGCCTTTTGTTAACCTGCTCAAGACCTCTATGCAGACGTTCTTGAACGCAATGACTTACCCTGACAAAACGGTATACCCTGTGGCCAGCACCAATGTAACTGACTTGGAAAACTTGATGAGCGTATACCTAGACGCCGTTCTGCATCCTGCAATCTATAAGCGCAAGCGCATCTTTGAGCAGGAAGGTTGGCACCTAGAGGCTGACGAGCAGGGTAATCTGAGCTACAACGGCGTTGTCTTCAACGAGATGAAGGGCGCCCTCTCTGACCCTGATCGCGTGCTCTACGATTCTGTGAGCGAGGCTCTCTTCCCTGACACCGCATACGGCAAAGAATCCGGTGGCAAGCCTCGTGCAATTCCCGAGCTCACCTACGAGAACTTCCTGGACACCCACGCTCGCCACTACGACCTCTCTAACAGCTACACCTTCCTCTACGGCGACCTTGACTGTGAGCGTGAGCTCTCCTTCATTGCCCAGAGGTTTGCAGCTGCCGAGAAACGCGATGCAGGTGCCCCTAATCCGCTTAACCTGCAGGCACCCGTGTTGCCCGAGCCTGCTCAGGTCCGCATGAACACCACAGCCGACAACTCCAGCGTTGGCCTGGGTTATGTGCTTGGAACGCCTGACCAGCGCAATAAGATGATGGCAGCAGATATCTTGTTTGACACCCTCATGGGCTCCAATGAATCCCCGCTTAAGCGTGCAATTCTTGACGCAGAGCTTGGCGATGACTTTAGCTACTATCTCTCCGACGACCTTGCTCAACCTATGCTCTTCTTGCAGCTCAAAGGCCTTAAAGAAGGTGCAGCTCAGAAGTTCCGTGAACTGGTGGAGACCACCTGCAAAAAGATTGCTTCCGAAGGCATTGATCCAAAGAAACTCAACGCTTCCATCGCGCTTGCAGAGTTTAACCTGCGCGAGAATGATCAGCCGTATTCAAACGGTATCGAGTACACACTGCGTTCGCTTTCAAGCTGGCTCTATGACGACGCACGTCCTCTGGACTACATCCGCTACGAGGATGCCATTGCCTACGTCAAAGAACTTGCAGCTCAGAAGGGCTTTGAGAAACTGCTTCTGGAGCTCATTTGTAACAGCAAACACGCAGCTCAGGTTGAGCTTGTCCCCACGGATGAGGGAGACGCTCAGGAAGAGGCCGCTGAGCTGGAGCAACTCCGCTCTACGCTCACCGATGAGGATGTCGAGAAGATCTGTGCAGAAGTTGAGGCACTCCGCTTGGAGCAAGAAACACCTGACGCTCCAGAAGACTTAGCCAAGCTGCCGTCCCTCTCGCTCAGTGATATCGGTGCAGGTAGAGAGCGTCCTGCAGGCTTTGAGGTTGAGGCCCCCCTGCCATGTATTGCGCACGAGTTGGATACTCACGGCATCGACTACGTCTACCATTACTTTGATTTGTCCCACGCGGTTACCTTTGAAGAGCTGCCTCTTGTGGGCATTCTTGCTGAGGCGCTGGGAAAGCTTGATACGGCTACACATACCGCATCCGAGCTTGATATTCTTATTGAGAGCAACCTTGGTCACCTCTCGTTCTTCACGGATATCTACGACCGCGACACCCTTGACCAGGCACATCCTGCCTTCATTGTTGCTACAAGTGCCCTTGCCGAGAAAACCCAGGGGCTTGCAAGCATTCCTTCTGAGGTCTGGTCCAGCACGCGTTTTGATGACCTGAGCCGCCTCAAGAACATCTTGATTCAGCGACGCATTGCACAGGAACAGTACTTTGTGGGAGCTGGTCATACTGCCGCGCAGAATAAGGCTTTAACCTCCTATTCTGCTGCTAGCCGCGTGAACGATGCGCTGACAGGCGTTGGCTTCTACGAGTACCTAAAGAACCTACTTGCCAACTGGGATGAGCGCGCTCCTCAGCTTGCAAAAGACCTGAATGCGCTTACTTGTAAGATTTTCCGTGCAGACAACGTTACCGTCAGCTTTACCGGCTCCACTCAGAGCCGTGAGGCATTCTGGCAAGTAGCTGGAGATCTTAACCTCAAGAAGGGCAATGAATCGCAGGTAGACGGTGCAACGCAGTCACTTGTTGTTCCTGAAGGTAAGCTGCAGCGCGTGGCCTACCTCATTCCGTCAAACGTCTCTTACGTTGGTCTCTCCTATCCAAACGTTGCCCACGCAACCAATGAACAGCAGGGTAACTGGCTTGTTGCAACCAGGGTTCTGGGTCTTGATTACCTGTGGAACGAAGTCCGCGTTAAGGGCGGAGCTTATGGCGTTATGTTTAGAAACTCCATCGCTGGCCTGCAGAGCTTTGTCTCCTACCGAGACCCTGCGCTTGATGCAACCCTTGACCGCTATGTTGGTGCAGGTAGCTGGCTCTCTGAGTGGACTCCAGACGCTGACGAGTTTGAGGGCTATGTAGTTGCCTCTGTTGCTGGCGTTGACGCCCCTGTGCCCGCTCGCATGCTTGCTCGCAGGCAAGACATTGAGTACTTCAACCACCGTGACCCAGAGCGCCTTCTTAAACTTCGCGAAAAAATCCTTCATGCCCAGGCTGAAGACATTAAAGCACTGGGAAGCACTATGCCTCAAAGCTATGATGACCTCTCGATTGTTGTCTTTGGCGCAAAGGATGTCATTGAAGCCTCCAAGCTTGGTCTTGAGGTTGTCGACCTCTTTGGCGGCCAGGAGAACTAGGCCTGGTAGCTGCAATAAAAACGTAAAAGCCCTGTCATACACGCGTATGACAGGGCTTTTCTTGTGAGGTATGAGGTGCAGCTAGACGACCTTCTCGCCAGATGACGCGCTTAGGCAGTGGGTTACTCGCTTCTCAGTGCCTGAACTGGATCAGACTTAGCTGCCCTACCTGCAGGAATAAGACCTGCAAGGAGCGTCAAGACAACGCTAATCAGAATCAAAATGAGCGCACCAATCAGCGGCAAGACCACCAGGTTGTCCACATTAAACATGGCTTTGACCACAGCATTTGCGGGCAAAATGAGTAGCTGCGTAATGCCAATACCCATAACACCAGAAATAAGACCTTCGATAAACGTCTCCGCGTTGAATACGTTGGCAATGTCTCGCCTGGAAGCACCAATGGAACGCAGAATACCAATTTCCTTTTTACGCTCAAGGACCGAGATGAACGTAATGATGCCAATCATGATGCTAGAAACAACAAGCGAGATAGATACAAATGCAATAAGCATCGCAGAAATCATGTCTACAATCAGTGTAACGGAGCTCATCAGCGCGCCGACAATGTCGGTATAGGTAATTACCTTAGACTCTTCGCCAGCAGCCTTTGCGTCGGCGTTGTACGTATTAAGAATTTCAACAATCTTTTCTTTACTTGCAAAGTCTTTCGGATAAATGTTGATTGACGTGGGCTTATTAAGGTCCGCATATCCCATCTTAGAAAGATTTGACTCATACGTTGCTGGCGTTGCCCTTAGCATTGACGCAGCAATAGCTGCTAGCTGCGATGGGTCAGCATTGAGCTTAAAGGCACTTGCGAGCGTTGCTTGATCTACCTGCATTGCATTGGACATATTTGCCACAACGCCCTGCATAGCTGTATTGAGTGCGCCTGCAATCTGATTTTGCATTCTTGAAGCAACCTGCGTCATCACGCTGGTTAGCGCAGTCTGCACGTAAGCACTCATAGCACGGGTAATAGCTGCAGAAAGTGCACTTGCAATCTGTGATTGATAAGCGCTCATAAGCCTCTGAGAAACCTCAGCCTGAACACTTGGAAGGTCTGGATTGGTTCCCAGCTTATTTGCTAGAGCACTAACCAGCTGTTGCTGCAGGTCATCGGTATCAACCGCAGAAGAAACCGTAGTTACAATCTGCGTGCGTACCTGATCTGTTGCAAGGTAGTCTGCCATGGTCTTACCGGGATTAGCGGCGCTCCAAGAGTTCCATCCCAGAGCAATATTGCCCATGAGTGAAGAAATAGCAGCTTGTCCTCCTGGTTTGAAATTAACGGTAATGCCAGAAAGAATCTGCTGAATGTCTGCTGCAGAGAGCTCTGGGAAAGCCGCCGCCAGCGCAGCTGGATCAAGCGAAGACGTAACAGAAGACAGAACATCGCTATCAGACAAATTAAGCTGTGACGGATCAAAAGCAGGTAACTGCACGTCAGAAAGGTCAAGCGAGGACATATCCAAACCAGACAGATTAATTGACGAGAAGTTCAGCGCCTGTGAATTAAAGTTAAACGCCGAAGACAGCACGTTAGAATCAACGGAAATGAGAGAGCTGATAGAAAGTCCCTCAGAAGTTTGACCGTTCTTCTCGTCCTCAAAGGTTTTACCAGTGAAAACGTCAACATCTGGACGATTCATCTGATCCTGGACAATAGGAGATGTCTCTGCATCAGAAATCATCTTCTGAGTCAGTTGTGGTGTGTAGTAAATGCCCTCAGAAAGCGCTCCCGTAGTAGTTGGGTCTTTTGCCTGAACAACACCAACAATATGCAGGTCAGGAGCATTAGAAACAAGGTTGTTCATGTATGTCTGGTCGTCAGACTTATCCGTCCAGACGCCAAGATTGCCGTCCCAAACATAGCGCTGGTTGGGCATAACCAACTTAAATGTTGGAGACATCAGCTGCTCATAGGTGTACGTGCTATCAGACTCTTCGATAGTGCCTGATTCTCCACTTGCAATTTTATCAACAGTAGAGCGCAGACCAGCGTAATCACGCAGGCCAAGCGTGTACTCCAAAAAGTCATCCATGGTACCGTTTGGGCGCAAGACCAGAACAGCCTCATTCCAAGCAGAAGGCCATCTACCAGCGCGAACTGTATATCGGTCCTCGTAAATAGAAGGATTGCCAGGAAGCTCACCAAAAAGCAATGTACTTGCAAAAGAAGCCAGTGGACTATATGACGGAATCTTAGGCGATACCTTAGAGAAAGTAACGTCTGGCTGCACCTGAACAGGATCAGAAGAGCCAGAGTCCGCGCCTGCCGGCAGGTAGATGAAGGGGCTTACAGAATAGCCATACGTAATAGCGCTGGCATACGTGTTAATGCCGCCGCCATTATTGTCGAGAAAAGCCTTCAAGCTGGTCAGGTCATTAGAACCAATACTTTCAGCCTGCATACCTAGCCTGTTGTTAGTAGGAATAGCGCCTTCAGCAGGTTGATTTTCTAGCTTTGCAGCTTCTGCATTTTTCTGATTTTGTGTCATCTCGCTTTGTGCATCTTGCGTTTGAGAATCAGCCGAGTCAGAACTGCTTCCACTTCCAGAAATAAAGGAAGAAATATTAACGGACTGTTCAGAGATGGTGAGTGGATACATTGAAAGCGTATCCTCCTCAACCTTTTTGATGTAACCGTTTGCGCCATTTGCCAGCGCCAGAATTGCCGCAATACCAATAATTCCAATAGAACCCGCAAACGCCGTCATAAGCGTGCGACCCTTTTTGGTCATAAGGTTATTAAACGAGAGACCTAGTGCAGTCAGAAGCGACATAGAGGTCTTGCGAGAAGGCTTGGCTTCTCGACGAGTAACGCTTGCAACATCAAATGGATCTGAATCAGCAGTTACCTGGCCATCTGCCAATTCAACAATGCGCGTTGCATATTGGTGTGCAAGCTCAGGATTATGCGTAACCATGATAACCAAGCGGTCCTTGGCCACTTCTTTAAGCAAGTCCATAACCTGTACGGACGTTGAAGAGTCAAGCGCACCCGTTGGCTCATCTGCCAGCAAAATCTCTGGATCGTTTACCAGCGCACGAGCAATAGCCACGCGCTGCATCTGTCCACCAGAAAGCTGATTTGGACGCTTATTTGCGTGTGCTTTAAGGCCAACCTTATCAAGGGCTTCAAGCGCACGTTCATGACGTTCTGTCTTGGAGACACCAGAAAGCGTCAACGCAAGCTCAACGTTACTCACCACGCTTTGATGAGGAATAAGGTTATAGGCCTGGAATACAAAACCAATACGATTGTTTCTGTACGTATCCCAATCTCGCTCTTTGAACTTCTTGGTAGAAATACCATCTACCAGCAAGTCTCCAGAATCAAAGCGATCAAGACCGCCAATGACATTGAGCATAGTAGTCTTACCCGAGCCTGAAGGGCCAAGGATTGCTACAAACTCGTTATCTCTAAACGCAACGGAAATATGGTCCATTGCAGTTTGTTCAAATCCACCAGTGTTGTAACGCTTTGAAATACCTTTAAGCTCAAGCACGCGTTGCTTCTTTCTTGTTGGGCTGTATGGAGCACGGGACTTTCCTGTTAGTTGACTGCATCTCCGTCAGCTGCATCGGTGTCAGCTACACTGGTCTTCTCGCCAGCAGCTGTCTGAGCTGCCGTATCTTCTGCAAATGGATCAGCAGTGACGTCCTCAATAACCTTCTGCTGAGCCCAGCTCAAGCCGTAGAGCAGGCCAAAGAGCACCCAGAACCATGGCGCGTAGAGCATGACAACCATCAAGAGGGCAAAAAGTCCTCGGAGAAGAGTCCAAGGGAGCACCACAATCAGGAAGAAAAAGAATGGCAGTACAAAGAGGATTGCTGCAAGCGTGCGAAGTACAACTGCCACTGTCTTAGTCAACGAGAAACCTGTATTGCGTGCAATAAGCAGACCTACCAGGCCAGCAATGCCAAAATACAGCATGATTGGCGCAACAAAATAGGAATAGAACAGCGGTGTAGAAGGGTCTTGAGGCAGCGTTTGCCTAAGAACCATCAGTACAATTCCCAAAACTGTTAAAACGCCAAGAAATGATGCGTTTCCAATAAAAGTCTTTTTCGTCATAGTTAACTCCTTTGAGAAGGGGTATTAAGTATAGTGTAACTAGTACCTTGTTCCCGACCTTGGCTGTTTCATACGCGAGATGTCGCTAAAACCGCTGCTCTCCATATGTCTCCAGGTCAAACGTTTGAATTAGAGGAGTTTTTCATGACTGATGCAGAACTCAAAGCAAGCGCTGAGTCGTTTGTCAACGAGCACTGGGAAGAGATTATTGAGGATATCCGCTACCTTGTGCAGGTAGAGTCCGTTGAGGATCTGTCTCTTGCAGAGCCAGGTAAACCTTGGGGCCCAAAGTCTTACGAGGCACTTCGCCGCGGTCTTGAGATTGCAGAGCGCCTAGGCCTTGAGACCACAGACGTAGACGGCTACCTGGGCTTTGGTGACCTTCCTGGTGAGTCCGAGAAGTACCTTGCTACCATCGCTCACTCCGACATTGTTCCTCTGGGTAAGGGTTGGACGGTAGACCCACTTGACGTTACCCGCCGCGAGGGCTTTATTCTGGGCCGCGGCGTTCTGGACGACAAGGGTCCTCTGGCACTCTCACTCTGGGCAGCACACTACTTTGTAGAGCAGGTAAAAAAGACTGGTAAGAAGCTTCCTTACACCTTGCGCGCCATTGTTGGTAACAACGAAGAGACCGGCATGGGCGACGTCCCTTACTATCTCTCCAAGTATCCAGAGCCAGCATTCTGCTTCACTCCTGATGCTGAGTTTCCTCTTATTTGCGGCGAGAAGGGCGTGTACCACGCACAGTTCACCTCTCCAAAAATTGCTGGCGCAAACAGCGAGAAGATTGTTGAGCTTGACGGCGGCACCGTACCTAACGCAATTCCAGGACTTGCAAGCGCACTTGTTCGAGCTGATGCTTCTACCTTGGCTGATACTGATTCCATCAAGGTTGAGGACGCAGGTGTTGAAGATGATGGCACCAAGCTTGCCCGCATTAACGCAACAGGTAAGGGTGGACACGCTTCCATGCCTGAGGGAACTATCAACGCAATTGGCCTACTTGTAACCTACCTGCTTGACAACAACATCTGCGGTGAAGCTGAGCGCGACTTCCTGACCTTCTCGCAGCAGCTTTGTTCAACTACTGACGGTACTGGTACTGGTATCCAGAGTTCTGATGACAAGTTTGGTCCTCTGACCTGTATCTCTGGTACTATCCGTACCAAGGGTGACGTCTACGTACAGACTATTGACTCTCGCTATCCTACTTCAACCACTGGCGAGGCAATTTCTGCTCGTATGGCTGAGCTTGGTGAGGCTCATGGTTGCACCTTTGAGGTTCTTTCCGATGCAGTTCCTTTCTACATTGACCCAAATTCTCCTGAGATTACTACCCTTCTTGATACGTTCCATGAGTACACAGGAAGCAATGAGCAGGCGTTTGTTATCGGTGGAGGCACCTATGCACGTCACTTTAAGCGTGCCGTTGCCTTTGGTCCTTATGACAGCAAAGCTGCAAAAGACCTACCTGAGTGGGTTGGTATGGAGCATGGTCCTGACGAGGGAATCTCTGAGGAATGGCTCAAGCGTGCTCTTAAGATCTACATTGTCAGCATTGCTCGCCTGATGCAGCTTGACCTGTAAATTAATTAAACAGCAGAAACGCTAAAACAAAGCCTCTGTATTCCATTTGATTTGACTGCCTCCCATTTCTTGGACATAAGAAATGGGAGGCAGTTCATATGCGGGGGATTTGATTCTGCAGCGTGTTAGCGTCGGCTTTTAGGCTTGGCGTACAAAATAGCTCAGCTTTGGTAGGCCTCGCCGAAGAATCGACATGTTCTTAATCAAGATAGCAGGCAGCTAGGCGGTTACACTACCTGATATGCATCTCTATGCATAAACTTCATCTAATATGCTTAAACATGA
>CALIZK010000141.1:0-8827 GCA_938028635.1 uncultured Atopobium sp.
GATAAAAATTGTAATAGAAATGTATTAAAATTTGAGACAAATGTGAGTTATTCGGAAACTGAATAGTGGAAGCTGGATGGTTAACAATTTCATGAAATTTGAGCTTCAAAATTCTCAAGCAAGAGAGGCTGTGTACACTAAGAAAAAGACAGTTAAGAGGATGCACAATCTGCGCAAATAATGCGTGAGAGATACGTTTGAATGTGTTGAGCGGGGAGTTATGGAATCAAAAATTATCGATGACGCTTTGGACTTTGTAAAAGAGGTCTTCTCCACAGATTTTAGTGGCCACGACTACTTCCACACGTTGCGTGTGTACAAAATGGCAGTAAGAATTGCGCAAGAAGAGGGGGCAAATCAAGAGATTGTTGCCCTTGCTGCACTTTTGCACGATGTTGATGACATCAAGCTTTCTCCAGAGACGCATGAGCATAAGGATAGGACCGTTGCGTTTCTGCGTCAGCATACTGTCGACGAGGCCACTATCCAGTCAATTTGTACCGCAATTGATGAGGTTTCTTTCTCGGGAACGGACTCAGTTATTCCTTCGACGCTTGAAGGAATGTGTGTTCAAGACGCAGATCGCCTGGACGCACTTGGAGCAGTTGGTATTGCGCGCACCTTTGCCTATGGCGGAAGTCATGGTCGCGGTATGTACGATCCGGATGAACCACCAACTCTCAACATGAGCAGCGAGGAGTATCACTCACACACATCAACATCGCTCAACCACTTCTACGAGAAACTCTTTTTACTGACGGGCATGATGAATACACGCAGTGGCAAAGAGCTAGGAAAAGCTCGCGAGAAGTACATGCGTGAGTATGTTAATCAGTTCTTAGATGAGTGGAACGGTAAACGTTAAGATATAGTTTTTAGCTATATGAATTAGTTAAGTATTTGTATTTCACAAGTGAAGTGCTGATTGTCATACTGGTTTCTCGTAAGCAGTTCTAAGGGGTCATTATGGCAATCAAAAATGATAAAACTACTCCACATCGCTTTGATGTTGTTGGCAGCTTTCTTCGTCCAGAGAATCTTAAGCAGGCTCGTATTCAGTTTGAAAAAGGTCAGATTGATTCACATGAGCTCAAGCAAGTAGAGGACAAAGCTATTACAGAGCTTATCCAAAAGGAGAAGCAGGCAGGCCTTAAAGTTATTACTGACGGTGAGTTTAGACGTGCAACCTGGCACCTCGATTTTATGTGGCCGTTCGAAGGTATTGGCCATGTGCCAACTAATACTGGACTTCCTTTCCACGATGAGACAGCAGAGATTGATGACACCTTCCTCGTAGGAAAAGTGGAGCTCACCAAAGAGCATCCCTTTATAGAGCACTTCCGCTTTGTTCAGCAGTTTGAGGACGAGACAACCGTTGCCAAGCTTACTATTCCTGCACCTGCACAGTTTATTGAGCAGTTTATTATGCCCATGAACCGCGAGCAGACTAGCAAGTACTATGCCAACGACCAGGACCTTCTTGAAGATATTGTTGCTGGCTACGGTGCGTTTATTAAGCAGATATATGCTGTAGGCTGTCGTAATCTTCAGCTTGATGACTGCTCATGGGGTGTGCTGGTTGACCCACGTGCAGAGCTTTTCTTTGGCGCTGATCAGGAGGGTCTTAAGAAGATCAAAGCACTGCTCTTGGAGATTAATAACCGCGTTCTTGATGCAGCTCCAGCTGACTTGACTATTAACACGCACGTTTGTCGTGGCAACTTCCATAGTACCTGGGCTTGCGAGGGCGGCTATGACGATGTGGCCGATGCTCTTCTTGCTCAAGAGCACGTAAACGCTTTCTTCTTAGAATTTGATGATCATCGCTCCGGTGGCTTTGAGCCCCTGGCTTCTGTTCCAGCTGGTAAAAAGGTTGTGCTTGGTCTGATCACCACCAAGCACGCCCAGCTGGAAGAGAAAGCCAAGGTTATTGAGCGTATTCATGAGGCAGCTCAGTACGTACCTCTGGAGAACCTCTGCCTTTCTCCCCAGTGCGGCTTTGCAAGCTGCGAGATTGGTAACAAGCTCACCGAAGATGAGCAGTGGGCAAAGATTGCGCTTGTAAAAGAAATTGCCGAAGAGGTTTGGGGCTAAATATCAGTTGGTACGGTTTGTCTGCGACTTACATGCCGTTTACCGAAGAGTTTCTGACCATACGTTCTTCTCGACTCCTGTCCACTAAAATGGACAGGAGTTTTTTATTGGAGCTAGACTTCGGAGGCAGTATGCCAAGCGAGAAGACCCGCTGCTTGCACCTCGTAAAAATTTTCGAGGAAGAAACTGATGACGATCATGGTCTGAGCACACCTCAGCTTATTGAAAAGCTGGCAGAGCGCGGGCTAAGCGTGGAACGTAAAACACTTTACGACGACATCAAATCGCTGCAGAATTTTGGCTACGACATCCAGTCT
Source organism: uncultured Atopobium sp. (assembly GCA_938028635.1). Lineage (GTDB taxonomy): Bacteria > Actinomycetota > Coriobacteriia > Coriobacteriales > Atopobiaceae > Lancefieldella. The sequence continues at coordinate 2,412 of CALIZK010000141.1, forward strand.
TACCAGCGCCATCCTGTTGAATACGGCCTGGCAACCAGGAAGTTTCAGGCTGAAGAGCTCATGCTGATGGCAGACGCTGTGCAGTCATCAAAATTTTTGACGGAGCGCAAGGCAAATAACCTGGTGAGTCTTATCGGTGAGCTGGGTGGAAAGTCTACCTCCGACACGCTCAAGAAGCGTATCCATGTTGAGGGTCGTATTAAGTCGCAAAATGAGTCTGTGTTTTATGCGCTTAATGCTATTCAAACGGCACTCTTGCAGAAGAAAAAGGTCTCGTTTAAGTACCGCAAAAAAGGCTTTAAAGATAAGGTTATTGAAGAGCTTCCCGTAAGAGAAGAAACGCCTGTTCAACTTACGTATATTGACGATTTCTACTATCTTATTGTGTGGAACGATAAGCATCAAAACTTTGTCAATTATCGCGTGGACCGCATGTTTAGACTTGAGGTTTCTGATGCTGACGCCACGGTTAACGAGCAGATCAAGCAGTTTGATATAGACAAGTATCAAGAGCGCGTCTTTGGCATGTACTCGGGCGAGGTTGTTGAGGTCACACTTCGTGTTAATGAGCGCGTGATGTGCTCGGTGTACGACCGTTTTGGCAAAAACATTATTTTGAACAATCCAAGTTCTGATGGAACTACAGCTGACGTACATGTTTCTGTAATGGAAGCTCCAACGTTTTATGGTTGGCTTGCAACATTTGGAACAGATATAGAACTGATAGCTCCAAAGAAGACCAGGCAGAAATACCAAGAGTACTTGAGCGGAATTCTTCAGAGCTACCAAACACAGAAAGGGACTAGCTAAACGGCGAAGACGGGCTAAAACGGACGGGCTAAACCGGATAGTTCACGAGTACCAATTAGCGAGCATCAATGACGTAAAGGCCTGCTTTAACTAGAAGATGACCATGGTGATCGCTGAGCTGTGTAATCTTGCAGGTAATAATGTTTTGATGTCCGTAGAAGAGCAGAGTACTCCAGAGAGAGTTGTTTTCTCTAGGAACAAAACCCAGCTTATGGTCATTAGAGTACAGAGCAAGAGCCTCTGGGTCATAAGGGTTATCGCGTTCAGGAACAATGGTCAGATCTGAACCAAGTTTAAGTTGATCAAAAATAAGCGGAGCGTCGTAGTAGGGAAGACCGGAAATAACAAAGGAATCAACAAGTTTTGTAGGACTATACATAAGAGCCTCCTTAGAAGATGTTAAGGATAGAGTAGAGAAGTTAAAAAGCATGAGTGTCCAACAGATTGGACAGTATAAGAAAGCTGTAGGGCAGTAAAAAATTTAAAGGGAGCTTATATGATTACCACTAAGAGATTGTTTCTTATTCCATGGCATGCATCTGATGCCAATGAGCTCTATGAATTGGCAAAAGATCCAGAAATTGGTCCACTTTGTGGATGGGAAGCTCACAAAACTTTAGAAGATTCCAAGCAGGTTCTTGCAAACGTGCTGTCCGATAAGTCCTGTTATGCCGTAAAAGACATGAGGACCGGTCATCTAATTGGTTCAATGTCGTTGGATTTTGAAGAAATTCCTGATCCAAAGGATTCCTCAAAGCAGCTGCATCAGGCAGAAATTGGCTATTGGATTGGTCGTTCTTATTGGGGGCAAGGGTTTGCATCTGAGGGTGCTCAAGCTCTTACCGCATATGCATTTGAAGAGCATGGTGTTGACCAGGTAATTATTAGATATCTTGAGCGCAATAAAAAGTCTGCTTCAGTGGCTCGTAAGTGCGGCTTCACGGAGATGGGCATTATTACAGACTTTAATAAGTACACAGGCAAAGAAGAGCAGTTTGGTATATCAATGCTCACAAAAGCGGACTGGGAACGTGTTCAAAAATAGCAGTTGTTCTCGCTGTTTTGTGTGTTGCTTCAAAATGTTATATAAGGCAAACTCGTATATGCAACGACAAAACTACATGTAAAGTAAATGAAACAGTTAGTGTACTAAAGATTCTGCTTGTAAGAAGAGCGAAAGAAGTCTGCATATGATGATCAACAAACGCCTCATTGCCCTCATTGAGGAGAGTAAAAAGTATATTGGCTTGACCGTGCTTTACCAGTGGATTGCTCTGCTTGCCAATATTGTATTTATGTACTCTCTGGCAAGAATGATAGAAGCTTTGTTCATGGATTATTTTGTCCTCGAAGAGCAGTTGGTGTTTATTGCACTCTGCCTTATTGCTATTGTGATCAGGTATTTCTGCAAACTTGCTCAGCACAAGACAAGCTTTTACGCAGCAAAAAGGGTTAAAAAGACTCTTCGCGAGAAAATTTATCAGAAGCTTTTAGAGTTTGGCCCCTCGTATAAAAATTCATATGCGACCAGTGAGATTGTTCAGCTGGCAGTTGAAGGCGTTGACCAGCTAGAAACGTATTTTGCGCAGTATCTACCACAGTTCTTCTATGCAGCTTTGGCGCCACTGACACTATTCCTGACGTTGCTTTTTATTAGTCCTGTAGTTGGTATTGTTTTGCTGGTATTTGTTCCGCTTATCCCCATGACCATCGTTCTTATCCAGAAGTTTGCAAAGAAGCTTTTGTCCAAGTATTGGGGCCAGTATACGCAGCTTGGCGATACGTTTTTGGAGAACCTGCAGGGTCTGACCACAGCAAAGATTTACAAGGCTGATGGGTTTAAACACAAGCAGATGAACGAGGAAGCCGAGCACTTTAGACGTATTACCATGAAGGTTCTAACCATGCAGCTCAACTCCATCACCGTGATGGACGTGGTTGCATTTGGTGGAAGCGCGCTTGGTACAATTCTTGCAATTCAGCAGGTAAATGACCTGCTCCTCTTTATGTGGGAAGGCGTCTTTGTCATTTTGATTTCGGCTGAGTTCTTCCTGCCTATGCGTCTTTTGGGCAGTTATTTCCACATTGCCATGAACGGTATGGCAGCGTCGGACAAGATCTTTGACCTGCTTGATATGCCTGTTCGAGAGCAGGGTACCAAGACCGTTCCAGCTTCTAGTGATGTCGCTTTGCGTAACGTTTCTTTCTCCTATGACGGCGAGAAACCCGTCTTGGTGAATGTTTCTTTTGGAATGCGCGCTAACTCTTTGAATGCCCTGGTAGGAGAGTCAGGCTGCGGAAAATCAACAATTGCAGCACTTCTGACCGGAAAACTCCGCTCGTATTCTGGCGATGTTCTGTTTGGAAATACCAGTTTGTCAGACATTTCTGACCAGAATTTGCTTCAAAACGTTACGTATATTGGACACCAGGCACATCTCTTTATGGGAAGCGTTCGCTCTAACCTTGCCATGGGTAATCCAGAGGCAACTGAAGAACAGCTCTGGCACGCCCTTGAACAGGTCAATCTTGCTGAGTTCGTAAAGTCTTTGGGTGGACTTGACGCGCCAGTTGCCGAGAAGGGCTCCAACTTGTCTGGTGGTCAGCGTCAGAGATTAGCGCTGGCCAGAGCCCTGCTTCACAATAGCCAGATGTACATCTTTGATGAAGCTACTTCAAATATTGATGTTGAGAGTGAAGACGTTATTATGCAGCAGGTTCACCAGCTTGCTCAGACAAAGATGGTGCTGGTAATTTCTCACCGCTTAGTAAACGTTAAAAAAGCTGATCAGATTGTTGTTATGCAGCATGGTCGCATTGTTGGAAGTGGAACGCACCAAGAGTTGCTTGCAACAAATGACGAGTACAAACGAATGACGCGGGCCCAGACCGAGCTTGAGAATTATGTGAAAGGAGTTGAGGCGTAATGAAAACAGAAGTTAAGAACAGCGCCACAACTGCACGTACTTCTCGCCGTAGTGCGCTCACCATTATGTTGAGGCTGGTGGGGCTGGTTCGTCCGCTGGCTGGCTTTATGGTACTTGCAATTTTGATGGGAGTCTTGGGCAACCTTGCCGCCACGTTCATCAGCATTTTTGGAGCATATGCGCTGCTCAGTGCTATGGGCTTTGCTTCATCTTCTCCTATGGTGTTGCTTTTTGGTGGCATGCTTTTGTTTGCCCTGGTCCGTGGTCTGCTGCGCTATGCCGAGCAGGAATGCAACCACTTTATTGCGTTTAAACTGCTTGCGCTTATTAGAGACCGTGTGTTCACGGCGCTCAGAAAGCTTGCTCCTGCAAAGCTTGAGGTCAAAAATAAGGGCAACCTGATGAGCGTCATTACCTCAGACATTGAGCTGCTTGAGGTTTTCTACGCACACACTATCTCGCCTATCTGCATTGCGGTTGTGTTCTGCATTGTTATGGTGTGGTTTATTGTGGGCAGCACCAACTGGATTTTGGGTGTTATTGCACTTGTTTCTTACCTGGTAGTTGGCGTGGCAATTCCGCTTGCTATGTCTAAACGCTCCGAGCAAGACTCTGCTGAGGCAAGAGATCTTGCTGGTAACCTTTCTACGGTTACCCTTGATAACCTGCGTGGTCTTGACGAGATTCTGCAATATAACACTGGTAAGCAGATGATTAAGGAAACAAGTCAGTTAGCTGATCAGTTAAGCGACAGACAGCAGGCAGTTAAGAAAGCATTTGGTGTCAACGATGCGGTCACCTCAACGGTCATTCTTGCCGCAACACTAGTCATGTTCTTTAGTTCGTTCTACCTGGCCTATCACCAGCAGATTCTTATGAATGAAGCTTTCATTGTCACCATTGCATTGATGAGTTCGTTTGGGCCTGTTGTGGCTTTGGCTGCACTTGGTACAACCCTGACCAGTACGTTTGCTGCAGGCAATCGTGTTTTGGATATTTTGGACGAGCAGCCCCTGGTTAAAGATGTAGTGGGTCAAAAAGACATCTCCTATGAAGGTGTGCGTGTATCTGAGCTTTCATTTGCGTATGATAACGAGCAGATTCTGGACAACATTTCCGTGGATATTCCTACCGATAAGATCGTGGGAATTGTGGGAAAGAGCGGCTCAGGCAAGTCTACACTGCTAAAACTTTTGATGCGTTTCTGGCCAGCAACGCCTGGTGCCATTGAGATTTCTGGAACCCCTTTGGAGCAGGTTAATACCTCTAACCTGCGCGATCTTGAGAGCTACATGACGCAGGATACGCATCTGTATCACGATTCCATTAAGAACAATCTCCGCATTGCAAAGCTTGACGCAATGGATGAAGAGATTGTTGAGGCGTGCAAGAAGGCTTCAATTCACGAGTACATTTCCACGCTGCCCCAGGGGTACGATACGCCTGTTGCAGAGCTTGGCGACTCACTTTCTGGCGGAGAGCGCCAGCGCATTGGCCTTGCTCGCGCATTCTTGCATGACGCGCCACTCATGTTGCTTGACGAGCCAACCAGCAATCTGGACAGCCTAAACGAGGCAATTATCTTGCGCTCGCTTGATAAAGAAACTGAGCGCAAGTCTGTGGTTCTTGTCTCTCACAGGGCTTCTACCATGGGAATTGCAGATGTTGTTTACACCGTTGATGGGGGACGAGTGAGCTGATGACACCTGAAGAAATTGCGCAGAAACGTCAAAAAGAAAAAGATCTTATTTCGCTCATGATTCGTTTTTATTGCGAGAAGTACCATCGCACCAAAGCCCACGAACCTCTGTGCGACGAGTGCGCTGAGCTTGAGAAGTATGCGCATACGCGTGTGGACCGCTGTCCTCACATTGAGACAAAGACGTTTTGCTCAAAATGCAAATCGCATTGCTATAGCAAAGAGATGCGCGCTCGCGTTAAAGAGGTCATGAAATCCACAGGACCTCGACTGCTCCTACACCATCCAATTCTTGTAATCAAGCACGCGCTTCAGTAACGCAGCCCTAGTTGGCCTTGTACACCTTTGACATCTGCGATTTTCTCGCCATTTCACGGTCTTCTCGCCAAAAGTGAGAAGACCGCATTTTTTTGAATCTTTTTCATTTGAAACATAACTGTTAACTCTGAGAATTACGTATTTTTGTCGCGGCGCGTTAGGTTTACAGTGACCTCTCGCTTTACAGAAGGAGGTACTGCGTTGATTAAATCTAAGAAAGCGTCATTTATTTTTAAGCTATGTATTGCTGTGATTGGCACCTTTGTGCTGTGTGATTCTGCGGGCGTCTTCCGAATGAACTTCCGCGTTTCTTTCTTGTATTACTTCACCAACATCTCTAACCTGCTGCTTGTTGCCTATTTCTGGGGCGCGCTGTTCCAGGCTTACAAGCATCCCGAGACCGCTCAGAAGCCATGGATGCCAACGGTCAAACACACGCTTATGCTGGGCATTACCGTAACTGGCCTGGTAGCTTACTTCCTACTTGACCATGGCGAGGTCTTTGTCAACGGCGTCTTTAAGTTCAACAATTTTATTCTGCATGATGTGATTCCTATCTGCGCCGTTTTGGACTGGCTGCTCTTTGACGAGAAACCTACTATGAGTTTTAAAGAGCCTCTGATCTGGCCTTTGTATCCACTCACATATTTTGCGTACATCAT
>CALIZK010000142.1:0-10469 GCA_938028635.1 uncultured Atopobium sp.
TTGAGACAGCTCCTCTGCTTCAGAAGCAACTCAAAAACGCGCGCATGACGTTTGCGTCATCGGATTCATTCACCATTATGTCCATGGTAGAGTCAGGTCTTGGTGTAAGTTTGTTGCCACTTGAGGCAACAAAAGGTACAAATTTTGATATTGATGTACATCATCTGGAGACTCCCGTACATCGTAATGTCTTTATTACACATCGTGTAAAAGGCGAGATGTCGCGTACTACAGAAGAGTTTTTAAAGTATTTGAGTTAAAGATTGATGCATAGTTGTGTACGTTAACTATTTGAAAATTGCATAACTGTTATTAGATTTTGGTAAAGATGTAAAAAGATTTAACTACCGCTCGCGGTTGTAGCCTTTACGCTTACGGGTTTATCTGACGCCCAGAGGGCGCTACTTCTTTTTTCAAATGGCTTCGGGTGCAAACATAGTCTCATCAAGTTCTTCGTCCGAGTAATTACGGGAAGGAGTGGGACATGGCAGAAAATGCCGAGGCACCTGAGATGCAAAAGTCGTTGAGTCTATTCAACTTCTTTACCATCGGATTTGGTGCGATCATTGGTACCGGATGGGTGCTCCTGGTAGGCGACTGGATGGTTCTTGGTGGAGGACCATTCCCCGCGATGATCGCATTCGCAATTGGCGCAATTTTCCTTGTACCAATTGGATGTGTTTTTGGCGAGCTTACTGCTGCTATTCCAATTTCTGGTGGCATCATTGAGTACGTCGACAGGACATTCGGCCGCCCAATGGGCTTCTTTACCGGCTGGATGCTCCTTCTGGGTAACGCTCCACTGTGCCCTTGGGAGGCAATTGCTATTTCCACGCTTCTCACCGACCGCTTTGGTGCATTCCCAATTCTTTCTTGGCTGCGCTCCGTTAAGCTCTACACCATCCTTGGTGCAGATGTTTACCTGTGGCCAACAGTCATCGCTCTTTGCTTTGCCATTCTGGTCATCTTCCTTAACTTTAAGGGCGCTGGCGCAGCAGCTAAGCTTTCGAGCTTCCTGACTAAGGCTCTGCTGACTGGTATGATCCTTGCAATGGTTATCTCCTTTGCAACTGGTTCTCCAAGCAACGGCCTCCCACTCTTCTCCCAGGCAACTGAGGTTGCAGGTGGAGAGGGCACAAAGGCTACCAGCTTCTTTGGTGGCATCATTGCAGTACTTGTTATGACTCCATTCTTCTACGCTGGCTTTGACACCATTCCACAGCAGGCAGAAGAGGCTTCTGCTGACCTTGATTGGAAGAAGTTTGGCATCATTCCTGCACTTGCACTTATGGCATCTGGTATCTTCTATCTCATCTGCATCTATGCATTCGGAACCATGATTGACTGGCACGAGTTTGTTAAGTCTTCCGTTCCTGCACTTGCAGTTCTCGAGCGCATCAACCTGTTCTTCTACATTGCAATGCTCATCATTGCAACGCTTGGACCTCTGGGCCCAATGAACTCCTTCTTTGGTGCTTCCACTCGTTTGATGCTCGCTCTTGGTCGTAAGAAGATGCTCCCAGAGGCATTCGCAAAGATTGACCCTAAGTCTGGCGCACCTCTGACTGCAAACATGTTCATGGCTGGCCTGACCCTTGTTGGTCCATTCCTCGGCCGCAACATGCTTGTTCCTCTGACCAACGTTGCTTCTCTTGGCTTCATCTTCGCATGCACCATGGCTGGCGTTGCCTGCCTGCGCCTGCGTCAGACCGAGCCAGACCTGCCTCGTCCTTACAAGGTCAACGGTGGTATCGCAGGTATCCTTGCTGCAATTCTTGCTGGCAGCATCATCATCGGTCTGATGGTTGTTCCTTTCAGTCCTGCAGCACTGAAGCCAGTTGAGTGGATCATCACCATTTCTTGGATTGTTATTGGTATGGCCATCTTCATGATCTTTGGTCGTCAGTCTGAGAAGGCAGCAGCATAAGTTGCTTGCAAGCTCTAAAGGTTTCATCGGTACGTTGAACTAAGCACGTTATTTGTTTCTTTAGTTTGGATTTTTTGCGCCCAAAAAGGGTGGGTGCAAAAAGATAGTATGTATCATTTACTAGAGGGGGAAAGAAATGAGTAAGATTGCTTTTGTAGGCGGAAAGCTCGTTGACGGCACTGGCGCCGCTCCTGTTGAGGATTCTCTTGTCCTCGTAGACGACAAGAAGATCGCTTATGCTGGTCCTCGCACTGAGGTTCCAGAGGGCTATGAGGTCCGCGACATTCAGGGCCGCACCATTATGCCAGGTCTTATCGATACCCACCTGCACTTCTCCGGCAACCTGACCGACAACGATAACGACTGGGTTATCGAGTCCGTTGCTCAGAAGCAGGCATGCGCAGTCAAGCAGTCCTGGGACGCTCTCTCCCACGGTCTTACCACCGTCTGCGAGATTGGCCGCAATGGTATCGCAATTCGTGACCTCGTCAACATGGGTATCATGGAAGGCCCACGTATCTACGCTACCGGCCTTGGTTTCTGCCGCGTTGCTGGTCACGGTGACTGCCACCAGCTCCCACAGGAGATTTCCAAGAATGGTCATCCTTGGGGCGACCAGGTAGACGGTCCTTGGGATCTTCGTAAGGCAGTTCGTCGTCGTCTTCGTGAGAACCCAGACGCAATCAAGATTTGGGCAACCGGTGGCGGCATTTGGCACTGGGACTCCGGTCGCGATCAGCACTACTGCTACGAGGAGATCAAGGCAGTTTGCGACGAGGCAGCAATGGTTGGCATTCCTGTTTGGTCACACTCCTATAACAGCTTCTCCGCAGCTTATGACTCCGTCCGTTGCGGCTGCGAGCAGATGATTCACGGCTTCGAGCTTGATGCAAAGACCATGGATCTTATGTGCGAGCAGGGCACCTTCTTTACTCCTACCATCGGCTTCCTGCCAACTTGGTACGGAACTTATCCACCAGAGTGGACTCCAGAGCTTGACGCATTCCCAGGCGATACCGTCGTTGAGAAGGGCCTCAACCGTACATACGAGAACCTCCGTGCTGCTAACGAGCGCGGCGTCACTCTCACCATCGGCTCCGACTCCTTCAGCTTCGTAACTCCTTACGGCTGGGTCACCATCGACGAGATGTATGACTTCGTTGAGAAGGCTGGCGTCACCGTTCTTGAGACCATCAAGGCTGCTACTCTTAACGGCGCAAAGATGGTTCACCACGAGGATGAGTTTGGCTCCCTCGAGGCTGGCAAGCTTGCTGACCTCCTGGTTGTCAAGGGCGACGTTGCTACCAACATCCGCGACCTTACCCCAGATAACATGGAAGTTATCATGAAGGAAGGCAGCGAGGTTATTCGCGGCACCTTCTAAGAGGTAAACCAATCCCTTCTGGAGCCCCTATGCAGTCTCTGCATAGGGGCTCTTTTTGTGTGTACAGGAGTGGCGAGAAACCCGGCGAGGGTTCCGACGTCTATCCGTCGAGATGTTCGTCGAGAAACCCGTCGAGAAACCCGTCGAGAAACCCGTCGAGATCCCTGGAACTTCTCGCCTTATCTGGACATCGTCTATCACAAGGCACTTTAGGGTACATATCAGAAGATTCATTGGGTCAGCGCAAAAGGCGCTGGCTTCTACCTACAGGAGGATTTTTGGCTAGAAAACGCATACATAAAGGAAACCGTCGTCAGGGACGTGCAAAAGTCTCAAAGCGACCATCGGCGCTGCTTACAGGCACGCTGAGCCTTTCTCGCCCAGGAGTTGCTACCGTAAGCACCCCTGAGGGAACGTATGCGCTGGCCAAGCACGGTATTCACGAGGCAATGCACGGAGATGAGGTCCAGGTTTCGCTTGTCTCGGCCAAGGGGAAGACTCCTCTGGCAAACGTGCGTTTTGTGCTTACGCGAGCTACTCAGACGTTTTTGGGCATCTACCACGACGCCGGTCCACTTGGCGCTGTGGTGCCGCTGGATAGCCGCATCCAGCGCGATTTCTTTGTGCTTCCCGAAGATCCTTCTGTTGGACGTCATTACGTTTTTGAGGGCGACGTAGTTGTCGCGCGCATCACGGAGTATCCAACGCGCAAAAGCGCTGCTGTAGTCACTATTGAACGTCGCGTGGGATCAGCCGAAGATCTGGACATGAACGTCGAGGCAACCATTGCTTCATATGGTCTGGCAACAGAATTTCCTATCAAGGCGCAAAGACAAGCCGAGAAGATCTCCGTTGACGCAGATAAAGCGCTTGTGGAAGACGTTTCAAGACACGATTTGCGAGAAAATTTGTGTATCACCGTAGACCCCGCGGATGCTAAAGACTTTGATGATGCTGTTGGTGCACGCAAGCTTGATGACGGTGGCTTTGAGCTGTGGGTTCATATTGCAGACGTGGCTCACTACGTGAAATGGGATTCTCCCATTGACCTGGAAGCTCGCATGCGCACCTGCTCGGCATATTTAGTTGACCGCGTGTTGCCCATGCTTCCAGAGAAACTCTGCAACGATGTGTGCTCTCTGCGGCCAGCTGAAGACAGGCTGGCCATGTCGGTAAAGATGACTTTGAGCAGCTCAGGCAAGATTCTTGGCGCAACGGCTATGAATTCCGTTATTCGCTCACGAGCAAGACTTAGCTACGACCAGGTAGATAGCTATCTCCAAGGAGATAATGCGGCACTTGACTCTGCCGTTTCTGCAGAAGACGCTGGCGCAATCAAAGAAATGATTAACGTGCTCAATCAAATCCGCGCACTTCGAGAAGAAATTCGCGAGAAACGCGGCTCAGTAGATTTTGAGAGCGTAGAGACGCGCGTAGTGCTTGACCAGGATAACAAGCCAGTTGGCGTGTCGGTGCGCGAGCGCACTCAAGCAACGGGGCTTATCGAGGAAGCAATGCTTGCGGCAAATGAGAGTGTTGCGCACATGCTCAGTCAGCATGACCTAGAGTCGGCATATCGCGTACATGAGCAGCCTTCTCCAGAGTCTCTTAAGCTTGCGGTCACTCCGCTTGTGGCGATGGGTGCTCTTGAGCCAGATGTTGCGTCTCGTATTGCCATTGGCGATCAGATGGCATTGCAAGAAGCGCTGGAGTCAGTCCACGGCACACGTTATGCTCGTGTGGTAAATGCACAGCTGCTCAGGGCCCAAAAACGAGCTATCTATCTGCCAGCAAATCAGGGTCACTTTGCTCTGGGAGCAGATGCGTACTGCCACTTTACTTCGCCAATTAGGCGCTATCCTGACGTGATAGTTCATCGCACACTCAAGCGTTTGCTTCGTGGTCAGACGGCATCTCGCGCAGAGCTCAGCGCGCTTCCAGATATCTGCAGCACCTGCTCTGAACAGGAGCGAAAGGCAGATGCAGCAGCTCGTGCTACGCAAAAGATCAAATTGGCTGAGTACTATCAGAGCCGTCTGGGAGAAGAAACGTGGGGAACCATTGACGGCTGCGAGCGCTTCGGCCTGTTCATAACGTTGGATGGTACCTACGCCGACGGGCTTCTCGCCGTGAGGGACTTGGGCCACGAATGGTATGTGTATGACCAGGAGACGCTGGCGCTGATAGGGGAATCAACAGGTAAAACGTATCGAATTGGCGGACGTGTACGCGTGAAGATTTCTGGCGTAAATGTGGCTCGTGGTCAGATTGATTTGGCACTTGTGGAATAATAAGCAGGTAGATTACGTGCGGGTTTATTAAGCGCCCGCGCAGATGATTGCATGATTGATATTGAATGATAGGTGAGTAAGATGGCACTTTCGGCACTTTCAGATGAGCTGATGCGCGCTGAAGGCATGATGATGCAGGACCAGAACGAGGAGGCACTTGAGCTGCTGCTTCGTTTGGCTGAAGACGCTGAAGAGTATGTGGATCGCAACTGCCAAACCACAGATGAGGTCCAGTATTTTGCGTTTCCAACGCTGTTTGACCGCTTGGCGTATAGGCGCGTGGAGAACGATCCTCGCAAGCTTGAGGATGTTGCTGAGCCATTTGATCGCCTGTACGGAGACCTTGCAATGGCTTACGTACGCACCGGCGATTACGAAAACGCCATGACTGCGCTGAAGACTGCGATTCGTTGGAACCCAATGAACTGCGGATTTAGGCTTGATCTGGCTGACCTGTTTAAGATTGCAGGCGATATTCGTGAGCACATGGCTCTGACGTTTGGTGTTTTTGAGCGTGCAAGTGAGGCAAGGCATCTGACCAGGGCGTTTTTGAACTTTGCGGCATGGTTTGAGGCTCAGGGTAGGCTCGAGCAGGCCGCGGCATGCTTGAGGGCTGCTCGTCGCTTTGAGGTTAAAGACAGCACTCTTGAGGCCGCGCTTGACCAGGCGGCAGGCACCCCTAAGGACCCTGATGGCCTTACCGACGAAGAAGCAAATGATCTGCTAGAGGCAGAGGGTCTGCCAACAGGCGCAAACGCCGAGATTGCGGTTTGCCTGCTGATGTGCGCGCAGGATTGCGCCGCCATGGGCGACAGAGCTACCGCAACTGAGATGACCATTCGCGCTCGCGATCTTGTGGGCGAGCAGGCAGCTCTTGCGCTTCTGCAGCTTGTCCGCGACGCCGCAATCTCCGAAGGCTTTACCGCGGGCGGCAACCCTGTATCTGCTGACGCGCCAGGCAATGCATCTGGCGAGAAAACCGATGCAGCAGAAACTTCAGACGGGGAAGGCAAGTAAGTATGGCCGAGACCCAGGGAAAACAGCAGGGTAAGAAGTCGATTGCACGCAATCGCTCTGCTCGTCATGAATACGAGATTGGCGAGACCTTTGAGTGTGGCCTGGTGCTTACTGGCACCGAGGTCAAGAGCCTGCGCGAGCGCGGCTGCCAGCTGACCGATACGTTCTGCCTCATTCGCGATGGTGAGGCGTGGATTCACGGCATGCACCTGCATCCGTACACAAACGGTGGCGTGTGGAACGTTGACCCAGATAGAAAGCGTAAGCTGCTGCTTCACCGCAGGCAGATTGACTATCTTGACGGAAAGCTTCGCCAGAAAGGTTTGGCGTTGGTTCCGCTTGAGATCTACTTTGACGAGCATAACCGCGTCAAGCTGTTGATTGCGCTTTCGCAGGGTAAAAAGCTCTACGACAAGCGTGCGTCTGCAGCTAAGCGTGATTCTGACCGCGAGATTCAGCGAGCCCTCAAGGAGCGCAGTCGCTAGGAGTGCGTCACTGCCGCACGCGAGCGTACCGTCGCAAGCGGCTGATGCTTGGAGCACGTCGAACTTCTCGCCAAAAAATTTCGTGCGAATTTTATGAGAATCATTCCTATTTTCGGAATAATGCTTTAGAATCACTCAAGATTTGTTACTATCTGCATGAGCACTTAACCGCGGATAAGGGCCACGGTTAGTTGCCATCCGCGTTAAATGCGCGAATAGAAGGAAAAGCGCGTAAGCGCTTGGAGAGAGGAATAAAAATGGCAGAGACTACTTACAAGTTTGTTTGCACCGTTTGTGGCTACGAGGTTGAGGTTGACACTCCAGAGCTTCCTGAGGACTATGTTTGCCCAGTTTGCGGCGTTGGTCCTGAGATGTTCGAGCTCGTCGAGGAGTAAGCTCCCCACAAATTAGTCAGATAGGTTATCTGTGCAAGATTGCACGTTGGTAACCTCTTTGATGATCACCCAAACAAAATCGTAAAAGCGATGTAGGATTTAACCTGCATCGCTTTTCGTATATGCCTGCATGATTCGCGTTTTAACTCACATCATATGGTTGGAGTGGTTTTGAAGCACGCGTTACAAATGTCAGATTCGGTGGAAGTTGCTGCATTTTTGGCCTTCTCGGGCGGAGTTATGGACGCCTATTCCTACCTGGTGCGCGGCGGTGTTTTTGCCAACGCTCAGACCGGAAACTTGCTGCTTTTGGGCGTAAATCTGACCAGCGGATCGTTTGAAAAGTGCCTCAAATACGCTCTTCCAATTTTGGCATTTGCCATAGGTATTGCGCTTTCATATGCTATACGAGCCATTGCGCGAGAAGAACATCTGCACTGGAGACAGCTGGCGGTTATCGTAGAGATTGCGCTTCTAGGTGTAGTTTCTCTGCTTCCAACAGATATGAACCTGCTGGCAAACAGCTTGACGTCACTTGCGTGTGGCATTCAAGTCCAGGCGTTTAGAAAGCTTCACGGGCATGCGTTTGCAACTACTATGTGCATTGGAAACCTCCGCGGCGGAACGCAAGAAATAGCCGCATATATGCACACGCACGATTCATCTCACATTGAGACATCGCTGCTCTATTTTGGAACTATTTTCTGCTTTGTAGCTGGTGCGGTAGTGGGTAACTTGCTCATTCCGCTGCTGGGTACCCATATGATTTGGCTCTCACCTGCGGCGCTTCTCGTGGTTATTCTTATCATGTTTATTGATCGCGAGAAACAAGTCCTAGAAGCTCACGGTAAGTCTGCAAAGTAAGCCGTTAAGTAGGCCGTAAAGTAAGCCACAAAGTAAGCCGTTCCCAAAATAGTCATATTTTTTTTGAAAGAGTGGCAGTTCATGGGGTATACTCTCTACACTTTGAATTGCAAGCAATGTTACGTGCGCCCGCAATTCAGGAACATTGAAAACTGCATGGTGGCAGTTTCTCTCATTTTTGGGGGTGACTGGATTCGACAAGGTGAGTTTGCGGTGGGCAGCAAGCCGTGGTCTCCTCGCCACGTAAAACAGGGGTAACGTCAAATTGAATTGACAACACTCTTACTTTTGAGCCTCGTATGGCTCTCGCTGCTTAATTTAGTTCAGCGCGTCTAACTGGGATTTTCTCCTGTTCTCAGGGTGACGTCATTTTAGGGAGATGCTTGTAAGGACGTAGTTGGTATGCCTTACAAAAAGATTGAACCAACTGGAGCACCAAACGCCTGTTACTAAGTGTGCGGTACTTGAGATGTAATTAGTAACTGAGCTTGGAGACACCTGCCTAGGATTTGCTTTGGACCGGAGTTCGATTCTCCGCACCTCCACCATACATTCGTTACTCATGAATGGCGAGAAACCCCGCGATTCATGAGTACTTTTTTAAACGCAACATTGTGTTGCACGTCTGCAAAAGAGCCGCACTCCGATGTATTTGAAGTGCGGCTTTTGCTGTTCAGGATTTATTTTTACGTTGGCGTTTGTTTTTTACTCGTTTAGCGGAAAGTCATAGGCTACGGACAGTTGAGGGGTAATATTTAGTTAGCAAAATCTAACAAACATCAAAAGGCAAGTTCAGACACCATTTTCTGCACGTATAGTCCATCGCGTTGGTGGATTGCTTTTCAAATCAAATGACGCCGGGGATAGAAAATAGGATCGAGGCGAAGCAATGTCAAAGAGCGCTTCAAGGTTTCAAAAAGTGCTGATGTCGTGGGTGTATCGCGGCAAAGAAATATTTAAGCCCCTTAACACAGGCGCCATTGATGAGCACGTGAGGTGCATACGTGAGTATGTGGCCAATATTTTCTTCTACACTAAAGGCAGTACTACCATCATGATTGACGCAGGGTACAGCTATGATCGCCTGCAAGAAAAGATGGACTGGCTGGGAATTGACCCTAAGGATATTCAGCACATTCTAATCACCCACCTGGATACCGATCATATTGGCGCAATTGAGTCGGACAGTGACCAGCTTTTCAGCCACGCGCGGGTTTATATTGGCGATGTTGAGAATAGGTATTTAACAGGAGAAGTTCGCCGTCGTGTAATGAACGGCTGGTTCAAGCTACCAAAGGTAAATATTCCAAATAAAAAGACACTTCTGCACGACGGGGAAGTGCTTGATATTGATGGCATAAAAATCGAAACAATTCTTGTCCCCGGTCATACCTGGGGTCACGTGGTGTACCTGATTGATGACAAATATTTATTCTCTGCCGATACCATCTGGCTGGGAGCAGACGGTGGTTATAGCTTTATCAATAAGCTTGCAGAAGACAACAAACTGGCTGTTGAATCGCTTGCAAGGCTAGAGGGCATTCTGCGTGAGCGTGGACTTAATCCCAAAATTATCACCGGGCATACAGGCTGGGCGGATGACATCAACTTTGTCTTTGCTCATACTGATGAGGTGTGTAACGTCAACAAACCAGTCAAAGTTCATGACCCTAAGGCACCATATGATGCTTACGATGAGCGCGACGACACACGCGAAAACGCAACGAGCACACCGCTTCTGCCCTGTAATAGGTAACGCCGGAGCAATAAAGAGCACATGATAATCGCATGTTAAGACTCTGTCAGAAATGGCAGAGTCTTTTTTCTGAAGCTTTAGCCTGTTGAGCGCGAGAAGCGTGCGAAACATAAAACCACCCGCTATTGAACTGCCTCCTATTTCTCGTGTCCAAGAAATGGGAGGCAGTTCATCCGCCGGCGTTGATATCGGTGGATCGTACCTCCGCAAGGACCTGTCCTAGCGACTCCTGCGGCAGCCTGGTACTCTCCTGGACTCGCTGGCGATTGCCGGCCCGTAAACTATATCGGTTGCCCGATGCGGGCCTGCGGCCGCCGTGGGGCTACGCCGTGGCGATTCGCGAGACGAGC
>CALIZK010000143.1:0-15928 GCA_938028635.1 uncultured Atopobium sp.
TATCTTGATTTTATGGCAAGCAAAGAGCGTGTTGTAGATCTTTTATAGGATTTTCCTAAGAGCACGTTTTCGGTTTACATTCAATACAAGTGAGGCGATTAGACATGTCACATGGTAAGAAAAAATTGTATATAACTATCAGCGCAGTGATTGTGGCATGTGCAGTGATTGTGGCATGTGTATTCATATGTAGTTGGTTTAGACCCGAAGCGGTTAAAGAACGAAATCTTGATTTTTTAAAACATGAAGCTGCGGAATTTATACGGGAGCAATCAGCTGATAATATTTTCTCATATGAAAAGTTTGAGTCTGGAGAATATAGGACTTATACCTGCAATATAAACGATGTGTATATATCTGGTCCAATTTTATCAGTTGTAGAGAAAAACAATGAATTATTAGACGGTGGCATTTCGTGGGTTGTAAGTGTTAATGGAGAAATCATTGGAACAATCGAGCAAGATGCCGCTTTATATTCAGTTTCTCTCTCATCACAAGATTTTGATCAATATATTCTTTATGGGACTGCTTACGTTCTGCAAGCTATAAGCACTCGCAAATTACCTGCCGTCTCCTACTATGAATACGACACAGATGGTGGAGGAACCTTTCTGTCTGATAATATACTTGCGACATTTAATTACGGCACAGGAGACTATGGTTTTGATAAAGCATTCAGCAAATTTCCTTCTGCCA
Source organism: uncultured Atopobium sp. (assembly GCA_938028635.1). Lineage (GTDB taxonomy): Bacteria > Actinomycetota > Coriobacteriia > Coriobacteriales > Atopobiaceae > Lancefieldella. The sequence goes on from CALIZK010000143.1 coordinate 697, forward strand.
GTTCTTTGATTACGTCTCGCTTAGGTTCAGAGTATCTTGATTTTATGGCAAGCAAAGAGCGTGTTGTTGATCTTCTGTAAGACATAAAAAACGTGCACTTCAGAAAACAATTCTGAAGTGCACGTAATCTTTTGTTCTCTAAGAAAAATCTAGTAGTGGATGATAATCGGATCTCCGTCTTTGGCTATATCAAAGAGTTTTTGAGCATTGTCATAGCTTAGGTTGATGCAGCCATGACTGCCGCCAGTTCTGTAGATGTTTCCACCAAACGCACTTCTCCATGGAGCGTTGTGGAAGCCAACTTCTTGACCCTTTACGCCAAGCCAGAAATCAACCTTTGTATCCCATCCTGGACGGCCTGACTCATCGTTTGGTCCCAAGAGACGAGCGTCTCTAATGTGACTGGTAATATACCAGACTCCTTCTGGAGTGTTGTGATGTCCGTCTGGGATACCAGTTACTACATCAGCTTCCCAGAGAATTGTTCCATCATCACCATAAAGGACAGCATGCTGAGTGGTAAGGTCAACGTCAATATAACGACCGCCCCAGTCCTGCTCGCCCTGTTTAGTAAACTTATCGGCCGACTGTTTTGTAGGCAGTTCAATCTTTGTTGCCTGACCAGCTGACAGACCGTCAGAGATGGCTTTTACAGCAGCGTCATTATCAATAACCCAACCGTATGCACCAGCGGCCTTTGTAGTGAATTCTTTTCCATCCCAGCGCTTATACGTTCTTGAAGTTCCACGAGTATCTACTGCAGGAGCAAGTGTCTCGTTGACCCATTTGGTAATAGCGTCTGTATCAAATGAAATAGAGAGATTCTCATCAAACTTAATCCAGCTAGCAATGGTGTCTTGATCAAGCTGATATGCAGCAGAATCTCCTAGCATCAAATCAACCGCAGAAGCAACGTATGAATTAGCAGTCTTCAAGGCAGTATCAAGGTCTTCTGCGCTCATGAGGCTTTCTGGGCCAAGCTGTACGGTAGTGCTCAGATTATCAAAAGCGGTTTGCAAGTCTTTATGGACGCCCTCAAGAGATAGTCTTGTAGCAATAGCGTCGTCAGCAAAAATAAACTTTTTAGCCGAGCTATCGTAGGTAATACCATTGTTCTCTAGAGTTTGAGCAGATTCTTTTGCCTGCTCAATTCTTTGATTAAAGAGTGCGTCTGCCTTGCTTGTATCATACGAAGCGGTTGCATGTGGACTCAAGGACCTGCTACGAGTAATCTCCAGTGGCCACATCCAAGGATTCTGCTGACTAATAGCATCGTGAGCATATCCAGCTGCGTCGTACGTCAAATCAATGTCAGATGCCTTGATGGTTAAATCTACGCCGTTTCCAGAGACTTGGACGGAGTAATTTGAGGCCTCGTTTGCTCTAGAAGCTTGTAAATCTGAAGCAGGTTTTAAGGAGTAGTCCTTACCATAAATGCTGGTTTGAGGCATAAAGAAGAAGTTAAAGAAGATTGCTCCACCCACGTACACAAGGGCGAGAATACCAACGAGCACAACAGGTATCTTCCACCACTGATGTTTCTTGAGAACAACGGGAGCCTCTTCTTTTTCTCCAAGTTCTGCGCTATCAAGGGGAGCAATGACAGTTAGATCATCTGCCTGCTCTTCTGGCGCTTCCGCTGATTGTGAAGAATCATTAAGCTGATTGGCTTTTACCTGCTCTTCATTAAGAGCAACGTACATATCAGTATCGCCAAGGCTTGGTACTGAGTCTTTAAGAGAAGGCGCTTTCTCTGTAGCTTCCTCTGAAGAAAGAGGTTGTAGGTTAGCGGTATGAGAAGCAGAGCTTTTTGCAAAGTGCTTAGCCAAGGAGCACTCCTTATAAAAACGAAGTTACATAGCAAAAATCAGTGTGTTTTGACAAACAGACTTTCTGCAAATGAGTCAAAGACACATTCATTTAGTGTAGTGCATATTCACCACATATTTTATGGAACTTACGTGGAATTATTTTCTATAGGAGATGAACAAAACTGGAGTAATATATACGACATTTAGAAATAATTATTTTTCAATTGCAGGGGGAGTAATAGCGTATGTCATCAACTAGAGTCAATAGTACTACGCAAAATATTAGATGTGTTTGTACTGCTCTTGCCGTACTTCTTTTATGCATTTCAGCTTTTCCTAAAATTGCTGTAGCTACTGCTTCAACTAGCCAATCAAATTCTCATTCTACTAATCAGTTGTTACTGCATACTGATGTCAAATCGTATGAGCTTCTTCCTTCTGATTTTGCTTCGCTTGTTGGCAATGATTCAACATCGTTTGATACTCTTGAGCAAGTTAAGCCTTATGAGGCAGTTAACACTGATTCTCATCCAAACTATAGCAAGGTAAGTGATTTTGTTTATTTAGATAGAGATCAGTTTGACTTGTCGCTTTTCTCGCCAGATGATTCTCTGAGATATACAACAGATGATGCAGCTGTAGATGCATACATTCAGACTCATCCGGAGCTTGCTGGTGTGACTGATCGTAGAATTTTGCTTCCGGTGTTTGAATTTGATTCAGATAATGATATTCAGACTCACAGAGACAGAGTTAATTCTTACATTGCTAATGGTCAGCTGGCACAAGGGTCGGTTGGTCAAGATAATACTGCTGTTATTGATACCAGTTTGCCTATGGGTCAGTATAAGCTGGAAAAAACGCTTTCGTATGATCAAGAGCATGGCTTCTATTACATCTATACCATGCACGTGGGTATATCTGATATTGATCGTAATCTCACAACGTTTGTTGATAGCAACGGAAATAAGACTGAAAAGCAAGGTCTATTCCAAGCTCCAGAGGTAGTGGGCAATGACATTCTTGACCATAAAGAAGTGGATTCTTATACGATTTCTGCTGGTTATGATGGTGATGGTAATGTTGCGCGTCCAACTACGTATGTGACGCATATTACGTATTACTACACTCTCGCGCACACCGCATATGTCTCTGATACTGGAACTACCTTAAAACCTATTGACGCTGGTCTTCAGAATGCTCCTGCTACCATCTCTTCTTACAACTATGATCACACGGTTGACGCAGGTACAAGGCGAGTATTGGATATTGATGCCGTAACAGCTCGTCTTATGACTGAGATCCAATCGCAAGATATTACACAGCTTTTTCCTGTTAGTGCCGCTACGCACAATGGCGATATTGTTATCAGTAGGACTCCTGGATATGATACCTACGATGTTCAGTTGTTTGAGAATGGTCAATTTACTATCGATATGACTTATATGCCAGATGGCACACCTCGTGTCGTTGATGCCGACGGCAATGCTATTTATTTCTCTAATCACTTTAAGGATGTTGTTTATTCTTCATATCAAGATGACACCTTGCCTGTTGGTCAGTATCGAATTGAATATCTGCTTACCCCAACATCTGCAGATCCAGATAACTTTGATTCGTACCAGCATTTAAAAGTCAATCTTGTTATTGGAACAAGTGATACTTCTCAGCCAGCCATTACTGCAAATTGGACTCACGTATACGTGAAGCAGCCTGAGACTACGCCAGAAACACCTGAGACGCATACTCCTGAGGAGCCTCAGCAAGCTCAGAAGAAGTCACAGCTTCCTGATACTGCAGATTATTCTCAAGTTGCGCTTCAGGGCACACTTGTCTGCTCCTCTGTCTCACTGGTTTCTCTAAGCTTCTTCCTCAAGAGAAAGCTGCTAGAGAAGTAATCTAGGAATACATGACGTTACTCTTGCCTCAAGAGTGAGAGAATACTGTCTAACAAGAGGCGAGAGGTACGTTATTTATGGCTACATATCCGGTTATTCAGTTAGATTCAGCTGACGACAGTCGTCTTGATATGTATGCTCGATTGACTGATAACCAGCTTCGTAATCGTCTTGACCCAACTCGCGGCGTCATGATTTGCGAGTCACATTTTGTGATTGAGACTGCGCTATCTGCAGGTTGTAGGCCACTCTCGTTTCTTGCAAATACTTCTCATACAGATAATATTTTGCAAATTGTCGAGAAGTTCCACCCTTTGTCAGATGACGTTCCTATTTTCATTCTTCCAGATGAGCAGCTTACACAGCTTATTGGCTACAAAATGAATAGAGGAGCGCTCTGTGCCATGAGGAGACCTCAAGGTGCATCGCTAGAAGAGATTCTAAGCACGTCAAAGCATATTGCCGTTCTAGAAGACTTTGTTGATGTTAATAACGTAGGCGCAGTTTTTAGGTCGGCTGCAGCACTTAATGTGGACGCTGTTATCTTGACTGCTAAATGTGCCGACAACCTGTCAAGGCGCGTCTTGCGTGTTTCTATGGGAACAGTTCTCAAGGTGCCTTGGACTCGATTGGATAAAGAGATAACCTCACTGGACCTTATAGAAAAGCTTACGGCCCATTCTTTTACTACGTGCGCCCTTGCACTCACAGATTCTGCGGTTCCTCTTAATAAAGAGCTGGTAAAGGGTAAGAAATCTGCACTGTTCTTTGGCAGTGAAGGCTATGGCCTTGACGAGAAAACCATTGAGGCTTGTGACATTGCTACCATCATTCCCATGTCTCATCAGGTGGACTCGCTTAATGTTGCTGCGTCATCTGCCGTGGCATTTTGGGAACTTTTTGCTCAATAGCTTAGGTTGAATGTCTTTACGTACAGTACAAGATTTATACGGCACAAAAAACGGCCACCTACAACTGTAGATGGCCGTTTAGCTTTGTTTAAGAGAGAAAGTTACTCTGCTGAAGGAGTAGTGGAACCCTCTTCGTTAGTGTTCTCAACTACTGGTGCAAAGGTATTCTCGCGCTTGAGGATATTCATGAACTCCTCGCCGGTGATAGTTTCCTTCTTCTGCAGGTAGTGAGCAATCTCATGCAGCTTAAAGCGGTTCTCTTTAAGCGTCTGAAGTGCACGCTGATGGCCCTCTTCAACAATACGCCTAACCTCAGCATCAATCTCTTCAGCTGTTGCTTCAGAGCAGGTGAGGGAAGAGCCACCACCAAGATAACGGCTTTGCTGCTGGCTGAGGGTAACCATGCCAAGTTTGTCAGACATGCCGTACTGCGTAACCATAGCGCGAGCAATTGCTGTTGCACGCTCAATATCGTTGGAAGCGCCATTGGTCATCTCGCCAAAGATAAGTTCTTCAGCTGCGCGTCCACCACAGAGTACAGCAATCTCATCCATTGCCTGGCTTTTGCTCATTAGATAACGCTCATCATCCTCAACCTGCATGGTAAAGCCAAGAGCTCCGCCAGTACGAGGAACAATGGTGATCTTGGTAACAGGAGCATCGTTTTTCTGGATGGCACCAACAATTGCATGGCCGGTCTCGTGATAAGCCACAACGTCCTTCTCGTGCTCAGAAAGAACAGTGTTCTTCTTCTTAGCGCCGGCAATAACAACGTCAACGGACTCAGCAAGGTCTTCGGTGGTAACACGACGACGACCAAAGCGAACAGCACGAAGAGCTGCCTCGTTGATGATGTTTGCAAGGTCTGCACCGGATGCGCCTGGTGTGGATTTAGCAATGATAGAGAGGTCAACGCCTGGCTCCATCTTTACATCATTGGCGTGAATCTGAAGAACTGCCTCACGACCCTTAAGGTCTGGAAGCTCAACAGGAATACGGCGGTCAAAACGGCCAGGACGCAGAAGTGCCTTGTCCAAGGTCTCTGGGCGGTTGGTTGCTGCAAGAACAACAATACCCTTGTGGTTATCAAAGCCGTCCATCTCAGAGAGCAGCTGGTTTAAGGTTTGCTCACGCTCATCGTTGGAGTTGAGAGAAGCATCACGGCGCTTACCAACCGCATCAATCTCGTCAATAAAGATGATGCAAGGAGCCTTTTCATTTGCTTGCTTGAAGAGGTCACGGACTTTTGCAGCACCGCGTCCAACAAACATCTCAACAAACTCAGAGCCAGCAATCTGGAAGAAAGGAACGCCAGCCTCACCAGCAACTGCCTTAGCAATGAGGGTCTTACCAGTACCTGGAGGGCCTACAAGCAAGGCGCCACGAGGGCAACGAGCACCAATTTCTTTGTACTTATCAGGAGTCTTAAGGAAGCTAACAATCTCTTGCATAGACTCTTTAGCTTCTTCTTGGCCAGCAACGTCTTTAAACGTAATGCCTGTGTCTTCTCCCTTAATTTCTTTGGCGCTTGAGCGACCAAGATTGCCGCCAAGACCTCCAAAGCCGCCGCCAAAGTTCATGGAAGGACCATCGTCACCCATGGCGCGTTTAAGGGATCGGTTGATAAAGTAGCCAATGCCCAAGAAGAGGACAAGAGGGATGCCATACTGAATAAGGGCATAGAGCAGCATATTTGTAGAGTTGTCAGGAATGGAAGCCGAGAAATCAACTTTGTGATCTCTAAGCGTCTGAACCAGCGTTGAATCATTGGGGAACTGCGTAGTCTCAAAGACCTTCTCGGAATCTCCAGAGCCAGTTGTGAACCTAATGTTTCTGCTGCCCGTATTAAGGTCCACCTTGGTAACTTCATTATTGTCAACCTTGTTAAGGAACTCACTGTACGAGACAGTTTGTACCTGTTGACGCAGAAGTCCTGGTAATAATGTGTTGCTAAGCAGGAGATATACAAAGATGGCTACTGCAATATAGAGTAGCATCGACATAGATCTACGGTGCTTGTTATCGTTATCTGCCATACACGTCCCTTTACCTGTTTGGCTCAAATGTGATATGAGCTCACTTAGATATTGGAATTGTTTTACCCAATCTACATTTTTTATTTCGATAAAAATTTAAAATTTGGATTCCGCATAATTTGTTAAAAACGGTTTAAGCGTGCGTATTACTTAGTTCAATGAGTGCAAGACGTGGTAGTATTACTTACACAAGCTGTGATGAGGACAGTAGCTGGGTAGCGCAAATCTCAAGCGAGCGGAGTTGGTGGAAGTCCGCATTTGCGTCCGTGTGAACATCACCTCGGAGCTGCAGTTCAAACGTACAGGGTTTTGTACTAGTAGATGCTGCCGGAAATGGTCGCCGTGACAGGCCAGCCGAGTAAACGGACAAATCCGTCGCTGGGTGGTTACAACGAAGTGTATTGTGGCGCTTCGTCCCAGCTGTGAGGGACGGGCGCTTTATTTGTGCCCAGAAAGGTTGTGCTTGATGGCAAACGAGTACAAAAAGACCACCAACCTGCCAAACACAGGCTTTCCTATGCGCGCATCACTTGCGCAGAATGAGCCTCAGCGTTTGGCTGATTGGGACCAAAACAACGTCTATGAACTCCTGATGAAGAAGAATGAGGGACATGACAAGTTTGTCCTTCATGATGGACCTCCTTATGCAAACGGTCCAATTCACCTGGGTCACGCACAGAATAAGATTTCCAAGGACATCATCAACCGCTATAAGGCTATGCAGGGCTTCCAGACTCCTTATGTTCCTGGTTGGGACTGCCATGGTCAGCCAATCGAGCACAAGGTTGAGCAGATGCTTGGCACAGAAAAGTTCAATCAGCTGTCTACCGAGAAGATCCGTGAGCTCTGCCGCAAGATGGCAGTTGAGCAGGTAGATACCCAGCGTCAGGGCTTTAAGCGCCTTGGTGTTTTGGGCGAGTGGGACAATCCTTATCTCACTTACGTCAATGATTACGACGCTACAGACGTTGAGATTTTCAAGGCCATCTATGACAAGGGTTCTGTGTACAGAGGCACCAAGCCTGTTCACTGGTGCACTCATGACCACACTGCTCTTTCTGAGGCTGAGATTGAGTATCACGATGTCACCTCTACTGCAATCTTTGTTCGCTTTGAGCTAACTACTGTTCCTGAGGGTCTTGAGGCTTACGCAGGTAAGACTTGGGTAGACATCTGGACTACAACTCCATGGACTATGCCTGCTGACGAGGCAGTTATTCTGCACCCTGAAGCTAACTACGTTGCTCTTGAGCTTCCTGATGGACACATAGAGATTGTTGCTGAGGCTCTTGCAGAGAAGGCTGCTGCCAAGTTTGGCTATACCGATTGGAAACTTGCTCAGGACGCAGAAGGTAATACTTGGAAGAAGACTGGCGTTGAGCTTGCAGGTAATGAGTACAAGCAGCCAATCTTTGGCGATCTTGGCAACACTGGTAAGTTTATCTACGCTGAGTACGTTACCCTTGACGACGGTACTGGTGTTGTTCACTCTGCACCTGGTCACGGTGTAGACGACTATAACGCTGGTGTTCGCTTTGATATTCCACAGACTATGCCTGTTGATGATGACGGTCACTTCTTCAAAGGTGACGGTCAGGGCACTGGTGGCCCCTTCTCTGGTATGGAGGTCAATGAGGCTAACCCTGTCATTGTTCAGTGGCTCAAAGACCGTGGAACGCTCATTCTTGCAGAAGAGATTACCCACAGCTATCCACACTGCTGGCGTTGTAAAGAGCCCGTTATCTTCCGTGCAACAAGCCAGTGGTTTGTCTCCATGGATAAGACTGGTCTGCGTCAGCAGGCAGCAGAGGAGCTTACAAAGGTTAAGTTCTATCCTGCAAACGCGGTAAAGCGTATTGGTTCTATGGTTGAAGGCCGCCCTGACTGGTGCATTTCCAGACAGCGTAACTGGGGTGTTCCAATCCCTGCTTTCACCTGCGAGGATTGCGGTGAGACCGTCATTAATGACCAGACGCTTGACGCTGTCATCAAGCTTTTCCGCGAGAAGGGCTCTGATGCTTGGTTTACCGACGATCCTAAGACCTATTTAGGCGACGCTTGCGTCTGTCCTAAATGTGGTGGCCATAATCTCAAGGCTAACAAGGACATTCTGGACGTTTGGTGGGATTCTGGCGTTTCTCACACGGCTGTTTGTAAGCACCGTCCAAACCTTAAGTTCCCAGCTGATATGTATCTTGAGGGCTCCGACCAGCACCGCGGTTGGTTCATGAGTTCTCTTATGACTTCTGTTGGTGCTTACGGTGTTGCTCCTTACAAGTCTGTTGTTTCTCAGGGCTTTACCCTTGATGGTCAGGGACGCAAGATGAGTAAGTCTCTGGGCAACGTCATTGATCCAAACGCCGTGTGCGCTGAGCGCGGTGCAGACGTCCTGCGTCTTTGGGTTGCTTCCGTTGATACTTCAACTGACGTTCCTTGCGATGACGCCATTCTTTCGCAGGTAGGCGACGCATATCGTAGGTTCAGAAACACCCTGCGCTTCCTTCTTGGCGAGCTTGAGGGTCAGTTTGACCCTGCAACTGATGCGGTTGCTGTAGCAGACCTTGAAGAGTACGACCGTCTTGTTCTTGCCCGTATGTGCGAGGTTCATGCTGCAGTCACCGAGGCTTACGAGGGATATCGCTTCAACAATGTCTTCCGTACCCTCTACGATTACATCATTGAGCTTTCCAACGGTTATTTGAACGCAACTAAGGACCGCATGTACTGCGATGCTGCAGATTCTGCAACACGCCGTAGCGCTCAGACCGTCTGGGCAGAGATTCTTTCCATGCTTGTTCATGACCTGCAGCCAATTCTGGTCTACACCACTGATGAGGCTATGCAGTTCCTGCCAGAGTCTATGCGTGACGGCCAGAAGTACGCCGCTCTTCTCGACTGGTATAAGGCTCCTATGAGCACTGACGAGTACACAGCACTGCTTCCTGCATATCAGGTACTGGTTGATGCTCGTGCTGCCTACACTAAGGCATACGAGACCGCTCTTGAGGCAGGTGTTGTTACCGAGAAGACCACGCAGGCTACTCGTGCAGAGGTTACCCTTACCGCTGAGCAGGCTGCATCCATTTCTCATGCTGGCCTTGACTTTGCTGAGGCATTTGTCTGCTCTGAGGTTACCGTCTCCGAAGGTTCTGAGCTGAGCGTAAGCGTCTATCCTGCAAACGGCGAGCGCTGCGACCGTTGCTGGAACTATCGCGAGCTTGGTGAGGATCACCTTTGCCACCGCTGCCACGACGTTGTTGCGTAAATGAACACTGACCAGCAGCAACATACAGCTCACACACTAGTGACCCGCCTTGCAGTTCTCTGCGGGGCGGGCGCTGTTGCCTGTGTGCTTGACCAGGCAACCAAGCTCTGGGTACGAACCTCAATTCCAGAGGGAACCGCAGTACCTTTTATCCCAGGTGTTATGGAGCTCTTCCACGTAAGTAACACCGGTGCAGCGTTTTCTGTAGGTTCTGGAAATGCCCTGTTTTTTGTAGCCCTCACTGCCGTGGTTATCGCTGCTCTTGTGGGCTTTGTGCTTCGCGAGAAGAGCCTCCCGCTGCCGCTTATTGCGCTTTTGGGAGGCGTCGCAGGTGGCGGAATTGGTAACGCTATTGATCGTGTTTTGTATGGTCAGGTCACTGATTTCTTTGCTACAACGTTTGTCAATTTTGCTGTGTTTAATGTGGCAGATATTTTTGTAACTTGTGGCATCCTTCTTGCTTTTGTGTACTGGATAATCTGGGACAAAAAGCAACAGCAGGGTAGTGGCAATGAATGAGCGTATCGTTGACATACTAGTTGGACCAGAAGGGGACGGCGTCAGATTAGATGCGTTCCTTTCTGCCCAAGATACACTTCCCTCAAGAAGTGCCTGCGCAAAGCTGGTAGAAGAGGGAAGAGTAACCATCAACGCTACGCTGGCTACCTCTAAGTCAGAAAAACTTATGTTGGGCGATAGGCTTTTGGTATCTCTTCCAGATGCAGAGCCTCAAACAGGGCTTTTGCGCCCAAACCCAGACATTCCCCTTGATATTCGCTTTGAGGACCAGTACCTCATAGTGCTCTCCAAGCAAATTGGCCTTGTGTGCCATCCATCGCCTGGCCACGTTGATGATACCCTGGCAAACGCCCTGGTGGCTCACTGTGGCTACGAGCACCTAGGAATGCTTCAGGGAGAAGAACGTCCTGGTATTGTGCATCGTCTTGATATGGATACGTCTGGTCTTATGCTGGCAGCAAAGTCAGACGAGGCGCAAAAGGCTCTTCAAGACCTCATTAGGCTGCGCGTGCTTGACCGACGCTACATTGTGCTGGTGCAAGGCTACGTTGCCCACGATTCTGGCACCATTGAAACGGGCATTGCTCGCTCAACGCGAGACCGTCTCAAAATGACCGTATCAGACGCGCCTGGCGCACGAGAGGCCATTACCACCTTTAGAACGCTTGAGCGCTTTGAAGCTGGCAGAAAAGGCGAGGGTTACTCGCTTCTTGAGTGCCATCTCTATACAGGTCGCACACACCAGATTAGAGTTCACATGCGCCACATTGGTCATCCGGTTGTCGGCGATCAGCTCTACGGTAAAAAAGATACAAGCCTTAACCTTGGACTTAACAGACAGTTTTTACACTCCTGGCACGTTCAGTTTGAACACCCCTTTACGGGCGAGAATATCGTGGTAGCAGATACATTGCCAAAAGACCTACAAGAAGCTCTACTTTCTCAAAGTACTATGTCTATGGGAAGAACTTCTGTAGGAGATGAGATTTGTCCTCAATTGTTTAAAGCTTAATTTCACGTTCAGGTCTATTTCGGCTAAACTAATACATTAGTGAGATTTACATTTTGTTGTAGGTGCAGCTTGAGTTTTGGCTGTTGATATGAGCTTAGGGATGTTATATGCCATTGCAATTTAACAGACTTGGTATCACTCCAATCGTTGTTTTTAACTTTATTATCTGGCTTTTCTTTACACTCGCATACTTCTATCAAATTGTGTATATCCTTCGCGTTATGTTTAAGGGTGAGGTAAAGCTACCTGAGGCAAAAAAGCAGCATCGCTATGCTTTCTTTATTGCTGCACACAACGAAGAGCCAGTTATTGGCAATCTTGTCAGGTCTATTCTTTCTCAGGATTACCCTCGAGAGCTGATGGATGTCTTTGTTGTTGCAGATGCTTGTACTGATAAAACAGCTGAAGAGGCAAGAAAAGCTGGAGCAATTACTTGGGAGAGAAATGACCTTGCTCGTAAAGGTAAGAGCTGGGTTATGGATTACGGTTTTAATCGTATTCTTAATGAGTACGGTGACAAATACGAGGCTTTCATTATTATGGACGCCGATAACCTGGTTTCTCCGAGCTACTTGAAGATTATGAATCAGGCTTTTGATGCTGGGTATCTTGTCTGCACAAGTTACAGAAACTCAAAGAATTTTGATTCTAGCTGGGTAAGTTCTGCCTATGCCACCTGGTTTATGCGTGAGGCAAAGTTCTTGAATAACGCCCGTATGATGCTGGGTACCAGTTGTGCAGTTTCTGGTTCCGGCTGGATGGTTTCTTCTCGCATTATTAAAGGTATGCATGGATGGGATTTCCATACCCTTACCGAGGATATTCAGTTCTCCACCTTCTGCAGCGCTCATAACATCCAAATCGGTTATGCGCCTGCAGAGTTCTTTGATGAGCAGCCTTTGACTTTTAAGGCGTCATGGACACAGCGTATGCGTTGGACAAAAGGCTTCTACCAGGTGTTCTTCTCGTATGGCTTTGATTTGATTAAGGGTATTTTTAAGGGTCAATTTGCCTCATACGATATGTTGATGACCATTGCTCCAGGCATGATTTTGACGCTGCTTTCAGCCTTTATTAATGGTACTTACCTGTTGGTTGGCTATTTGAGCCACGGCTTTGTTGCTACTGACGCAGAGATTGCTATGAGCGTGGGATCTTTGGTTATGACGGTTTTCTCGATGTATGTGGTCTTCTTTATTTTGGCGCTTATTACCACTATCTCGGAGTACAAGCATTTCCATGTAAAGAAGAAGTGGCGTATTTTTACCAATCTCTTTACGTTCCCTATTTTTATGATGACGTATATCCCTATTACCGTTGCGGCTTTGTTCAAAAAAGTTGAGTGGGTTCCTACTAAACATGACATTGCTGTTAACTTTGAGGATGTTATTGCTTCAAGTGGGAGTTCAAATTAAATAATTAGCTGCACTGGTGGTACAATGCCAAAACACGTTGAGCATGACCGGTAGGTCAGGAGGGAGCCAAAAACAATGGCAAAGTTCTTCGAAGGCGAATCGCACACATTTTCTGAGTATCTTTTGGTTCCTGGCTATTCATCAGCTGAGAACATCCCTGCAAATGTTTCTTTGAAGACTCCTCTTGTAAAGTTTAAGCGTGGCGAGAAAAGCGCTATTGAGCTCAACATTCCTATGGTATCTGCAGTAATGCAGTCAGTATCTGGTCCTCGTTTGGCAATTGCCTTAGCCCAGCAGGGTGGCATTGCCTTTATTTATGGCTCTCAGTCCGCTGAAGATGAAGCTCAGATGGTTCGCGAGGTTAAGAGCTATAAGGCAGGCTTTGTTGTCTCTGACTCCACGCTCACTCCAGATATGACCCTTGGTGAGGTACTTGACCTTAAAGAGAAGACTGGTCACTCTACCATGCCCGTCACTGATGACGGTACAGCTTATGGCAAGCTTGTAGGAATTGTTACCTCTCGTGATTATCGTCCTTCTCGCGATGATCGCTCTAAACTTGTTTCAGAGTTTATGACTCCAGCTGAAAAGCTTATTACCGCCCCTGAAGATACTTCCCTCAAAGTGGCAAATGATATTATCTGGGACAACAAGCTTAACGCTCTTCCTATTGTTAATAAGAACGGCCACTTGGTCAGCTTTGTATTCCGTAAGGATTATGATTCGCATAAGTCTGCTCCAAATGAGTTGCTTGATGACTCTAAGCGCTACATGGTTGGCGCTGGTATTAATACTCGTGACTATGAAACCCGCGTTCCTCTGCTTGTTGATGCAGGCGCTGATGTTTTATGCATTGACTCTTCTGAGGGTTATTCCGAGTGGCAGAAGCGCACCCTTGAGTGGGTTCGTGCAACTTACGGTGATTCCGTCAAGATTGGCGCAGGTAACGTTGTAGATGCTGAGGGCTTCCGCTTCTTGGCAGAAGCTGGCGCTGACTTTATCAAGATTGGTATCGGCGGCGGTTCTATCTGCATTACTCGTGAACAGAAGGGTATTGGCCGTGGTCAGGCTACTTCTGTTATTGATGTTGCTCGCGCTCGCGATCAGTACTTTGAGGAGACTGGCGTCTATATTCCAATCTGCTCAGACGGCGGAATTGTCTACGATTACCACATGACCCTTGCGCTTGCTATGGGCTCTGACTTTATGATGCTTGGTCGTTACTTTGCTCGTTTTGATGAGAGTCCATCAGATCGCGTGATTGTTAACGGCTCCTACATGAAGGAGTACTGGGGCGAAGGCTCTGCTCGTGCTCGTAACTGGCAGCGCTACGACCTTGGCGGCAACAAGCGCGGTCTTTCCTTTGTCGAGGGTGTTGACTCGTACGTTCCATACGCAGGCCCTCTGAAGGACGGCGTTGAGGCTTCACTTCTGAAGGTCAAGTCCACTATGTGCAACTGTGGCGCTCTTGATATTCCAGAGCTTCGCGATAAGGCAAAGATTACGCTTGTCTCTTCAACTTCAATTGTTGAGGGTGGCGCACACGACGTCTTGCTGAAAGACTCAAACCAGCAGGTCAGTTACAATTTCCGTTCGTAGCTCACAGGATTTATGGACTACTGGCGTCACCAAGTATTTTGCTTGGTGACGCATCGCTATAAGAAAGGGGAACTCGTGGAAAACGAGGAAGTACAGAACGTAACCGATACAGGTGATTTTCCTGTCTACGACGCTGAAGCCATTGAAACTAAGTGGCAGCGCGTCTGGGAAGAGCAGAATCTTTACAAGACAGAAGAGGACAGCTCAAGGCCTAAAAAATACGTTCTAGAGATGTTCCCTTATCCTTCGGGCGATCTTCACATGGGTCATGCTCGTAACTACACCATTGGCGATGCTATGGCTCGTCAGGCCCGTATGCGTGGCTTTGATGTCTTACATCCAATGGGCTTTGACGCTTTTGGTCTTCCTGCAGAAAACGCTGCTATTAAGCACAATACTCAGCCTTCTGTGTGGACCCATAAGAATATTGACCAAGCTGTAAAGACCATGTTCCGCATGGGCTTTGCCTACGATAAAGACCGCATGTTTAACACCTGCGACCCTGAGTACTACAAGTGGGGCCAGTGGATCTTCCTTAAGATGCTTGAGAAGGGCCTGGTATATCGTGCAACAAGCCCTGTTAACTGGTGCCCTAACGATAAGACTGTTCTTGCAAACGAGCAGGTAGTTAACGGTAAATGCTGGCGTTGTGGTGCAGTTCCAGAGAAGCGCGAGCTCTCCCAGTGGTACCTGCGCATCACTGACTACGCTCAGGAGCTCCTCGATGATCTTGATCAGCTTGAGGGCTGGCCAGAGCGTGTTCGCG
>CALIZK010000144.1:0-8669 GCA_938028635.1 uncultured Atopobium sp.
ATGCCAGACCTGTCTGATCGCCCCTGCTCGCCAGCAGTTACTGCTGTTTGTAGAGCCCAAAAGGTAAGTGACCTTGGCTACTCTGAGGCATCTCATCGCATTAGACTTTGGAACACCACTCTCAACAACATTCCAAAAGATGCCTCTACTGCAGATGCAGTTGGTAAATTTGAAGAAGCAAAAGCTTCAACTTCTGATATTTATGCCATTGAAGGCTTTGATAGAGTCATCCATGGCCTGGTTGAGGGTACTATTGATTTCTCGGACAGAAGGTCTATGGCCGAGAAATTCCTCTTTGGTTCGCCTTTGCAAAAAACGCTTCAATCCATAAATAACATCATGGATGGAGAGCCAGATGCAGACGCTCTAGAAAAGGTGCTTACAGAGCTTGAGTCTCAGGTTTCACCAACCCTTGATATGGGTCTGTATCTGGATGACTCTGATTCTATCTACAGATATTTTGATTCCCTCTCAGAGCGCGTAGCTTATAACCTTGCATTCCCCAATGAGCCAAGAAAACTGGTGCTTATTCCAGACACCTATTTTATGTCTTTAGCAAGAATGGCTCGCGCCTACAACCTGCTTGAACAGCCAGAAAAAGCAGAACGCTATGCACAAGAAGCCCATAGAATTTCTCCTTTGGGAATTGATGCAACGCTGCTATTGGTAAGAACATTAGAAGATCAGTCAAAAGTTTTTGAGGCTGCAAAGCTGCTCAAAGACCTTATCGCACACATTTTCTCTAGCTCAGATGTTGCTCTGGTGTACTATCGCTTGGCCTATATGGAGTGGAAGCTAGGACGCTCTGATCTTTGTGCAGCTTGCTATCAAATGGCAATAATTATCGGTGGCAGTGTTGCTCAACCTGCAAAAGAAGAGCTTGAAGACCTTCTTAAGGCAGACGCTTCTGTTAAGAAACTAGATACCCCTCAAGAGGTCTTCTCGTTCCTTAAGCAAAATGGTGTTCCTGTCTTTGATCAGAAAGCTGTGTTTAACAAGGCAGTTGCTATTGGCAGCGCATGTGTTAACGATGGCATTTATTGTGTTGGCCAAAACATGCTCAAGAACTGCCTTGAAATTACCTTTGACGATGCAGCTGCCAAGGTAGAGAGTTCACTGAGGACACCCTTCTAGAGGCCGCGCACGTAAGCTATAACTTATTGCTCTGAATGCTGGTTAAACCGAGCGTTTAACCAAAGCTCTACCTGTGCTTTAAGATCATCAAGGCCTTCAGAGTTTACAAACACCGTATCTGCCTGATTACGCAAATACGTATCGGAAGGCTGATGCGCTATACGCTGCTCAAACTCTTGGCGAGAAGATCCTCGCTGTTCAGCGCGTTCTGCTCTCAGTTCCAAAGGCGCTACAACAACGACAACTTCATCAACCAGCTCAAGCAAGTCTTCAACGCGGTCAAGCAGCGGAACCTCTACAAAACAGAACTGAGCATCTGCAGCAGGAGCTTCTTTTGTAAGGAATTGACGCATATATTCCCTGATAAAAGGCATCTCAAGCTCTTCTAAGAGCTCAGCAGATTCTCTAGTGGCAAAAGCCCTACGACCAAGCTCTCGCCTATTAATCTCATGAGTAACGGGGTCCAACAAATCGTTACCAAAAGCCTCTGCCACACGATACGTACACTCGCATCCAGGTCTCAGAAGTCTACGAGAAACCTCATCAAGGTCAAAGCGCAGACCACCTGCTGCTTCAAACATTTTAGAAACAGTTGATTTACCAGACGCCATTCCGCCGGCGAGAATTACCTTGTACATGTAGTTCACTCCTATAACTGCATTGCTGTATAAGAGCCTAGCAGTTTTACTTCTTCAGGAGTATGAGTTACCCAAATTACAACTTTTGATTCAATGAACGGTTTGACAGAGGCAATAACCTGCTGCTTAAGTGCTTCGTCTAATCCCTTGAGCGGCTCATCAAAGAGCAAGATGTCTGCATCTGCAAAGAGTGTACGTAAAAGAGCAACGCGTCTCTTTTGACCACCGGAAAGCTCAGAAACAGGCTTGTTTTCTGTTCCTTCAAGTCCCACCCCACAAAGCACCTCTGTAATACGCTCTCGAGCGCTTTGTTTTTGCTCCTTTGAGTGCAACTGTATAGCAAGCATGATATTTGCCATAACGCTCAAGTTTTCTAGCAGTCTATCTTCCTGAAACATCATGACCGTTTTAGCGTCAGGCGATTTAAGCACTGTGCCTGAATCAGCCACTTCAAGACCACAAAGAATACGAAGAAGTGTTGTTTTACCTGCTCCAGAGGGCTCAGAGAGTACGTACACCCCCCTCTCAAACTTGTAGGAAAAATCATCAAGCACAACCGTATTACCAAACGATTTAGTGATGTTTTTTACCTCAAGCAACTGCTCGGTTGCATAGGCACAATTAGTTGTATTCATACTCATGAGCAGCTCTTTTCTAGCCTTGCAGCAGCCCATGAAACTAACCGCATCACGATCTTCTCGCCAAGCGCGCTCATCACAATAACCACAAGCGTCCACGCAAAAAGGGCTGGCGTATCCAAATACACTTTAGCGTTATAGAGGTGCTCGCCAATGGAGAATGTGGGAAGTCCAATGACCTCGGCGGCAATTCCCGACTTCCAGCAAAATCCCATGGCAAGTGAGGTGGCTGTCTTAAGCGAGGGCATAAGCTGCGACAAATAAATTGCTTTAATGCGTTGCCAACCGTGAATTTGGTATACATCAGCCATCTCAATAAGCTGCTGGTCAGTGCTGAGGAGCCCCTCAAGTACTGCAATGTAGATGATGGGAAGTGCCATCAAAAATGAAATTGAAATTGAAAGGTAGGGCGTGCGAACCCAGATTAGTAGCAAGATGACAAACGATGCCACGGGAATTGATTTGATTGTAGAAATAAGCGGCTCAAAAAGAATCTTGATCAACTTGTACTTAAAACTCAAAAACGCCAGCAAGGAACCAGCCGTAAAAGCAAGTGCTCCACCAGCAAAAATACGCAAAAGAGAAAGACCAATAGAAACCCAAAACTCGCGTAGTTGAGCTAGCGAGAAAAGCGTCTGAATGGTCTGAATGGGTGAAGTTAAAACAATATCCTGATTGATGACAACCGCAGCTATCTGCCACACGACAAGCCAAAATACCAGTGCGCCTAAACGTGCTCCCCAGCTAGAAGCAACTTTGCGCACAGTCGGTTTGCCTTGCACGCGGCCCGCACCTTGGGTCTGACCTGCGCTTTGGGCCCGACCGTTTTTCTCGACAGAAAAATCTGCCGAGGCAGCGCCTTTCTCGGCGCCACCTCGGGCAGAAATACTATCTTTTATGTGCGGGTTATGCGCCAAAGTAGAAATCGTCTCCAGGAACCTGTCCGCCTACTGCCTGAGAATTAGCCTCAGCCAGAATGCCTAAGTAACTTGAAAGTGCGCTCTTCATATCTGCGCCATCAATATACGTAATATTACACTTAGGCAGCGCAACCTTGGCAATAGGCTCTGGAACAATGCCGTATTTGCCTACAAGCGTAGCAGCCTCATCTGGATGATCAACCGCAAATGCAACAGAGTCTTTGTAGTGAGAAAGCAGGGCTGTTACCGCATCTGGAGAATCTGAGATGAGCTTTGAAGAAATAATAGTTACGCCAGCAATCAGCTTGCTCTGAGGATTGACAGCCTCCCATTCAGCGCCAAGGTCGATTGCAATGCGAATCTGGCTGTTCTTGCTTTGTGCCACCGTAACAAAAGGCTGTGGGAGCAGCGCAATTCCCTCTGGATCTTGAGCTAGAGCAGCAACACACTCGGTATGTTCGCTCTTCCACTCTACTTGGACGTCCTCACCAAGTGTCATGCCATTTTTACTCAGCAGGTAGGACAATGTGTACTCTGGGACTGCACCCTTACCAGAAGCGTAGAGCGTCTTTCCCTTGAGGTCAGTAAGCTTAGAGATAGCGCTACCCGTCTCAACAATGTAAAGGACGTTCAATACGTTAAGACAAGCTACCTTATAGGCGCCTTTGGTCTTGTTAAAGAGCGTAGCTGCAAGGTTTGCAGGAATAGATGCAACGTCAACATCGCCCTGGGCAACCTTAGCAACTACCTGATCAGGAGCATCCAAAATCTCAAACGAGTAGTTGTTATCGGTAATGTTTTGCGCCTCAACCTCGCTCATGAACTTAACCAAGCCCATGGCAGTAGGACCTTTAAGCGTTGCAACTTTTACCGCAACAGGATTAGATTTCTTAGCCTCATCTTTTGTGGCGTCCTGAGACTTCTCTTGGTCTGTTCCCTTGCAGCCAAACAGTGCTGTAGCTGGAATGAGACCTGCAAGCTTAAGGAACGAACGTCTATCCATGAATCACTCCTGACTCGAAAAGTTAACTAAGGCTACCTTATCACGTCTACGGCAAAATTCACACGATATACAGCATATCTTACAAACTCTTTGATACATCTATGAGAACAAGACGCACTCATGGCGAGAAAAACTAGTTCTTCTCGCCATATCCAAGGACGTACGCACGACACAGGTTCTCGGTGCCGATAATTGCATCGATGTGGCAGCGCTCGCGACCGTGAGTGTTGAGACATGCTGGACCAAATGCGCCGCTCTTAAGATCGTTGCCGGAGAAATATGCAGCGTTAGCATCAGTTGAGAAGTGGAAGGCAACCTGCTGGTTCCACTTTTCTGGCTCAACAACCTCCTGCGCACACGCAATAAGTTTGTTGGAAACTTCCCAATCGTAAGGCGAGCGAATATCAGAAACAATGATGCCTACGTGGTGCTCGTTTGAATTGTAGTCAGGGCCAATAAGGGTAATGTCCAGCGATACGTACTCATCCACCTCAACAGGCAAGAATGCGCCGCCGTGACCAATCTCCTCGTACATTGGGAATGCAAACAAGGTGTTATAGAGGGGTTTCTCGCCAGATTGCGCCAGCCAACGGAGTGTATGAAGCTGTGCGGCAACACAAGCCTTATCGTCGATAAAGCGAGAAACCATATAGCCGTTGTCATACATCTCAAAGTGAGGATCAATGGCAATAACTGCACCCTCTGAGACGCCCAGCGCACGAGCCTCTTCAGCAGAAGAAACATCAGCAATAAGCGAGATGGACATGTTGTCCTCGTTGCGCTCCATAGTTCGAGCGTCTTCAAAGACGTGAACGGAGTGGTGATTGCAGATTACCTGACCATCAACAACGGAGCCATCTCTGCAGACAACATGGCAGGTCTCGCCCTCAATGCTGTGGTAGTTGATGCCGCCCAGCTGGCGAACGCGCAGTGTGCCGTCTGAATTGAAGCCGCGAACAATCAGGCCAATGGTGTCAAGGTGAGCATTAACGCCCACAGTCTTGCTGGTATCTTTACCCTCTACCAGGACATACGCCGTAGCTTTGTTGTCAATCTGAAGCTCATAGCCCGCCTCGGTGACAAGCTCTCGAAGCAGCTCATGGATGCGCTCGTAGTAGCCAACAGGGCTATCGCACTCAACAAGCTTCTTTGTAGTATCAATCAAATACTGTGTATCAGTTTCAAAATGAGTCATGACTATCTCCTAGTTTTGTGGATGGGTGTAAAGCTCTACCAGGTGCTCCAGCATGTCAACCATACCCTCAAGCTCGGGGACAGGAACAAATTCTCTGACGCCGTGAGCGTTGTAGTAGCAGGCAGAGAGATTGGCGCATGGGAACCCTCTAAAGGAAAGTTGGGATCCGTCGGTGCCGCCACGCATTGGAATGCAGGTCATCTCTACGCCGACCTTCTCGTATGCAGTGCGTGCATTCTCGATTAAGTGCGCATACTCAGGCTTTAATACGATGTCAGCCAAGTTGTGATACTGGTCGTGAATCTCAACGGAAAGTACCTCAGAGCCAATCTGCTTGTTTACATACGCTGCAGCATCAACCATCAACTGCTTACGGCGCTCAACCTTTGCCTGGTCATGGTCTCGAATAATGTAATCAGCGCGAGCAGACTCGCAATCACCATTGACGCGCTCCAGATAGAAGAAGCCATCATAGCCCTCAGTGAACTCAGGACGTTCCGCAGGTGGAAGCAACTCGTGGAAGCGCATAATTGCTTCGGATGCATTGATCATCTGACCTTTTGCGGTACCCGTATGAACTGAAAGTCCGTGAGCACGCACAAATACCTCAGCAGCATTGAACGTCTCGTAGCAGAACTCGCCAAAAGGACCACCGTCAATGGTGTAACCATAAATAGCACCAAAAGCATCAAGATCCAGAAGAGCTGCGCCGTGGCCAATCTCCTCATCAGGAACAAACGCAAGTGCAATACGTGGGTGCTTAAGCTCTGGATGCTCTTTGTAGCGAGCAAGCAAGCTGACCAGCATGGCAATGCCAGCTTTGTCATCGCCGCCAAGCAGCGACGTGCCATCAGTGGTAACCAGCTGCCAGCCAACCATGTGCTCAAGCTGAGGATTAGTCTCCGGGCTAATGTAGACCTCTCTACCCTCACGATCAGAACCAACTACCAGCTTGCCACCCTCATACGTAACAACCTGAGGGTGAACGGGATTGCCCCAAGACTGCCAAGCCGTATCAATATGGCAGCAGAAACCAAGAGTTGGAAGGTCTTCCAGACCCTTGCTTGCCGGCCAGTGAGCAACAACGTAGGCGTGCTCATCAACAACCACATTCTCTGCGCCAAGCTCACGAAGGTCAGCCGCAACAACCTCAGCCATCTGGTGCTGAGACTCAGTTGAAGGAACGGTATCTGCCGTCAGAGGATTAGACTGAGAAGAAACCTTGCAATACGCAATAAATCTATCTAGAACGTCACTCATAAAACTCCCTTACAAAAAACTGCGCTAACCAAATAGTTAACGCAGTTTAGAGTATCAATGTATTAACGAGAAGACCGTGAGGCTTGTGAAGCTGTAACAAAGGATTTCCAAAGTTCACAGTCAGCTTTGCTGTAATGCCATCCATACTCTGGATGCCACTGCACACCTAGAGCAAACGTCTTGCCCTTGACCTCGGCTCCTTCAATAATGCCGTCTGAAGCATACGCAACTACATTAAGCTCAGCGGAAACCTTTTTCAGAGCCTCATCGTGATACGAGTTTGCTTGAATGTCTTCAACCTTACCCAGAGCGTTGTACAGCAAAGAATCTTTTTGAATATGAACAGCATGAGCAGGATGGTACAAATTTGCCGAATGCGTCCAGAACACATGATTTTCTGTTGGCTCAAGGGTGTGCAAATCTTGTACAAGTGTACCGCCCAGTACAACATTCAAAAGTTGAAGACCACGACAAATAGCAAGTAAAGGTTTATCGGCAGCAAGTACCTGCTTTACCAGCTCAAACTCAAGCCTGTCTCTTATGGGACACAGACGATTAAGATCACGTGGTTCTTCTCCCCAATTGCGCGGATCAACATCATGACCACCGGTAAGGCAGAAGCCGTCACACATCTCAACAAACTGAGCAATAACCTCTGGGTCATCAGTCAAAGGCGCCATGATAGGAATGCCGCCAGCTGCAAGGATGGCGTCAAATTGGATCTGTCCGACAGAAGCAGAATCAGAAAAATTTTCTTCAGGCATCCAACGAGGGGTTACACAGATAAGAGGACGCTCAGAAGCAGGAAGATCTGGAACATCATTGAATGCATCTTTTACGATATCTGGAATAACCACAAAACCCTCTTATCAGTCAGTACTTCTATCTAAATTCACGTTAAAGGTATACCCTTAATGAGTCTATGACTTTATCGCTTTTGCGTTTTTCATGCCACCCTGACAACTCTTCCTCCACAATGTTTTTTCACTCATGAAACATTTTTCTGTATTGCATACAATTAATTTGGGTATTAAGAAGCCAGTTCTTACATTTAAACTTCATGTTTTGAAGATACAAACGGAAGGCGCCCTATGAAAGAGCACGTTTTTACTAATCTTTCCCGTAAAACATTCTTACGTGGATCTTTGGCGGCTGCCGTTGCCGCCGGTTCTGCTTCACTACTTTCTGCTTGTGGCGGTTCAACTGGCGGAGACAGTGATAAAAAAGTTTTGCGCTTTGGTGTAAATAATCCAAAGGTAACCTTTGACACTCAGAAGACCTCTGGCTCTGTTGGTGTATCTGAGGCAGTTGCAGAATCTTTGCTGGTGCTTAACCCAGACACAAAAGAAATTGAGCCAAACCTGGTAACAGGTCTTCCTACCGTCTCTGATGATGGTCTTACCTACTCATATGAGCTTAAGGATGGCATCAAATTCCACAATGGAGAAACCCTTAAGTCCTCTGACGTTAAATACACCTTCACGCGTATGTTCTTGCCAGCTACTAAGGCAACCTCAATTGACTCGTACGCATACATCGAGGGTGCTAAAGATATTATTGCCGGCACAACAGAAGAGCTTTCCGGAGTTGTTATTAAGGATGACCGTCACTTTGATATTAAGCTGACACAGCCTTATTCAACCTTTAATGCAATCATGGCTCAGTTCTACGCTGTTATCTACCCAGAGAAGGCTTGCAAAGAAGCCGGTGAGGCTTGGGGCACTGAGACCAACTTCATTGGTACCGGTGCTTACAAGCTTGTCTCTAATGACAGCACCACAGAAGTTGTTCTTGAGGGATTTGCTGACTACCATGAGGGCAAGCCTGGCCTGGATGAGCTTAGATTTGTCTACATTGATGACGCCAACACCCGTGTTCTTA
>CALIZK010000145.1:0-19124 GCA_938028635.1 uncultured Atopobium sp.
AAAGAGTGAGCTTGCTCTAGCTGCTTGAGCTACCAGCATTTTTAAACCATTTGCACTAAGTATTCCAAGACTTTCTGCGTCTAAAAGAAGCTGAGAGCGTAGCGGGTTATAGATAAGATCAATCACGCATTGCAGGGACGTAAATAAAGCTAGTTCCTCTTTGGTAAGAGGAGAGATGCCAGCGTGAGGAGACATTCCTACCGGCGTTGCATTGATAAGAAGATCAGCGTCATAGTGATGTTTAATCTGGTCATACGTAATTGCACAGTCAACAAATGAAGAGCTTACTTGAGGGTTTCTGGAGACTCCCACGACATACGCGCCACCTTTTTTAAGTGCATAGCAAACTGCCTGACCAGCACCACCAAAGGCTCCTAAAACTATCGCTTTCTTTTGGTTCAAGCTGACCTTGAGGCTTTTAACCAGATACTCAAAGCCATACACATCGGTGTTGTCTGCGGCTATAAAACCATTAGCATCTTTTACCAGGGTATTTGCCGCTCCTATAGCTTGTGCATCCTTAGAAGTAGCGTCTGCAAGAGCACAGGCATCCTTTTTGTAGGGGATAGTAACGTTCAAGCCCCGCCAAGGTTGGTCTTTGAGAAAACCCTTCAGCTCAGAAGCAGAAAGCTCATGAAGCTGGTAGGGAAATGACCCCAACTTTTCATGAATTGCTGCCGACCAACTATGAGAGAGTTTCTCGCCAATAAGGCCGTAAGGAGCAAGAGGGACTGTAGGGTTACTTGAGGCTTGCTGCTCAGAATTAGAGCTCATGGTCTGTCTCCTGAACTGCCTTTGCGGCGTTCATCAATACCTCAAGTAACTCTAAAGCATAAGGTTCAAGTTCATTAGAAACAGTGGCTTTAACCTGGTCTCTTTTGGCATTTTCTCTTGAGGAATCAAGAACAGTGAGGTCCTGCTCCTTTTTGTAAGCGCCAATTTGTTTGGCAACCGCAATCCTTTGCTCAAAGAGGTCAAAGATTTGCGCATCAATTGAATCGATTTCCTGGCGAAGCGTTTCTAGCTGACTAGTCATTGTGATATCCGTTCTGCTCAGAGGGCCAGGAATACAAGGTGTCGAGAAGAGCTAGTGCAAAAGCGCTTTCAACGCAGGGCACAGCGCGTAAAACTGCAGTTACATCATGTCTGCCCTGAACAACAAGCTGCTCTGGGTTCATAGTCTGAAGGTTTACTGAGTTCTGTGGTAGGCCAATACTCGAGATAGGTTTTAACGCACATCTAAACCAGATGGGAGCACCCGTTGAGATTCCACCAAGGATGCCTCCGGCGTGATTGGTGGTTGGTACAACAGTGCCGTTACGCACTTCGTATGCATCGTTATTCTCAGAGCCAAGGAGATTGGCAACTTCCATGCCGCTACCAAATTCTATGGCTTTAACAGCAGGAATACCAAAGACTGCAGCAGAGATGGTATTTTCAAGCCCATGAAAATGAGGGCACCCAATACCTGCAGGAACACCCGTTGCAGCACATTCTATGATGCCGCCAACAGTATTTTTCTCTGAGCGCAGCTGCATAAGGAGTGCGCGGGTTTTCTCGCCAGCTTGAGCATCAAGGAAGGGAAGCTCTTGAGGGTTAGCCTGAAGTAGCTGATTCATTTGGTAAGCAAGTAGCTTGTTGGCCTCAAGTGAGTTGTCTACGAGCTCAAGAGGAGTGTCGTTGATGTTCTTTATTTTGAGTACGTGAGCTGCAAGGGTAATGCCTTGAGCTTGCAAAATCTGGAGCGCTATGCCTCCTGCAATGCAGAGAGGGGCGGTTAGGCGGGCGGAAAAATGTCCTCCACCCGTTTGCTTGTACGAGTCTCCCCATTTTGCCCAGGCAGCAAAATCGGCATGTCCTGGTCGTGGGACAAGCTTTGTAGCTGCGTAATCTTGTGGACGAACGTTTGTGTTAGGTAGCTCCGCCGTGAGCGGGGAGCCATCTAGAATGCCTTCTGCTGAAATTCCAGAGATAAACTGTGGATCATCAGTCTCTTTACGCGGAGTATCCCACGGATGCGATGGAGATCTTCTTTGAAGGAATGTCTTGAGAGCTGCTAAGTCAATGCTAAAACCAGCAGGTAAACCTTCAATGGTGCAGCCGATTTTTGGAGCATGAGACTCGCCAAAAATAGATACTTTTACTGTTGTCCCAAAAGTTGAGGTCATCATTTATGACTCCATACTGTGACAGACGCCACCAAGCTGCTTGAAGTGCTCAAAGAAGAACGGATACGACTTATTGATTGCTTCGGCATGGGTGATTATGACAGGACCCGTTGCATACGAAGCTAAAATAGTTGCCATCATCACCATGCGATGATCATTGCACGAGTCCACAATGCAGCTGACGGGCTGTTTTCCTCCCGTGATAATAAGCTCCGTTTGATCGTCAGAGAGCTCAACGGTTACACCAAATGCCCTAAGTACGCTGCAGATACTTTGAACGCGGTCGGACTCTTTAAGATGAAGGCGCTGAATATTGGTAAGCCTACTTGTTCCAGGGATAAACGCAGCTAATGCAGCAAGTACCGGAGCAAGATCGCACACCTCGGAGACAGAAATGGTAAACGGTCGCAGGTGATCTATCATACAAGCTGCACCTTTTTGCTGGCGAGAAACACGTGCGCCCACAAGCGATAACGCGGCCAAGATAGCTCTATCTCCCTGGACACTTTGCATGGAGAGCCCTGTGACCTCTACGCCTTGCCCAATTGCACCTGCAGCAAGCCATGGTGCAGCGTTTGACCAATCTCCTTCGATTGAATAAACGCCTGGACAAACGTAGTGTTGAGGTTCAATGGCATAGGTGGCATTCTTTACATCAAATACAGTAGTAACACCAAAGTCTTTCAATACGTGCTCTGTGATAGCCAGATAGTCTTTTGACTGGATGGACCCTGTAATCTGTAGTGTTGAAGATTCGTTTAACAAAGGCAATGACAGCAAAAGTCCAGAAATAAATTGAGAAGAAATATCTCCTGGTAGCTCAAATAAACCATTAGTAAGCTGACCCGAAACCTCAAGGGTCTTCTCGTCTTGCCAGCTAAAAGACATACCATGGGCAGAGAGTTCTGAGATAAGCGGCTCTAGGGGTCGAGAAAAGAGTCTTCCTTCTGCAGAAATTGTGGCGGTTACGTTTAGCGCGCCCAGAAGGGGGAGTAAAAACCTGAGCGTGGTGCCAGATTCTTTGCAGTTAATTTGCACGTTTTGAGGGCGATTTTGCTCTTTTGCAGGAACAACTCTAAATCCCTGTTTAGTTCTAGCGATAGTGGTGCCTAAAGCTTTAAGACAATCAACAGTTACTTGAATGTCCTCTGAGATGTAAGGACAGGTAATGTTGGTAGTGCCGTTTGCAAATGAAGCACAGATGAGCGCGCGATGAGCGCATGATTTTGACGGGATGGCTTCTACCGTTCCAAACAAATCATGAGGAGTTATTGAAACATCCATTTTTCACCCGCTCCGTAACTAATTGCTTGATGTAAGAATACCGCAGTTGAGTGTCAGAGAAGGATATGGTTAAAATTGTTTGAAGATTAAAGGAGGAAGCAAGTGAATAAGCCTTTTAGTGCCGTAACTCAGGTTTTACGTGGTTATACGTACAATCAGGTTAAAGCTGTCGTTGAGGTTCTTGTTGATTCTCCTGTACATAACGTTGAAGTAACCATGAACACTCCAGAAGCTGCCTCGTTAATTCAGAAGCTGTCCAGTGAATATGGTTCTGATATCAATATCGGCGCTGGTACCGTGCTTACTCTTGAAGATCTTCAGACGGCTCATAAAGCTGGCGCTACGTTTGTTTTAGCACCAACGCTTCTCTCTGAAGAGATGTTTGACTACTGCAAAGAGCATGAGATTTTAAGTGTTCCGGGAGCGTTTTCGCCAACAGAGATTGCACATGCATTTGCTCTTGGTGCAGATATTGTCAAAGTATTTCCCGCAAATGAGGTCAGTTATGGATACGCCAAAAAGGTATGCGAGCCTTTAGGAAACTTACCGCTTATGGCGGTTGGTGGCGTTACAACAGATACTATTGCCGAAGTATTTGCTGGTGGTTATGCCTATGTAGGAACTGCTAACGGCATCTTCAACAAAAACGATATCCTAGCTGAAGACAAGACTGCCTTAAACGAGTCAGTACGTAAGCTTGCAGAAGAGCTAGAGCGTCAAGGACGTTAGTCTTCATTTGCCAACTCAATAAGCTGTTTAAGTTCTGCAAATGACTTGCGCTCAATGCGAACATCACCAATACCATAGATAAGCGCCACATCAATTGAATCTGCGTGGCTTTTCTTGTCATGAAGTGCTGCGCTGTAAAGTTCTTCCACAGTAAATGAAGTGCTGGTAGGAAGATTATATGACTGCGTAAGTGTAATGATGTTCTCTGCGTCTTCAACAGTACAAAGACCAAGCTTGGAACAGGCTTTTGCCAACATGGAAGTTCCAGCAGCCACACAGGAGCCGTGTCCAAGTTCAAAGTTGCTGAGCGTCTCAATAGCATGGCCAAGTGTATGGCCCAGATTGAGCAATTTTCTTGACCCTGCTTCTTTGAAGTCTGCTTCAACGATTGATTTTTTTATTTCGATACACGCTTGAATGAGTTCTTGCCTATGCGTCACGTCGATGACCTGCATGGGGTTTCTCGCCAAAGAGATTTTATTGAAGAGATCCTGCCCGGAAAGTACACCGTATTTAATAAGTTCTCCGCAGCTATCTTGCAAGAGGGGAGTCGGAATTGAGTTTAGCAGCTCAAGGTCAACAATAACCGCCCTGGGGTTATAGAAGGCTCCAACCAGATTTTTTCCAAACGGTAGGTCAATGGCGGTTTTTCCACCAATTGAGGAGTCAATCATTGCCAAAAGTGAGGTGGGAACGTGGATGAGTGCGCAGCCGCGCATGTAGGTAGCTGCAACAAATCCCGCAAGATCGCCAATAACACCTCCGCCAAACGCCACGACAATGTCTTCTCGCGT
The DNA here is from genome assembly GCA_938028635.1 of uncultured Atopobium sp. Taxonomy (GTDB): domain Bacteria; phylum Actinomycetota; class Coriobacteriia; order Coriobacteriales; family Atopobiaceae; genus Lancefieldella. The sequence goes on from CALIZK010000145.1 coordinate 4,976, forward strand.
AAAACGGTTTTCTGCAAGGATGCTTACCAGCTTTTGATACGACTCAAAAGATTTTGCGTGCTCACCTGTGGGAACCGTAGCAGTTGTGACAGAATAGCCGGCTGACTCTAACGAGGCGAGAAGTTCTGCGCCAAAGAGCTTGTTCAAATCTGGATGAGTGACTACAAGAATCTTTGACCCTGAGGTGCAGGAATGAATGAGCTTACCAGCCTGCGTAAGCAGGTGATGCCCTACATGAATTTGATATGAGTCGGATGTTAGGTCAACAGAAATAGTATTCATGAACTCCTCATTTGCTGGTTGAATTCATTTTAGCATGGGAAAATACCAGAAGAAAATTACGCAAACCGTTACAAAAGGCAGTAAGTAGGCTGGGGTATACTTATGCACCATGACTCCGTAGCTCAGTGGATTAGAGCGTTTGCCTCCGGAGCAAAAGGTCGTGGGTTCGAAACCCACCGGGGTCACCACATGCAAAAAACCGGCCATCACTGACTGGAGATCGTTTATATGTCATCGCAGGGTACTGAAGGCAAGAAAAGCGTGCGTTTAGAAGAAACGTACGAAGGTCTGACATCAAAAGAAGTTGCAGAGAGAGTATCTGCAGGTAAAGTTAATACTAATACAGACGTCAAAACTAAATCTATTGCTCAGATTATTGCAGAGCACAGCTTTACGCTCTTTAACATAGTTAATGTTTTGATGGCGCTGCTTGTTGTTGTAACGGGACAGTACAGAAATGCACTGTTCATGAGCGTAGTTCTTGCAAACTTGGTCATTGGTATTGTGCAAGAGATTCGTGCAAAACGCATGATTGACCGTCTGTCTCTTATGACAGCTCAGAGTGTTTGTGTAATTCGTGACGGAAAAGATACCTTTATCAAACCAGACGAGCTTGTCATTGATGATCTTGTGCGCTTGAAGACGGGCGATCAAATTCCTGCTGACAGTATTCTTGTGTCAGAGCACGTAAGCGTTGACGAAAGCCTTCTAACTGGTGAGGCAGAGCCCGTGCAAAAGACCACGGGAGACGAGCTTCTCTCTGGTAGTTTTGTCGAGAGGGGTAGTCTTGTTGGTAGGGTATGCCGTGTTGGTCAGGAAGGCTATGCTGCGCGTATTAACGCAGAAGCTAAGTTTGTAAAAGAGATCAATTCAGAGATTCTCACCACCATTAAGTCGATTATTCGCGCAGGTTCCATTGGTTTGATTCCGCTGGGTATTGGTCTTTTTGTTCGTACCTATTTCATTGGTAATGCTGATTTAAATGAAGCGCTTCTTTCGATGATTGCTGCCGTTATTGGCATGATTCCTCAAGGACTCGTTCTTCTCACCAGCTCGGTTCTTGCTATTGCAACCATTAGGCTTGGCCAGAAGAATGTTTTGGTTCAGCAGCAATACTGCATTGAAACGCTGGCACGCGTAGATACCCTTTGTTTGGACAAGACGGGCACTATAACCACGGGAAACATGGAAGTTGCTCGTGTTTTGGATGCTTCGTTTACGCCAATTACTGGGGCTGCAGGTGCTCTGCAAGCGGCTGTAAACGTTGTCGGCGCAAACAAAGATGACGCTAACGATACGGCTACGGCAATCCTTGCGTACGCATCCAAGCAGGGGATTCAAAGCAAACGTCCTTCTCACGTTGTGGCATTTTCTTCCAAGAGAAAGTACTCTGGCTGCGTCACTGAGGACGGGCAGGCATTTGTTATCGGTGCTGCCCAGTTTGTGCTTGGTTCCGAGGCAGCAGACGTTATTGCGTCGTCCGATGCGTTTGCGTCCATTGAACGCGTGCTGGTTGCCTGTAGCGTTGATGGATTTGACCAGAATGATACTTTCCAGGGAACTCCTCAGCTCCTAGGTTACGTAGTGCTTAGGGATCAGATTAGAGAGACTGCCCCACAAACCATTGCGTACTTCCTTGAGCAAGGCGTTGACCTGCGCGTTATTTCGGGCGATGACCCTCGTACCGTCTCAGCTATTGCGGAGCGCGCGGGTGTCCCTCATGCCGACGGCTGGGTGGATGCAACTACGCTACACACAGAGGCAGATATTGCTGCAGCTGTCGAGAAGTACCACGTATTTGGTCGCGTTACGCCAGAACAGAAGCGTCAGCTTGTTATTGCACTCCAGAATCTTGGCCACACGGTTGCCATGACTGGCGACGGCGTCAATGACATCTTGGCGCTTAGGCAGTCAGACTGTTCTATTTCTGTTGCTTCTGGTTCTGCTGCAGCTAGAAATGTTGCAGAGATTGTTCTGGCAGACAATGACTTTGCCCATATGCCAGAAGTTGTTGCCGAAGGTAGGCGCTCTATTAACAACCTTCAGCGATCTGCTGCGCTCATACTTGTAAAGACGGTTTATACTGCGGCTTTAGCGCTCTATTGCATTATTGCGCCACCATACCCCTTTATTCCTGTTCAGATGTCGCTGCTTTCATTTGCAACTGTTGGCCTGCCATCGTTTGTGTTGGCGCTTGAGCCAAATCACGATCGCGTAAAGGGTAACTTCCTGGTCAACATTTTGCGCAAGTCACTACCTGCTTCTATTGCGGTAACTATCACGCTTGCGCTTCTTATGACTGCAGGTCATCTGTTTAAGTTGAACCTGTCTCAGGTGTCTACGATGGCGCTTATCACTACCGCAACAGTTGGGTTTGCGCTGCTCAGAAGGATTTCTTTGCCGCTCACCAAACTCCGCATTGCGCTTCTTGTTGTTTGCATTGCCATTGTGGTTGGCGGATGTACGGTTGCTCAGGACTTCTTCCGTATTGCACCTCTCACCCCACGCATCTTGCCGTACTTGGCAATTTGTCTGGTGATTTCCGTTATTATCTTCAACAGAATTTCCGAGCGTTACATTCACAACTATACAAAGGATCGATTCTTTGACCTGGTTGTGAGATTAATGGGAGGAAAGTCAACTTATAGCTCTTCTGCTGATATAAACGATTAAACTGAAGCACAAGCAAAGAGTTGTGGAGGGTGTATGCGTTGTCCAAACTGTGGATCTGAGGTCGATGAAGGGGCTTTAACCTGCCCTCATTGTCAGATTGATCTAAGTTTGACCCAAAGGATTCCTGTTACTCAAGCTCATTGGTGCCCTCATTGTGGTGCCTTGGTGGCTGCCGCCGCAGAAAGCTGCCCAAAGTGCGGCCTTCCTCTGCCACAGGCAGTTCCTGCTGCCCGACCAGCTCGAGCCATCAGGCCCACGCGTAACATCAAGCTTCCAGAGATTGATGCCGCTCCAGCACCTGGCGAGAAGACCGATCCGCTTGTAGACGCAGAGTATGATGCATCCTCTTATGTCGCAGCAGATCCCACTGTTTTGCAAGATATGCCAGCCGACAACGCTGACCCAGATACTACCAGCGCGTTTGCCTCGGTAAGTCGCAGGCCAGCTCCTCGCTTTGAGTCTGCAATCCCTTCCGAGCCTTCAAAAGAGAACCTCCCTGAAGCTGAAGGAATCCCGCGTACGCGCGTTATTCTGCTTTCAGCACTTCTTGTTACCTCGCTGGTAGTAGCTGCAATCTTTGTCATCACGCACCCGTGGGACCCTCAGGCAACCGATAATCGCGCAAAGGTTGAGGCGCCAGTCTCATCTACTCCTACCACCACTCCTGTTACGCACCTTACGGGTCAAGACACTAGTGCAACTCAGCAAAATACAAGTTCGGATGCTGTTTTTGACGCACTTGATAGTGATTATCAGAAGCTTGGAGACCTCTCAAAGCGCCTTGATGATAACGAGAAGACCTTTGATCAGCTTGCTATTACTGGCTCTGATCAGGAGCGTGCTGATGCTCAACAGGAAGCAGAGCAGATTTCCCTGGATATTAGTAACGTCATCTCTGACCTTTCTAGTCTTGATGACTCCAACGGAAACTATCGTCAGACTATCGAAAATCTCACTAAACTAGGTAACTGGCTTCGTAATCGCTCCGATGCTTTGAGTGAAGGATGGAAGCGTTCAGTTGCTTCTAACAATCCTTCTCAGGACAAAGACAACATCTTGGCGCCAGTTGATAACATCAGAGACTCCAGCGGCTCCAGCTCATACCAGAAACTTTTTGATGAAAATTACGTGAATTGGAAGCCACAAAAGCAGTAAATCTCTACCGTTCAGCTGCTTTAATTTCAAAAATCTCATCATACTGGTAAAATAATTAGGTTAGAAAAGATGTTCTTTATTACTAAGGGTTTCTCGCGTTTTTTCTTCTCTTAGATGTAAAGAAGCTTGGAGGAATTATGTTTGGACTTGATCCATTGTATACACCAGAGCGCCAGGTTACTGGTACTGAGGTTGCCGTCTTTGATACCAACAAGGGAATCATTAAGGTTCAGCTTGACGGTAAGGGCGCACCTATTCATGTGGCAAACTTCTGCGAGCTTGCAGAGTCTGGCTTCTATGACGATACCAAGTTCCATCGTCTTGTCCCTGGCTTTGTTCTTCAGGGTGGAGACCCAAACACTCGTGAGATGAGTGTTGAGGATGTTGTGTTTGGTAATCCTGGTCCTGACGGAATTCCTGGTACCGGTGGTCCTGGTTATCGCATCAAAGAGGAGTTCACCACAAATCCTAACAACTCCCACGTTGACGGTGCCCTTGCTATGGCTCGTTCTCAGGATCCAAACTCCGCAGGTTCTCAGTTCTATTTCTGTCTTGGTCCACAGCATGGCTTGGATTCTGGATATACCGTATTTGGCACAACTATCGAGGGAATGGATGTCATTTCCCAGTTAAAGGTTGGCGATATCGTCAATTCCATTAGAATTGAAAACGCTTAAAGCCAAGTCGCACAGACTCTTGGAGGATATTGTGAATCAACAGGCATTTGAGTTAGGTAAATCTGCATATGATCAGGGCGACTGGTTTGTAGCTATCAGTCAGTTTGATGTGGCTAAAGAGCCAGGCGAGGTAAACGGTCAGATTGACCACCTTCTTGGAAACGCTTATATGAAGCTTGGACAGTTTGATTCCGCAGCTTCTGCTTACAAGTCCGCTCTTGCTGACGCATCCTACGGCAAGGTTGGCGCTCTCTCTACTAATCAGGGTCGCGCGCTTCTGGCTGCTGGTAGGGTACAGGAGGCTATTGCTGCCCTTACTAACGCTGTCCAGGACACCTCTTATGCAACTCCTTATAAGGCACAGCTTGCTCTTGGTTCTGCATACGAGAAGATCGGTGATATTCGCAACGCCGGCATTGCTTACAGAAACGCTGCAGTTGACGAGAAGAACCCTAATCCTTCATCAGCACTTTGCAGCCTAGGCGCATGCTTCATGGGTCTGAACAGGCCTGTTGATGCTGTTGAGGCATATCGTACCGCTCTTGATTTTGCTAATCCTCTGGATAATTCCAATAAGATTTATGCAGATCTTGGTCTTGCATACGTTGCAGCAAATCGCATGTCTGAGGCAGTTGATGCTTTTACCCACGCTACTGCAGACGGTAGCTTTGTTCTGTCTAATCAGCAGCAGTCTGCTTTTGATGCAGCACGCAGGGCTATTACTGCAATGACTTCTGGTAAGCCATCTGAGACTGATGCCTTCCTTCAGGCAGCTGGCTATGGTGCCTATGATCCACTGGATCCTACAGGTATGTCCGGCGAGCTCATCCCTTCTGCAGAAGACACTGGCTTCTTCCAGATTACTGAGCAGGAGATTATTGAGCAGGATAAGAAGGATAAGAAGATTAGGCGTAAGCATCGCCATACCGGCCTTAAGGTCTTCATCACTATTCTTATTTTGCTTATTTTGGCTGTTGGTGGTGCTGGTTATGCTTATTACCGTGGCTATGGATGGCCAACTCAGCAGTCTGTTGTTCAGGACATTTTCAACGCTAAGGCACAGGGTACCGATATTGGTCGCTATGTCTCTAGCTCTGTTTCTAGCACCACGCTTCAGCAGATTTCTAACAGCCTGCCATCAAGCTCTGCTGTCACCATCAACGGTGTTGACCAGAGCATGACTCACTCAACAGTAAACGCTTCTGTCAGCCTTTCTAACGGCGGAAACGTTGACTACACCATTGAGCTTGTTCGTGATGGTATTGGCTGGAAGGTGGCAAGCGTTACCACTTCGTATGTCAGCCAGAACAATCAGAACTCCGGTACAACTTCTGGTACCAACGGTTCTAACTCGGGAACTACCTCTGGAACTAATGGATCTAACTCCTCAAATTCCTCCAATAGTTCCTCCAGCTCTTCAAAGTCTGGTAACTAGTACTAAACTGTTTTAACCGTTCTTTCTGCAGGATTATTACGCACACGCGTAGCACGTTTGATTGGATATCATGTCTATCTTCGATTCGCTCTTCGGAGAATATGGCGGAGACCTAGCCATCGATCTGGGAACTGCAAACACTCTTGTTGCAGTTCGTGGTCAGGGTATTGTCATCAATGAGCCATCGGTTGTTGCAATCGATAAAAGCGAGAGCCGCGTTTTGGCCGTTGGCGCTGATGCAAAGCGCATGATTGGCCGTACTCCTGGCTCCATCATTGCAGAGCGCCCTCTTAAAGACGGCGTCATTGCAGACTTTGATGTTACTGAGGTCATGCTTCGTTACTTCATCGAGAAGGCGCGTGAGCGTAAATATCCTTGGTCACCACGTCCACGCGTCGTTGTCTGCGTTCCTTCTGGCGTTACATCTGTCGAGAAACGCGCTGTTTTTGAAGCAACTATTCAGGCAGGCGCTCGCCAGGCATTCTTGATTGAAGAGCCTATGGCTGCAGCTATTGGTGCAGACCTTCCAATTGAGGACCCTACAGGTTCTATGGTTGTAGACATTGGTGGCGGTACTACCGAGGTTGCTGTTATCTCCATGGGCGGTATTGTTGTCTCGCAGTCCATCAGAACTGCAGGTGACGAGTTTGATCAAACTATTCTTGAGCATGTTCGTGATGCTTACAACCTCTCTATTGGTGAGCGTACCGCAGAAGACATCAAGATTAAGGTTGGCTCAGCAGCTCCTCTTGCAGAAGAGCTTGACGTTGAGGTAAACGGTCGTGACGTCATGAGTGGTCTTCCAAAGACTGTTCGTATCGAGTCAGAAGAGATTCGTCGCGCACTTGATCGTCCTCTTGACGAGGTCACCAAGGCTGTCAAAGATGCGCTTGATGTGACTCCACCAGATCTTGCATCTGATCTTATGTACTACGGTATTTTGCTTACCGGTGGCGGCGGAATGCTTCGCGGTCTTGATCAAAGACTTCGTGAAGAGACTGGCGTTCCCGTTAACGTAAGCCCAACCGCGTTAGAAAATGTTGTTACCGGTTGTGCAAAGGTTCTTGAGGCTAACGCATTGTCCGGTGGATTTGTTCAGAGTGCAGGCCAATAAATATGCCATTGTCTCATCAGATCCAGGGTGCTTCAACAGGCCTTGGATCTAACAATAATAAGCATACGGGTGGCCGTAGTTTTATTATTCTTTCGCTGCTTTCAATTGTGTTATTGACGGTCAGCGCTCGTATGGGTACAGAAGGACCGCTCGAGATGGTTCGAGGTGGGTTCTCTACTATTACCATGCCTTTTAGAATGGCGGGTTCTGCTATTGCCATGCCTTTCCAGGGCATTGGTAACATTTTTAGTAACTTAACAGCTGACCAGCAAACGCTTTCTGACCTCAAGGCAGAAAATGAGCAGTTGCGTTCAAGAAATGCAGAGCTAGAAGAGACAAATCAGTCCACGCAGCGTCTGCAGGGTCTTCTCGACCTCAAAAATACCTATAACCTGCAGTCTACGGGCGCTCGTGTCATCTCTGGTTCTACTGACTCGTTCAATAACACCATTGTGATTGACAAGGGAACTTCGTCTGGACTGGCTGTTGGCATGCCTGTTGTTGATAGCGGCGGCGTTATTGGCCAGATTATTGAGTGCGGTCCTACAACTTCTACCGTTCGTCTTATTACTGACGAGAAGAGCGGTGTGGCTGCTATGGTTCAAAGTAGTCGAGCTCAAGGCATGCTTATGGGTTCTGCGTCAAGACAGATTACTCTTAACCTCATCAACACCAACCAGAAGGTTGCCGTAGGCGATACAGTTGTTACCAGCGGTCTTGGTGGCGTATTCCCTAAGGGTCTTCCTCTAGGTAAGGTTACCAGCGTTGAGGCAGCTCCAGGATCGCTCTATTACACCATTGTTGTTGAGCCTTATGGAAATGTCAGCACTAACGAGGAGGTAATGGTTATCACGTCTCTTTCTGAGGAGCAAAAAGCTACCGCAGATGATATTGCTGAGGCAGATAAGCAAAACACTCCAACTGCAACTAATTCAGACGGTAAGGATAAAGACTCAAAAGACGGATCTTCTACGTCTTCATCGAGCGGTTCTACTGGCAGCGGTTCAACAAACAACACAACAAACACTCAGCAGAATGCAACAGTTGCTGCTCCAACGGGTACTACACAACATAACAGCGGAAGAACAGATTAAGGGGGATGCATGCAGGTTTCTGATAGAAATAAAAACACACGCAGCATCGCCGTTCTTGCTGTTGTTTGCTTCATTTTGCAGATTATGCTTACACCACAGGTTTCTTTTGGTGGGGGAGTTATCAATTTTGCACTTATTTTCTCGGCAGCTATTGCGCTGAGATATGGTGGTAAAACCGGCGTGATATGCGGCTTTATTGCTGGTCTTATCTATGATTTGACTTCTGCTAATCCTATTGGCCTTATGGCACTCCTGCTTGTGGTCAGTTCTTATTTCATGGGCCAAGAGGTAAGAGACAGAATCTCTGGCAATTTTGGTACCTCTATGGGCTTTGTTGCCCTTCAAACTTTTGGTGTCACCTTTATGTATCAACTCATTAATTCTTTGATTGGCTCTGGTGGCAACTTCTTTGAGGGGCTGCTGTTTAAGTCTTTCCCCACCATGCTGTTTACCATTTTGGCAGCGCTTCCTGTTTTCTATGTACTTTCTCATTCCCAAAGGTCTCATTCATCTTTGGGTGGAACTTCGCTCTACCGCGGATCTCACCGAGCTCCACAGCGCCTTAAATAAGGGGTTAGTATGAATTTCACCCTTGTTATCCTTGCTTGTTGCGCTGTTGCAGCAATTGGTTTGATTATTGTTTACCTCACCTTTGGTAGAAAAGACTCGCCGTTTACCTTTGATATTGGCGGCGGCGCTCCCAAGGCGTCTGGTGGTTCTGACGGCTCTGCCGAGAAGACCCTCTCGTCCAGACTTATCGGATTTGCAATTGCTGTTGGCGGCATGTTTGCCGTGCTTATTGGCAGGCTTTGGACCATGCAGCTCTTATCGTCAGCTGACTACACCGAGCAAGCAGAGAGAAACCGTACGCGCACCGTTACTACCGCAGCTCCTCGCGGTCGTATTTTGGACAGAAATGGCGTGGAGATTGTTACCAACAGGCCAAGTCCAACGGTAGTAGCTCGAGCAGACGTTGCAGAAGACTACATTAAGCTGCAGATTCTTGCTAACCTCTTGGGTATGCCTATGTTGGCGGTGCGCAGAAAAATCATGGATACCTCTGATGGTGCTCAAGCGCTTCGCACGGTTTCTGTAGACGTTTCTAGGCGCGTAGTTGCCTATATTTACGCTCATGGCGCTTTGCTTGATGGCGTTTCAATTGAGGAGCGCACCCAGCGAGCCTATCCAAACGGTTCTCTTGCAGCTCATGTTGTTGGTTACACCGGAACTGTTACACAAGAGCAGCTTGAAAGCAGTAAAACTGCGGATGGCGGCTTTGTGTATGCCCACGGCGATATCGTGGGACAAACGGGTGTTGAGTATCAGTACGAGTCCGCTCTTCAGGGTGTTCGTGGTGAACAAACGGTATATGTTGACGCTGCTGGTAATGTTTTATCTCACTCAACGTCTATTGCTCCTCAGAGCGGCTCAGATGTTGTTTTGACCATTGATGCAAACATCCAAAAAGCAGCAGAAGCATCCCTTGTCAGTGTTATCAATACCGTTAGATCACAAGACTTCCAAGGTCGCAGTGCAAGTGTGGTGGCGCTTGATTGCACCAACGGTGAAGTTATTGCTATGGCAAGCTATCCAACGTATTCACCTTCAATGTTTGTTGGAGGCATTTCCAGTTCTGACTGGGATATGCTTTCTTCTGAAGAGGCAAACTATCCGCTGATGAATCGTGCAATTGCTGGACAGTATCCATCTGGATCTACCATCAAAGCACTTACTACCTTTGCTGGACTCAAATACGGCATTTGTGACGGAAATTCCAGCTGGTATTGCACGGGTTTCTGGACTGGTTTTGGCGAGCAGTACGGCATGCACTGCTGGCTTCTTTCTGGTCACGGCACCGTTAATCTGATTACCGGTATTACCAACTCTTGCGACATTGTTTTTTATGAGATTGGTAAGGGCTTCTTCTACAACAACGATCATCCAGAGGGCATGCAAGAAACATTCCGTGACTTTGGACTTGGTGCACTCTCTGGTATTGACCTTCCAGAAGAGGCGTCTGGCCGCGTTCCTGATGCAGAGTGGAAGTGGAATTACTTTACCAGCTCACCCGATGATGCTCGTAAGTGGCAGGGCGGCGACAACTGTAACCTTGCAATTGGACAGGGCGATCTTTTGGTAACCTGCCTTCAGATGGCAAATGCTTATTGTGGTGTTGCAAATCGCGGTCCTATTTATAAGCCACACGTGTTAAAGAGCATTAACGCCAGAAACGGTAACGGCTCTGTTATTGAGTACAAAAACGAGGTCATTCTGACGCCAGAAGAAAAAGACGAGCACCGAGACATTGTTGCTCGTGGCCTGTATGGCGTTGTCTACGAGGAGTCAGCTACTCAGACTATCCACTGGACCAATCTGGATGTTACTGTTTGTGGTAAGACGGGTACTGCTGAGCAGCAGTCTATTGGCGAGCCCGTTGGTTGGTTTGTTGGCTATGCACCAGCCGATAAGCCTCAGTACGTTGTTGCTGCAAACCTTGATTGTGCACCTGCTGGTGCTAGCTCTGGTATGTATATTGTTCGAGACGTCTTTGGTGCAATTTATAATCAGCCAGATAACGTTGGTAGGTAAGGAGGCGAGAAACCCATGGCACTTGATTCATCTGCAGTTACAAAACAGAGAATAAACTCTCCCTTTAGAAGGCGTGGAGGTATTCCTTCAGGCGGTCTTGCTAAGAAAGAGAGACTTACTGGCAAGAATATCCTGAACAATCTTTATCTTGCGCAGCTTGTTCCCGCGGCTCTTCTCGTCCTCATTGGTATTGTGGTTATCTGGACCGCATCGATGAACATTGCCGAAGCTAGTTTTCCTAGGCACCTTCTGGGTATTGGTTTGGGCCTTGTTTTTGCCACACTTATGTGGCGCTATGACTACAGAGCACTTTCAAATATGACAAATGTGCTGCTTGTCGGCGTAGTTGTGTTGATGATTTTGCCTAAGATTCCAGGCTTTGGCGTTTCGGTTAAGGGTATGACTGGTTGGGTTAATATCCCACTTGTTGGATTTAGATTTCAGCCGTCTGAGCTGGGAAAGATTGTCACAATCTTCCTTATGGCTTCGGTGTGTGCTCAGTATAACGGTAAGGTAGAAACGCTCAGAGACTATGTAAAGCTTTGTGGAACATTGATGGTTCCATTCGGCTCCATTATGCTTTTGCCTGACCTGGGAACTGGCCTGATTATTTTGGTTATCGGAGCCACCATCATCATTTGCTCTGGTGCAAAACGTTCTTGGATTCTTGTGACCGTTCTTTTGCTCATTGCTGTCGTTGCTCTTGTTGTTGTGACTTCTATGATTCCTGGTATTCCTCACATTCTTAAGGAGTACCAGATGAAGCGTCTTACCGTCTTCTTGGATCCTTCCGTTGATCCGTCGGGAGACGGCTATAACCTGCAACAGGCAAAGATTGCCGTAGGTTCTGGTGGCTTTATTGGAAAAGGACCAGGTAATGCTACGCAGGCAAGTGGACGATTCTTACCAGAGGCACACACAGACTTTGTTTTTGCACTCTTCTCAGAAGAATTTGGCTTTCTTGGTGCATTCATTATGCTTTCACTTTTTGCATGGATGATTTTTGCAACCATTCTGTTTGCCATGAAGACCGAGAATACCTTCTCTAAGCTGGTACTTGTTGGTTGTGCAGCCATGTGGTCGTTCCAGGTTTTACAGAATGTTGGCATGTGTATTGGTATCATGCCTATTACCGGTATTCCATTGCCTTTTATCAGCTTTGGATCAACATCGATGATTGCCCAGCTCATTTCTGTAGGAATTGTCCAGTCTGTTTACAGACATAGAACAAAGGCGGCATAAGCCATGGCAAAAAGAAACAGCTTGGGCAAACTTGCTACCTCTGTATTACAAGAATTCCGCGGGTCGCTTTCATCTCTAGAGCCAACTTATACGCATATCTACGTTGATTCCCTTGCTTCTGAAGAGGTAATCCTGGCTGTACATTCGTATTTTATGCCAGAGAGAACAGATGCAACGGTGCGCGTCTCTAAACTTGCCGACGGTGTTTCGTTTGTTTCTGGAGGTATTGGTCGCACGGGAAAGAATGCTGCTATTCCTGATATTGCGGTGATTATTCCTACGCCAACATCACAGTACGAGGACGCCCTTACCATGTTGGTAAGTCATTCAATTCCTTGTGCGGTGGTTGTAGAGTCTGCAGTTGAAGCGCAACAAATTGCTGATACGCTCTATAACACAGGGCTTATTAGTATTATTGCGGGTACCACTGAAGAAGTGCTCTTTGATCGACTCTCTTCATGGATTGCAACTGCAACAGAAAAATCAGTCTCTTTTGCGGCAGCGTATCCTCTTTGTAGAACTCAAGTGGTCAAACAGATAACAGCTGCTTGCGCTAAAGAAAATGCAGCTATTGGAGCTGTGGCGTTTGTTCCTGGCTCTGATATGCCGCTGATGACTGCGCGCCAGATTAGGCTGGCACTTGATATTACCGCCGCCTATAACATCAATATGAGTGTTGAAACCATCGCCGAACTTCTCGGCGTTGTGGGTGCGGGCTTTGGATACCGTACGGTTGCACGCACGGTCGCAGGCACAGTTCCAGGATTTGGCTGGGCGCTTAAGGCTGGCATGGGGTACGCAGGTACTCACACTACTGCTCGCGTCATTCACGCGTATGCTCGCAAAATTGCCGAGAAACGCAATGAGGTAGCAGCTGATTCTTCTACCAAAACCGGCACTTCGAGTGCTTCTACAGATGCAAGCGCAACAGCAGATACAAATTCACAATCAAATACCGTAGAGATAGCAACCACACAGTCCCTCGCCAAAAGATAGAAAGTAGACTATCGTGCGTGTCAAACGAGAAAATCTCTTCCATCTCATTGAGCCCATGCTTCCGCATGTCGAGAAACCCTCAAGATACTTAAATCACGAGTGGGGAGCAGTAGAGGAGCAAGAGGGCCCTTTTCACGTTTGTATGGTTTACGCTGACGTGTACGAGGTGGGTCAGCCTAATTTGGGCATTGCCATTCTCTATAACGCTTTGAATAAGGCGCCTCATATTTCTTGTGAGCGCGCCTATCTGCCTTGGGTCGATATGGCAGCTTTGATGCGCAAGCGCAATGTGCCTCTACTTTCGTTGGAGGGTGCTGCGCCTTTAGCATCTTTTGATGTAGTGGGCTTCACCCTTGCGCATGAAATGATCGCAACCAATATTATAGAAACGCTTGATTTAGCAGGCATTCCATTGCTCGCTGAAGAACGTGATGAAGAGGACCCACTTATTTTTGGTGGCGGTCCTTCTGTTTGGAACTCAGAGCCAGTGACCCCGCTCTTTGATGCAATTCTATTAGGCGACGGCGAAGAAGCGCTGGTAGAGATGTGCGAGTGCGTGAGAACTTCCAAGCTTGACGGAGTTTCTCGCCAAGAGACTTTGCAGAGGTTGTCTGAGATCCAAGGTGTCTACGTACCGTCGCTTTATCAGATTGTGCACGATAATACCTCAACACGCTGGGGATATGCGGTTCCTAAAGAGGGAAGTAGCGCACCAAGCGTGGTTTATAAGCGTTGCCTGCCAGATCTTTCAGTGACAGACCCTGTTGCGCAGCGCATTGTTCCGTATACCGAGATTGTTCAGGACAGGCTGGCTCTAGAGATTCAGCGTGGCTGTGCTCGTGGCTGCAGATTCTGTCAGGCAGGAATGACGTATCGTCCTGTACGCGAACGT
>CALIZK010000146.1:0-2256 GCA_938028635.1 uncultured Atopobium sp.
CCTGGTTGCCATATGCCCAGTTAAGGAGCCATACAGCACTGGAAAGCGAGGCTGCAACCAGCACGTCATCTGGACATGCGAGGATGATCTCGTAGAGGCCGCGACGGGAATCTACCAGGGAAGTCTTGCCCGAAGCAACGTCTCCCGCGAGGTTGGTCAGGGCCAGGAGCTCGACGGTTACGTGCTCAAGCAGGTGCGCAACCTCGGTGTCCTTGGCAACAAGGCCAAAGCGAGCGTCGGCGTCGCCCAAGCACAGGTGCTCGGAGAGACCGGGCAAAAGCTCAAGCACGCGCTCGGTTGCCTCAGCGTTTTCTGAGGTCAAACGTGGCGCTTTAGCCGAAAACTCAACGGTAGCGGTCAAGTTTTTGGGTCCTACCACAACTTTTTTGATAGAAATCAACTGCGCCATTTCAACCTCTTTCTATTGGTTCACTCTATTGTAATCATTCTTTTAGTTATTCATTTTCTGATGTGTCAGAGTTTTCGCCGGCTGGCTCAAATTCACCGTCTACCTGTGGTTCTGGGGCAATTACACGCAACAAAGATAGTCGGCGACGACGCATCGACTGCACACGGAACACGTAGCCATCCTTCTCAAAAACCTCACCTGGACGAGGCAGATGATTTGCCAAATCCAGCACAAAGCCCGCGATAGTCTCGTACTCCTCGGATTCCCCAACCGGCCATCCAAGTTCAGCTGCATCATTGAGCGAGAAACGACCATCTACCAGCCACTCTCTATCAGAGAGCTGCGTCAGGTACTTGTTGTCCGGATCAAACTCATCCTCAATCTCGCCGACAATCTCCTCGACGATGTCCTCAACGGTAATGACACCCGCAGTTCCGCCGTACTCGTCAACAACGATGACCATCTGATCGCGGCTTGTCTGCATCTCAGTGAGCAGTGGAATGATGTCTTTGGTATCGGGTACGTAGTCAGCGGAACGCACGAAGCGCGCGATCTTCTCGTCACTATCGTGCTGGTCAAGCGCCGGCTCCAGCAAATCTTTGATGTGAGCGATGCCCACGATGCGATCGATATTCTCGTGGTAGATAGGGATGCGCGAGAAACCTGTTTGGCGCATGACGCGCAGAACCTCGGCGATAGTTGCGGTGTCTTCCATGGCGGTCATGTCAACGCGCGGGACCATTACCTCACGGACAACGGTGTCGCCCATCTCGATGACCTCGTGGATCATAGATTTTTCTTCTTCAGAGAGGTCCTCGGAATCCTTGACGATGTAGCGGAGCTCTTCCTCGGTGACCTCTTGGTGATCGTTGGTTGTGTCAACGCCCATCAGCGTAGTAACCGCATCTGCCGAGGCAGACGTGATGAACACGAGTGGGCGCGCAATATGCATGAACGCCTTCATGGGGCCGACAACTACTTTGGCCACTGCCTCGGAGTTTGCTAGGCCAATGCTCTTTGGAACCAGCTCACCGATGACCACGGAAAAGAACGAAACAATCAGCGTAATAACCACGACAGCTAAAGGAAGCGCAAGGTCAGCGTGGACACCAATGCTAATGAGCCAAGTGCCAAATGGCTCAGAAAGGCTTGTTGCAGCAAATGCTGAGGAAGCAAAGCCTACCAGGGTAATTGCAACCTGAATTGTTGCGAGGAAATATCCGCGATCAGTGGCAATGTCAATGACAGCCAAGGCTCTTGGATCGCCCTCGTCTACGTCTGCCTCAAGCGCCGCGCGACGAGAGCTGACAATGGCCATCTCAGCCGCAGAAAAGAAGCCGTTTACCAGGGTAAGCAGCAGAGTTATTCCAATACTTAACGCAATGTCCATCGAATGTATGGGCACCTACCTCTTCGAAGTTACTTTTTTGTACAAACCATTGTACTCTAACGTGCTCTACCTTGTGGTCTGCAGGAATTTGACACAGTCTCGCCATGAAACGTCAGGCGCGAGACGCGATGGCGCGGACGACTTCGCGAGGTGATAGCGTCAACTAAGCGCGAGTTACACGCTGCGGCTGACGGAAACGCGGCGTGATGACGTCAACTATACGAGCAGTACGCTTTTCCCGCGTTGCGAATCGCTTTCCACGATTTTGCCCGCCATTTTAATGTCATGCTTCTCTATTTTTCTGCGTTAATTCTGACTAACAAGCAGTTCCCAATATTTGATGCAGAATTTTGAATAACTTGTCCAATTAATTCATTGCCATGAATACGTAACTTTCACGCCTAAAATTATGTGCCGAAAAAGGTAAAAAACCCGTTTAGTTGGGGATGAAAACTTA
>CALIZK010000147.1:0-37140 GCA_938028635.1 uncultured Atopobium sp.
ACCAAGATTCTTCTGGTCAGAACACGTCGGAGCCTTCTAACTCCAGCAACTCAACAAACGCAGTAGCTGCTCCTCGTAAAGAGAATAATGCGCTTTCTGTAAGTGTTACGGTTGACGGCTCTGCAGCCAAAGGGTCTTCATTTACCGTCAACCTCCAGGTGCAAGAGGGTACGTCAGTCTATGATGCGTTGCTTGCAAGTGGAGCCGGGGTAAATGCACGTAGCACGTCGTTTGGTATGTACGTTGCGGCTATTAATGGGCTTGCAGAGCGTGACCACGGTCCACAGAGCGGCTGGGTATACTCAGTTAACGGTGTTCAGCCTAACTACACGTCTGATGCATATGTTCTGCATGATGGCGATTCGGTTGTTTGGATGTACGTTAACGCGGTGAACTAATGAATCTCGCGCGCACAAGCTTTTCTCGCCTTCATCCACTTGCTACGGTTGTACTGTTTGGATGTGAGGTAGCACTTGCCGCATTTTCTTTTCAACCTCTCTGTGCACTGATTGCTTTTCTAGGAGCGCAGCTTTGTACAATTCAGTTGTTTGACACCAAACATGCTGTTAAACAGCTTGTTTGGTATGCTCCAATTATTATATTGATGGCGATAATTAATCCGTTTTTCTCGGCATCTGGATCTACCGTTTTGTATTCTTTTGGTCACACGCAACTGTACGCAGAAAGTCTGGTGTACGGGGCTACCTCGGGTCTTGTGCTCGTAAGTACTTTGAGCTGGCTTGAGTGCCTATTTGCAGTAGTATCGCCGCTCGAGATGTTACAGCGATCAAGCGTGCGCTTTCCGGGATTGCAGCTGGTCTTGAGTCTTTCTGTGCAGCTTATGCCACAACTACTTTCTGATCTGACAACAGCCCGTCAAATTCAGTCAGCAAATACCGCAGCTAGAAGGTGTGATTCTGCTGTGCAGTCACATCAGCAAAGCCGTGTTCCAAGTCAAAGCCGTCTTTTGAGCGCGAGAAAAACTATTGTGCAATCAGCTGCCACCATTAACGCAGTGTGCATGAGCGCACTGGAGAAGTCGATGAGTACGTTTCAGTCTATCGTGTCTCGAGGTTGGGGGATGGCAGGGCACAGGAGTAGATGGAGCGCTGAAGTGCTTGACGCCTATGATACTGTGGCGTTGCTGGTATTTACTTTCTTAAGCGTTATAGCTGCGGTTTCTTTGTATATGCTGGTACAAGCCTGGCAGTTTTATCCTACTATGCCAGAGTTCCAAGTGAGCTTTTGGTATCTGGGCGTAGTGCTGTTTACCGTTTTACCAGCAATTTTTGTGCGTATTGATACTGTCTTATGGGAGCAGTCTGTATGAGTGAGCATTCTTCCTATATTCAGAATTCACTTACTACTTCAGTTAGTAAAGAAGTAGTTCTTGCTATTCAAAATCTCTCGTTTGCGTATGCTCTAACTCCAGACCGCAACGTCGTAGAAGATTTTTCCTGTGAGGTTTGTGCTGGTCAAATTAGTCTTTTACTGGGACCAACTGGTTCAGGCAAGTCCACCATTTTGAGCCTTATCAAGCCCGAGATTGCGCCTCAAGGTAGACGTGATGGTTCAATTATTGTTTGCGGCCAAGAGGTTTCTACGATGACGCAGGCGCAATCCGTAGACACCATTGCATTTGTGCCACAAGCCACCTCACAAGCACTTGTGTGTGAGACACCTTTGAAAGAGCTGGCTTTTGGCCTGGAAAATCGAGGCGTTTCAGAGAAAGAAATGCGCCGACGTATTTTTGAGACGGTCAGTTTCTTTGGCATGGAATCGCTTTTGCACAAGCGCTGTAACGAGCTTTCCGGGGGAGAACAGCAGCTAGTGGCCCTTGCTGCAGCGCTTGTCATGCGGCCAAAGCTGCTTTTGCTGGATGAGCCAACTTCGCAGCTGGACCCGTTTGCGCAGAAGAGTTTCACCGCGCTCCTGGAGCGAGTGGCCCGCGAGCTCAACGTTGCCGTGCTTGTTGCCACCCACGACGTTGCCGCGTTCGAGTACCTTGCTGACGCGCACGTCAGCCTCGGTGGCGAGAAACCCGATGCGCTCCAAGCAGACAGCTCTTCTCGCCAGGCGCTCTGTCCTCGCAGCTCCGCGCCAAACCAAGCATCCACCGCGGCCGACAGCTCGCCCGTGCTCGAGTTCAGCGCTGTGACGTTTGCGTATCCGCAGAGTGATCAGCTGGTACTCAGCAAGTGCTCGCTTGAGGTCACGGGGCGAGAAATTCGTGCGCTCGTAGGCGGCAATGGCTCAGGTAAGTCAACGCTGCTAAAGCTTGCAGCAGGTGTTCTCCGTCCAAGGCGTGGACATATTTACAACCAGCTCCAGCAATCCCAAGGATACATTCCACAAGATCCCAATCTGCTCTTTACCTGCCAAAGTGTGGGCGAGGAGCTTGTCCAGTGGCAACAAAGTGGCGCCTATTCTGATCAGGATGTTCAGGAGCTTCTGGAAGCTTCGGGACTTCTTTCGCGAACAACATATCAGAAGCTTATGTCTTCTCATCCATACGATCTGTCTGGTGGACAGCAGCAACTCTTAGCCCTCGTAAAAGTGCTGCTTACAAAAGCGCGTCTGCTTATTCTTGACGAGCCAACAAAAGGCTTGGATGCCCCAACCAAAGATGCTGTTGTCAATTTGCTTTCTCGTGCACAGTCAGAAGGTGCAACCATAGTAATAGCAACGCACGATATGCAGTTGATATCGCGCGTTGCTGATAACGTTTCTTTAGTATTTGATGGCCAGATTTCTCTGACAGAGCCAACTTCAGAATTCTTTGAGAACTCTTGGGTATGGTCGGCGGAGTAGGTGGCTAGAACCTTAAGAACGGCTCCTCATCCTGGCCAAGCTCCTCAAGAAGCTCATCGTCAAGATCGTTGATGTCGCCAAACTCCTCGTGTTCATGCTCCTCTTCATCTTCCTCATGATTGTGAGTATGCTCATTGAAGCCGTAGGCATTGGCCGTCTCATCATCAAACTCAAGTGTAGGAAGAGCGCTGGTAATGCTGCACAGACCAACTCCTGCAGGCATAATCTTTTGCCACTGAGCAATCAGAGGAGTGGTAGGAACTTCTCCCAGCTCAACAATAGAATCCAAGAAAATCTCTTTTGCGCCGTCGAGCAGGTCAGATGAATTTGCAACCTCAATGAGGTGCTCCGAGAAAAGCTCAAGCGCGTGATCTGTGGAATCTGCCTCAACAATACAAGGCATAAGACAGTAGTTGTCCGAAGAGTCAAGCTCGTCGTTGTAGCTAAAGTTTCCCAGATAGATCATGAAGACCTCCTTGTTGTAGTTTCAAATCATCTTATGCCAAAATAAGATAGACCTTCTCGATATTTTTATTTTGACGGTAAGCGTGAGGTTCTTGTGGATAATCGGCACACGTTATCAATAGTCTTAGAGGTTATGGCACTCTTTGCTACGCCTATTATTCTTGCTGTTGAAATGATATATTTTCCCGATTTTACCGCGGTATCTTCAATTATTTTAGCGATCATTTCAGTTGCATTATTTATGTTAAGTTTTGAGGCAAAGAAGCCTTCAGTTGCCAATTTGGTACCTACTGCCGTCTTTAGCGCCTTAGGTGCTGCGGGAAGAATTGCCTTTGCGCCACTCGCGTACGTAAAGCCTGTTTCCGCAGTTGCTATCTTCGCGGGAGCGTTTCTTGGCAGGCATGCGGGCTTTTTAGTAGGTGCCTTATCTGCGCTTCTTTCAAACGTTTTCTTTGGCCAGGGCTCGTGGACGCCATGGCAGATGTATGCGTGGGGGCTTGTTGGCTATCTGGGAGGCCTTCTTGCAACTTTCACCTCAGCTTGCCCTGCATCTTCTAAACGCACATCCGTCCAACAAAGCGAGAAACCCCACAAACTTCCACCTTTCTTGCTTATGATTTGGGCATTTATATCCGGACCATTCTTTGGCCTTGTAATGAACGTGTACTTTGTTATTGGATTTGTACATCCTTTAACGCTTGAATCCGCTCTTCTCGCGTTTGCGGCTTCAATTCCGCTTGATCTAACGCACGGCGTAGCAACGCTTGTTTTTTTGATTTTGTTATGGCTTCCGTGGCAAACATCCGTTAGCCGAATCCTCACAAAATACAATCTCACTGGTAGGAGCTTTAGATAAGCCATCTTTTTCCGTTTACCTAAAATGCCTTCCATTTTGCGACCTTTGATCTAGACTGTATTCACTGTCAGCCCCCAGATTTGGGGGTAAAAATGCAACCTACATCTATCCTTACTGCAACGGCAAACTCAACACTTGAGCTGCTTGCTCCTACGCGCTGCGTTGTGTGCGAGAAACCCGGCCAGCTCCTCTGCGATGAGTGTCGGGCAAAGCTGCCATGGATTTCTCAGCAGTGGGCATGTCCTAATTGCGGTGCTCCATACGGGAAGCTTGTTTGTTCAGAGTGTGCAGATAAAAAGAAACGACCTGTTCAGTGGGAGAGTAGAGCGGTCATTTGTGCCATGGGATTTAAGGGCCCTCCCGCACGGTTGATCTTGACGCTTAAGGATGGACACGAGCTTCGACTGGTGCCGGTAATTGCTGCAGCTCTATTGTGTGCGCTTGAAGAAGCCTCAGCATGGAAAGCTCGTGACGGTACCTCTCGCTTTGATAGTTCAAAAATTGATGGCGTTTCCTTTATTCCAGCAACTGCAGAAGCGTACGCGCGCAGAGGCTTTGATCATATGGAACTTGTAGCTCAATCGTTTTGCCAGCTTACAGGCTTGCCTTTGTATGACGTGCTTATACGTCCTCATGCAAAGGACCAAAGAACGCTTTCATCCGCTCAAAGGCAAATAAATTTGAAAGGAAGTATTGCTTGTACTGTGCCGGTTAATCAATCAAATATTTTACTTTTAGATGATGTTGTAACTACGGGAGCATCAATCAGAGAAGCTACAAGGGTACTTTGTGCCGCAGGCGTGCATTCTGTAACCGTAGGCGCATTAGCTCGCGTATGGTGAGTTACCTATGGTTGCAAACGGCTATACTTGATAAGTCTTTTCAGGTCTGTGGTTGCGAAGTTCTCTGTGAGCTTTTAGTCCATGACAGACGAGGTCAAAGGGATCCACGTAAGTTTGCGTGTGCGCACGTAAACGATCATGGCTCGTCCTAGAAGTAAGCCATACCGCCTGTTATATCAAAGAGACAAAGGGTCTCGCAGGCGAGAGAGCTACTAGTGGAGCTGCTGCGGCAGCAAAGCAAACGTTCCAGTATGCGAGTGTGGGGTCAAATACCAGGTCAGCTGAAAAGACGCCTGAATAGAAGAAGGAGTTCTGATGACGCGCGGTAAAAGTTCTCTTAAGGTGTTACTTCTTATAGCACTTGCTGTTGTTTTAACAGGATGCTCCATTGGTCCCATCAACATTGATCTGGATAAATGGTTCCATGTCAAGTCAGTGCAAGAGGCAATCCAAGAGAAGCGAGAAGCCCGTCAGCAGAAGATTCCTGATTCCTCACTGCACACAGCTGGCACCTTGACCGTTGGCCTACGTACTCAGTCAGTAACAGCTCCAATGGTTGTGGCCTCAGAAGCTGGAACATTGCAGGGAATTGACGTTGAAATAGCTTCTGCAATTGCAGATCAGCTCGGCGTAGACGTTAAGTTTGTATCAGTTAACGGACCAGTAGATGGCCTACAAGCAGGTTGCGACATTGTCATGGATGTCAGAAGTGGTGAAGACTCAACAAGTACGCTCATTTCTGGTTATGCTGAGTATGCAACAGCTCTTTTCCATAAGGGTTCAGAGACAAACATTACCGCTGATAGTTTGAGTGGAAAATCAGTTGGCGTTCAAACGGGTTCTTTGTCTGAGCGCGCAATGGGTCAGGTACTCACAGGCATGTCTGTTCAGGGTTTTTCTAACCTAAATGATGCTTTTGAAGCACTTGAAAATGGTTCCATCGATTATGTGGCCTGCGATGCATATGCTGGTGCTTATTTAGCAGCAAACAAAGATATTTCTATGGTTGGTGTAGTTGACGTTCCATCCACGATTGGTATTTCTGTAGCAACAAGTAACAAAGCTCTCGCTACACAAATTCAGCAAGCTCTTTCAGCTATTCAATCTAACGGTGTCGAGGGAGTTATTAGAAACAAGTGGATTGGCACCTTACCACACCTCTCAACTACCAATAAGATTTCTGGTCTTGTGGAAGTTTCTACGCAACCTACCAGCGCTGATTCAGCTACATCTTCCTCTGAGCAAAATTAATCGCACATAAAGAGAAATAGTCTCTAACCGTTTACCGCTCAATTCAACTTTTTATGGAATGATTGACCGACAAATGGGTATTGTTGTTAGACAGACATCAGTTAGAAGATGTCTCGTGTATCCGATAGGAGGCTCCTATGGTGGACATCAAGATTTCGGGACGCAAGGTAAGCATTTCTGAGGCTTTGCACACACACGTAGATCAGAAAATCGGTGATGCTCTTAAAGTATTTGACATCACTCCTATGTCTTGCGATGTAGTTCTTAGAGTAGACAAAAACCCATCAAATCCAGATAGAAAGACAGCTGAGGTTACGGTATTTGTTCGTAACAATGTTGTTCGTGTCACTGCTAGCTCTGACGATATGTATGTGGCTATTGATGAAGCAGCAGAAAAAGTTTCCAGACAGCTGCGTAAGTACAAGACAAAAGTTGTTGAACGCCGTCATCATGTAAAGTCTGAGCGCGGAGTTGCTCTTACACAAGAAGATCTTGCCAATCTCATTGAGATTCCAGCTGAAGATCTTGATGACCAGCTTGTTCGCGAGAAATACATTGATCTTGAGCCAATGACGGAAGAGGAGGCGCTTGTCCAAACTGACCTTCTCGGCCATGATTTTTATGTCTTTGTTAATTCTTCCACTGGTTTGACTAATGTCATTTACCATCGTAAAAATGGTGGATACGGAATTATCAAACCTAAGATTGAGGAACAGGATGTTCAATAAAAAAGATAAAGCCGAAGAAGAAATCAGCGAGGTTGCCTTTGAAGATCTTGAGCCTACTGAGCTTTCAGCTGCATATCATAAGCCCAGTAACGTTCGAATCATCATGGACTCCTGCGCAGACTTTGCTCCAGGAATTGCTGAACAGCTAGGTGTTGATATCATCCAGTTCCCTTATGTGGGACCAGATGGAGAGCACTATGATGATGGCTGGAAGAGCATTAGTGCACATGAGTTCTTTGAGGGCATGCGCAAAGACAAAAAGCTGCGCTACACCACCTCTGCAATTACTCCTGGTCATTACCTCGAGGTCTTTGAGCGTGCTGCAAAGCAGGGCACTCCAACGGTATATCTTTGTTTTACCTCTGCGCTTTCTTCATCTTACTATGCAGCTGAGCAAGCAGCAGATATGGTAAGAGAGAAATATCCAGACTTTGAGATTTACGTAGTCGACAATGGTGCACCTTCGTCCGCAGCTCAGCTTTTGGGTCTTGAAGCAGTACATCAGGCCAATAAGGGTCTCTCGGCAAAAGAGATTGCCGAGTGGGCAGCAGATGCGCGTAACTATATACATGGCTACTTAACACTTGAGACCTTGGATGCTCTTGCTGCGGGCGGTCGTATTCCTGCTGCTGCAGCAAATATTGGTGGCAAGCTTGATGTAAAGCCAGAGCTTACCTATGACTCAACAGGAGCCCTTACCGTCAAGACAGTGTGCAGAGGCCGTAAGAAGGCACTCAAGTCTCTTATCCAGGACTTTAGAGATAGCTATTCTCATGACACCTCGCTTCCTGTTGGCATTATTTCTGCAGACGCACAGAAGGACGCTAATTGGCTTGAGGCTCAGATTCGTAAAGAGAAGGGCTGCGAGGGACTTACCATTATTCATAGCCAGGTAGGACCAGTCATTGGTGCTCACGTTGGCCCAGGCATGGTAGCTATTGTCTTCTGGGGCACTGATCGCCGCGAGAAGCTTTCGCTTTCTGACCGAATTGCTAACAGGGTTCGTAAATCTAATTAACGGGTACAAGGTATGGGGTCGCTCTTTGGAGCGGCCCCAGTTTGTATATTTATTTCAGTCTGAAAGGACTCATACATGGCACTGAGCAAGAATGCAAAGGTTGCTTTTATTGGAACAGGCATTATGGGCGCTCCTATTGCGGAGCACCTTATTTCTGCTGGCTATGATGTTACTGTTTACAACAGAACACCAGAGAAAGCGCATAAGCTTGTCTCGTTGGGCGCTCACGCTGCAGAGAGTGTGGCAGATGCTGCAAAAGACGCTGACGTTGTCTTTACCATGGTTGGTTATCCAACTGATGTTGAAGATGTTTACTTGGCAACAGATGGTCTTATCCGCGTTGCTAAGAAGGGCGCATACCTTATTGATCTGACCACTTCTTCATCTCAGCTTGCTCGTGATATTCACGATGCTGCTGAGGTTGAGGGAAAGCATGCATTTGACTGTCCAGTTACGGGCGGCCAGAAGGGTGCTCAGGACGGTACTCTCACGCTGATTGTCGGCGCAACTGAGAACGACGTTGAACCAGTACGCGCTCTTCTCGAGACATTTTCTGCAAAGATTTTCTGCATGGGTGGTGCTGGTAAAGGACAGACCGCAAAGCTTTGTAACCAGGTATCTCTTGCATCATGCATGATTGGCTATGCAGACGCAATGGCCTTGGCAGAGCAGGGTGGACTTGACGTTGAGCAGATGCTTGAGGTTGTTGCTAGTGGCATGGGTTCTTCTCGCGCACTTAAAGAGCTTGCTCCTAAGTCGCTTGAGGGAGACTTCCAACCAGGATTTTTGGCTGAGCACTTCCGCAAGGATATTGCGCTTGCTCTTGCTCAGTCTGAGGACCTTGAGATTACCCTCCCTGGTGCAGAGACTGCCTTTACCCTGTATGACATGCTTTGCCAGATTGGTGGCGCTCGTAAGGGTACTCAGGCAATCTCACTGCTTTATGCTGATGAGGCTACGAGCACTGCAGCTGGTCTTGACTGGTCGCTTCTTGAGAGCCAGGAAGATGAGGGTGAGCACGAGTGCTGTTGTGGTCACGACCATGAAGATGGTGATCACGAGTGCGAGTGCCATGGTCACGGACATCATCATGAGCATGAAGGTCACGAGCACGGTCATGACGGCCACTGCTGCCACTAAGCGCTAGCCGCAAAGGAACCCCGATTATGAGTGATATTTCTACTCCTCAGAGCTCTATTGCGGTTTTCATCGATTATGAAAATTTGGCACTAGGAACAGGCAAAAGAAAGAAAAACGGCCACCAGGAACCAGGTCATCTTCCAGAGATGAAGCTCATTATGGAGAGGCTGGTTGATAAGGGTCGTATTACTGCCAAGCGTGCATATTGCGATTGGCAGCGCTTTCCAAATGCTATTACGCCCTTGCATGAGCTTGGCATTGAGCTCATCGAGATTCCAGATAGGGCCTATACCGGCAAGAACTCTGCCGATATTAGACTTGCGGTAGACGCTGTTGAGATGTGTCTTACTAAAGACCACATTGACACCTTTGCTGTGCTTTCTGGTGACTCGGACTTCTCACCACTCGTGGCAAAGCTTAAAGAGGCTGGTAAAACAGTCATTGGCGTTGGTATGAAGGAGTCTACCAGCTCGCTTCTTGCTGAAGTTTGCGACGAGTTTATCTTCTACGAGGATATTTTGAGTTCTGGCAGAATTCCAGACTTTAAAGAGAAGGTACCTGTCGAGAAACACGACTGCTATCAGCTCTTATTTGAGACCATTGAGTCTTTGGAGCGCGAAAGCGAAACATTTATTTATGCGTCTCGTTTAAAGGAGACTATGCGAAGGAAGCGTCCACAGTTTGCTGAGGCAACTTATGGATATCGTTCGTTTACTTCTCTTTTACGTGAAGCATCGAGCCTTGGATTTATTAAAATTCATGAGGATCAAAAAAGCGGCACCGTTGTCGTAGACGGATTTAGAGAATAAAGGGTGTTTTAGAGAGGATTTAGGTTTCATGGCAGAAAAGAAAGAAACTGCTCAGAAGCCAAAAAAGGCTTCAACTAAGGCAACCGCAAAAGCGGGCTCTACAAAGGCGCCAAAAGAAGAAAAGCAACCTGCTAAGAAGGCTACAAAAAAGCCAACTATGGCACAGATGAAAAAAGTGAATGCACTGGTCATTGCTTTGTCTGATGCTAGTAGGCGCGCTCGTCAAGACGCATCTCATGAGCTTGCGGAGCTGGCCCATATTGCTCCTCTTGCCTTTGAAGAGCACATTGATTCTCTTATTGATGCACTGTATAGGCCAGAAGCACAGACTCGTTGGGAAGTGCTTGATGCGCTTGCCAACCTGAGCGCCCACTTTGGTGACCAGGTCTTTAAGGCATTTGATGCTGCTGAGGCCTCTCTGTTTGACGATGACTCAGCAACAGTGCGTCTCGCAGCATTTTTGTTCCTCTGTCAGTACGGAGCAACTTCTGCAAAGCATTCTGATGAGGCGTGGCCACTTTTGGATGAGGCGGTTCAGTGCTATCACGGAGATGCTGAGTACCATGATATGCTCCAGGGTCTTCTCGCCTTAGCACACGGAACTATTTCTAAGGATGTGAAGAAGGCACTGTCTCAGCGCATGAAGTTTGATGCAGAAAATGCCACTGGATACATCAAACAGTATTCAGAAGAGATTGTTGCAGCTACCAAATAGTTTGTTTTGCATGTAAACGACTGTGTGCAAACGGGGGAGTTTACTGGTTGTATGTTTTATGCATGCTAATAAGAGTAAACTACAGGTTTGTATTATGTACGCATAGTTGCATTAAGCGATGAAAGGCAAGGATATGCCATCTATTGATGTAAAAAAGAACTCAAAGATCTTTATCGGAGTAGGCGCAGTTGTATTGTTTGCTCTTGGTATTGTCATCGGTCGCTTCCTTCTGGGCGGTGGCGGAGCTACTGGTTCTTTGAACGGTCGCACCACACTTTCTGAGGGCGAGCTGAACACTCCTATTGCTTCTTATACCTATAACGGTCAGACCAAAGAAGTAACTGCTCGTGAGGTTATTGAGAATACTTCCGGTCTTGACGCAGCAAAGCAGTCTGACGGCACCTATGCTGTTCCTGCAGCCGATAAGATCATTGGCTATGTTCGCAATGCTCTTGTTGTTGCTGAGGCTCAGAGCAAGGGTATTACCGTCACTGATGACGAGGTCAACAATTACATGCAGACCAACTTCAAGACTACTGATGTTAGCCAGGTTGCTTCTGCATACAAGCTCTCTGAAGATGTTGCAAAGAAGCTCATCCATGATGCTGTCATCATGAAGAAGTATCGTGATAGCGTTCTGACTACAACCCTTCCAGATGCTCCACAGGCACCAACTGCACCTGAGGACGGCAACTCTGAGACTACAAGCCAGGAGTACGCTCAGTACATCATTGGTCTTGCTGGTGATGAGTGGGATGCTAAGAACAACACTTGGGCTTCCCAGGATGGCGATTACTACAAGCAGCTCTCTGCTTACTCAATCTCCAACGATTCTGCTTCTTATGCAGCTGCTCAGACCGCTTATCAGGTTGCAATGAGCAAGTACTCTGCTGTTGCAAGCAAGGCATCTCAGGAGTGGTCACAGAAGATCAACGAGATTCTTGGTAAGGCATCTATTGCTGTTTACTCTCTTGCTCTCTAGGATCTGAAAAGCAATGAAAGTTGCTATTAGCGCTTGTTTACTTGGCCTCCCCGTCAGATATGACGGAGGGGCCAAGCCTGTTTCTGCAGTACAAAGGCTTGCAGAAAAAGTAAACGTCACAAAGATCTGCCCCGAGACCTCCTCAGGTCTTCCTGTACCTCGTCCGCCCGCGGAACAGCGAGAAGGACGTGTTTGGCTCAAGGATGGCTCAGATGTAACGGAAGATTTTGAACGTGGATCTAAGATTGCTCTTAATGCCGTTACGTCTTCTGACATAACGCTCGCCGTTTTGAAGGCAAAGAGCCCGTCTTGTGGCGTGCATGAGATTTATGATGGTACGTACTCAGGAAAGCTTGTTTCTGGCGAGGGAACACTTACTCGTCACCTCTTAGAGGAGGGGATTTGCGTGGTTACCGAGAAAACCATTGAGAATGTAAGCCCATCTGTTGAGCATCCTGTTGCTCTTATTTTGGGAACCGGACTTGGTCATCTTGCTGATCTGGTAAAGCCAGTTCGTCGTATTGATTATCGTGACATTCCAGGTTTCCCTGTTGACGCTTCTCCTATGGCAGGTCACAGCTTTGAGGCAACTATTGGTACTATCGACGGCGTGCCTGTAGTTGTCTATCCTGGTCGCGTACACCTCTATCAGGGTTATTCTGCCGCTGAGGTAACCTCTCTTGTTCAGCATGCGCATCATTTGGGCTGCAAAGATATTATCTTTGCAGGTGCAACAGGCGCTGTTTCTGGAAACGCAAAGACTGGCCTTGGCGTTATTACGGATCAGATTAACCTCACTGGAACCAATCCGCTTGCAGAGTGGGCAGGTCTTCGCGATGTTGAGACCCCATTTGTTGATATGAATGATGCCTTCTCGCCTTATCTAAGAACGCTTGCACGTGGCGTAGCGGATGACCTCAATATTGAGCTTAACGAGGGTGTTTTCGCTGGTCTTTTGGGACCAAACTTTGAGACACCTGCAGAGGTTGCTATGCTTCGTAGCTTTGGTGTCTCATATGTTGGCGTTTCTACAGCTCTCGAGGTCATTATGGCCCGAGCACTTGAAATGAATGTGTTGGCTCTGACGCTTGCAGCAAACCCAGCTGGAGCTCACGGAACTACGCATAAGAGCGTTCAAGAGGCATCTGAGAAGTATGCAAATGATCTTGAGCGCCTTGTTCGTGGTGTTCTCGGGCTTCTTTAGTATTTCTGCTTGAATAATACAGGGCTTCCCCGTATAGTTGTTAGCGCGCTTTTGCACGCCAGCATAGCTCAGTTGGTAGAGCACCGCTCTCGTAAAGCGGGGGTCATCAGTTCGATCCTGGTTGCTGGCACCATCAACTACTAATAGCCGCCTTGTGCGGCTATTTTTATGCCGCTAGTGGCCGCTTATCGCTTCTGCTAAACAGCTTTCATGATTCGAGAGTAAACTAGCGTTATACGATAGTTTGCACAAAATTAGATTGATCTGTTATTGAGTGGAGGATAAATGACATGTATTAGACCGCCTTACTTTTTAACCAATCGCGATTGGTATACAACCCCAGAAGATGAAGGTATCGACGATTTCTTTTTTGATGATGGTCGCGGATATCACATTAAAGATGATGCTCCAGAAGAAGCAAAACAGAGTTATATAGATTTCTATGCAGAAGATCCGGACTTTCCAGGGATTCATTTCCATTAGAGAGCCACAATCAAATCCATGTGAAACAACTACGCTATGGTGGGTATAGACAAAGTAGTAGTAATTACTAACAAAAGGAGTTTTTATGGCTACTCAGAATCTTGAGCTTTTCTATAAGCCAACCTGTCCATACTGCCACAAGGTTATGTCCTTCATGGAGCAGAACAACATTGAGCTTCCTATGCATGATATCGTTGCAGATGACGCGGCTCGTGAGCGCCTCATTGAGGTAGGCGGCAAGCGTCAGGTTCCATGCCTGTTCATTGACGGCAAGGCAATGTATGAGTCCGGCGACATCATTAACTACCTCTCCGAGGTCTTCCATGTTTCTGGTTCAAACGATGATTCAGATGACGGCTCTGCAGCAGCTGCTTGCACTATCGGCGGTGCTTGCTCCTTCTAAGTTCATTGTCGAGAAACTCCTCTAGCAGACGGGTTTCTCGCTATATGCATTAAAAACCCTCTGTTCCAACGTATGGAGCAGAGGGATTTTACGTTTAAGCATCAATTGTTTTGCTAGTTTTTCATACGTGCTACGGCGTATTCGCTGATGAGCAGTAAGAAGAGGATAAGGATGGATGAGAAGCTGCCAATAACTGCGCCGTTAAGGCCCGTAAAGCTGACCATCATCCAGATAATGGGGATGGATACAGCAAATGAAATGAGGTACGCGCGCGTAACGGCTTTTTGAACTCGCATGATCGTGATGAGTTGGTATAAAAAGTCGATCGCAGCACAAAGTCCACCCGTGGCTACCATAATGCGTGCAAGTCCACGATATTGCTCAAAATCAACGCCATATAAGAAGCCGTTAAGAGGAATGCCAATGAACTCGACAAATGCGGCGGTACCAATGGTGACTACGGCAATGGCTCCAAACATTGCAAGTACAATCACGCCAAAGCGTTTCTTATGAGCGGGATTATGAATTGAGGTTTCTAGCAAACTAGCAAGTTTGAAGAGCTGTGGCCTGTAGATGAGTGTAGAGATCATCAAAATAGTGTGAGCTGGGAAATAAAGTGCGTTGAAGTACAACTGATTGCTGTAAGAAAGCGTGCCTTCCATGGCAAACTTTGGCAGTGAGTCAATAAGGTTGTAGAGGAAAAGTGCTAAAAAGAGAGGCCAGCACTGTACAAAGATATCTTTGATGTTTGCAAGTTTGATGTGCACGCTTTTATCGGTCTCAAGAATGGCTAGGGGAGCAGAAACAAATAGCAGGGTGATAAGGGCACAAATGCCCATGCTCCAGCTTGCCCATACAAGATTTCTGGTAACAAACAACACAACAGTAAAGAGAATAAAACTGGCACTGCACCTAAGAGCCTGACTGAGTCCTGCGAGGTAGAGCTTGTCTTTTTGCTGAAGACGACCTTCGTAGACATCAGCCATACCGTCAACTGCCCTAAAAAGCAAAGCTCCCGTGCAGATAGAAAACATGGGCTCGGTGTACCCTTTAAAGACGCACCAAATGAGGCCTGCTAGTACCATGACAACAACGGTAGCTGCGCGTTGAATCTGGTAATCAGAAAAACTACGTTGTTCAGCTATGTCGGAAACTTGATACGTGCGAACACCGTATTGGGCAATAAATAACAAAAGCGTTGCCACAACAAATGCCATGGAGAAAAGTCCTGCTTGTTCAATGCCAACAAGCTGAGAGCAAACAACAGTTAAAAGCGGGAAAAGTGCACCCCAGGCACCTTGTCCAAGTGCATTGAAGAGATAATCCTGGGACGTTTGATGTGCCAAGTATTGCTCGTCTTGATTAGCAATATCGCCAGAGACCACGGCAGAGAGAAGTCTGGTCCACCATGTAACCACAATGCCAGGTTGACTCCCGTTTGTATGCGAGTCATCAAGCTCATAGCGAGGTGTGCGAAGACGCTCTACCTGCTTATGTACGGAAGAATTGTTGTACGCAGTACGACTTTTCTTGAATGGATTGAGCATGTAAAACCTAAAATCTTCTTTAACGTGGCCAGAAACTTTGATATATCAATTTTTATTTGTTATATCGATTGTAGTCCACGATGTACATTAGGTAACAGATTGACAAACAATCGTGCGAAGATTGTTACAAAAGGGTATGGTAGATAGTACGTATTCTGAGTCATGTGACGAAAGGATGAGCATGGCAGGCAATCCTCAAGATTCAAATCTAGAGTCCAGCAATGCTTCTTTTGACGAGAAACCCATCGATGGTGCAACAACTTCTGAAGTAGCTCAGTCGCTTCTTGAACGACGCGGGAATGAGATTGCTGCTGCTCGTACCCTTATTCAAGCGCTTAAAGCGCCAGCTCCTCTGCGCGATAATCTTACCTTCTTTTTGCGTTTGGTAAGAAAAGTGCTTGCTGAGTACAATCCAGATCTTCTTACTAGTTTTGACACGTTGTTGGTTGAGGCAATTAAAGCTGGACCAGATGATTTGTCTACAACTCGCGCACCTTTGCTGCTTGAGGCAATCAATGCAGTACTCAAAGTAGATTCAGAGAAGGAATCGCTTAATGCTTTTCTGCGTTTTGCTTCTACCATTGACAACCTAAGCATGGAAGACTCCGTGCTTCTCATGCGCGCATTTGTAACTTTCTTCCACTTAGCAAATCTTTGTGAAGAGAATTATCGCGTTACCAGTCTGCGCTCTCGTGAGGCTTCTGTTGATCCGTCTTCTGCAGAAGACCCTATCAATGAGATAACCGTTGCATACAGACAGCTTATTGACGAGTGCGGTGAAGAAGAGGCAAAAGCACGTCTTAATCGTCTTGAGTTCCACCCCGTCTTTACTGCGCACCCAACTGAGGCTCGTCGTAAAAACGTTGAGCGCCGAATCCGCACCATCTCAGAGCTTCTTGATGAGCGTCAGAGGCTTGGTGGTCCTGCTCGTGTGGAAAACGAGCGTCGCATGCTGCAAGAGATTGACGGCCTATTCCGTACGTCTCCTATCGGTCATAAAAAGCCAACTCCTTTGGAGGAGGCAGATACTGTCCTCAACATTTTTGATACCACCCTTTTTGAGATGGTTCCTTCGGTATATCGCCGCTTTGATAACTGGGTGCTGGGAGAAAACGCTGGTTGTGTGTCGCCTGTCTGCCCACCATTTTTCCGTCCAGGTAGCTGGATTGGCTCCGACCGCGACGGTAACCCTAATGTTACCGCCCTGGTTTCTCGCCAAGTTGCCGAGAAGTACCGCGTACACGTACTGCAGGCACTGGCTCAGGCTACCAAGGAAGTCAGTCGAGGTCTGACGCTTGATGGTATTTCTACTCCAGCTTCGCCTGCGCTTGTCAATCTTTGGGCACAGCAGGTAGAAATGAGCCAGGCCCTGACCTCAAGGGCTATTGATAAGGCTGGGTCTGAGTTGCACCGTGCGGCAATGCGCGTCATTTCTGGCCGACTCAGCGCCACCATTGAGCGCAATGCTGACCTGATGTATCAAAACGCTGAAGAGTTTATTGCTGATCTGCGTGTTATTCAGGATTCACTGGCTCAAGCAGGGGCTTTCCGTATTGCCTACGGTCCTGTTCAGAAGCTTATCTGGCAGGCTCAAACTTTTGGCTTCCACTTGGTAGAGATGGAGTTCCGTCAGCACTCTTTGGTGCACAAGCGTGCACTTGCAGATATTGAGGCACACCCCTCAACTGCCGAGAAACCCGCCAAACTTGATGCTATGACGCAGGAGGTGCTAGATACCTTCCGCTCCATTGGATCAATTCAAAAGAAGAACGGCATTAACGCTGCTCGTCGCTATATTATTTCGTTTACGCAGTCTGCTCAGGATGTTGAGAATGTCTATAAGCTTGCACGTCTTGCGTTTGCAAATGAAGAAGACGTTCCTGTACTAGACGTTATTCCGCTCTTTGAGCAAATTGAAGACCTTGAAAACGCTGTTACTACACTTGACCAGGTAATTCAGCTTCCTGAGGTGCAGTCGCGTCTTGCTCAGACAGGCCGCAAGCTTGAGGTCATGCTGGGCTATTCCGATTCCTCGAAGGACGAGGGACCAACTACGGCAACATTGGTACTGCATAAGACCCAGGCTGCTTTGGCAGAGTGGGCAGAGAAGAACTCCATTGACCTCATCTTGATGCACGGACGTGGCGGTGCAGTTGGTCGTGGCGGTGGTCCTGCAAACCGTGCTGTTCTTTCTCAGCCCAAAGGCTCAGTCAACGGTCGCTTTAAACTTACTGAGCAGGGAGAAGTTATTTTTGCTCGCTATGGTGACCCAACGCTCGCTCGCCGTCACGTAGAGTCCGTTGCTGGAGCAACACTGCTTCAGATGGCACCTTCTATTGAACAGAAGAATACCCAGACAGACGTGAAGTTTGCTTCGCTCGCTTCTGAGCTTGATAAAGCGTCCAAGCAGCGTTTCTTGGAGCTCATTCACTCCGATGGCTTTGCTGAGTGGTTCTCGGTTGTTACCCCTCTGACAGAGATTGGTCTTCTCCCCATTGGTTCAAGACCTGCAAAACGTGGCCTGGGCGCCAAGTCTCTTGATGACTTGCGTGCTATTCCATGGATTTTCTCCTGGTCACAGGCTCGTATCAACCTGGCTGCTTGGTACGGACTGGGCAGTGCCTGCGAGGCAGTAGGGGATATCGAACGCCTCCGTGAGGCATATAGAGAGTGGCCGCTGTTCACTACGTTTATCGACAACATTGAAATGTCAATCTCCAAGATTGATGCTCGTATTGCAAGGCTTTATCTGGCTCTGGGTGATCGCCCTGAACTTTCGGAGATGGTTCTCTCCGAGATGTCGTTGACGCGCAAGTGGGTCCTTGCTATCACCGGTAACAAGTGGCCGTTGGAGAACCGTCGCGTGCTTGGTCCTGTTATCCGCCTGCGTCTGCCGTTTGTTAATATTCTCTCGGTTACGCAGGTACATGCCCTATCTGAGCTTCGTACAAGAGATGACATGCTTACTCCAGAGGAGCGTGCAAATATTACCTACCTAATTCTGTGCACCGTGTCTGGTGTTGCCGCAGGTCTGCAGAATACAGGCTGATATCACGCCGCTTGCCGTATGCTTGAGCAAACAATCGTTTATGTTTACGTAAAACTAGTATTACCTGAAATAAAGTTGCAATATTTACAAGGCGAGAAACCACTGGTAGACAGAGTTTCTCGCCTTCTTTTTAGTTTAATTGTTAAATGAAAGTTGAATTACCTTAACTTTTAGTTGATACTAATGAAGTAAAAGTTCGAAAGAGCAAACTTAGTTTGCCTACGTTATTTTGGGGGATGCATGGATACAGAAAAGACCTCACAGGGTCCTGCGAATTCTGGTCCAGTTCTTCCTCTTGCCATGCTTGGTGAGGGAGAGACTGCGTTGATCGTAACGGTTAAGGGTGCTTCTGATCTTCGCCAGCACCTCTCAACACTTGGTTTTGTTG
Source organism: uncultured Atopobium sp. (assembly GCA_938028635.1). Lineage (GTDB taxonomy): Bacteria > Actinomycetota > Coriobacteriia > Coriobacteriales > Atopobiaceae > Lancefieldella. Next base: position 18,692 of record CALIZK010000147.1, read on the forward strand.
AGGGCGCCGAGGTAAAGGTTATTTCACGTGTCAATGGTGATGTTATTGTCAGCGTTAAGGGTGCACGACTAGGACTGAACCGTCAGATGTCTTCGCACATCATGGTTTCTCCGCTCTAAACACTTTGTTGTATTGCGCTGCTGGTAAAACCCGCGGCTTTTAATACGTGTTTCGATGAAAGGAAGGTTATGGCAACTCTGAAAGAAGTTAAGGTGGGGGAGAGTTGCACGGTTGCTGCGCTAAAGGGTGTAGGCGCCGTGAAACGTCGCATTATGGACATGGGCCTTACTAAGGGCACTGAGGTTTACGTCAAAAAGGTAGCACCACTGGGAGACCCAATTGAGCTCACAGTTCGTGGCTACGAGCTTTCTATCCGTAAGGATGAGGCTGCAAGCATTGAAGTAGTAGACGTTCACAAGGTAGAGGAAGCCTAATGGCACAAAAGACTATTATTGGTCTTGCAGGTAACCCAAACTGCGGTAAGACCACCCTATTCAATGAGCTTACGGGCTCAAACGGTTACGTCGGCAACTGGCCTGGCGTTACTGTTGAGAAGAAGCAGGCAAACTGGCGTGCCGATAAGGACGTCACCTTTGTCGACCTTCCTGGTATTTACTCTCTGTCTCCATATTCACCTGAGGAGCAGGTATCTCGTGACTACCTCATTAATGAGCGCCCAGACGCCATTATTGACCTTCTCGATGTTACCAACCTGGAGCGCAATCTTTATCTGACTACTCAGATTCTTGAGGCTGGTCGTCCAGTTGTCCTTGGCCTAAACATGGTTGACCTTCTTAAGGAGTCTGGTGACGTCATTGACACCGCAGAGCTTTCTAAGCAGCTTGGCGTTGAGGTTGTTGAGGTCTCCGCACTTCGTAACAAGAACATTGATACTCTGGTAAAGACTGCAATTAAGGCTGGCCAGGAGGGAACTCCTGCTGAGGGTGTTAAGTGCTTTACCCCAGAGGTTGAAGAGGCTCTTGGCAAGATTGCTACTGCAATCGAGGGTCTTGCTCCTGCATCTCTTTCTCGTTGGTACTCCATTAAGGTCTTTGAGCGCGATGCAAATGCAATTGCTCCTCTTAACCTCAGTGCCGAGAAGACCGCAGAGCTTGAGAAGATTATTGCTGCAGTTGAGAAGTCTCGTGACGACGATGCTGAGTCCATCATCACTTCTGATCGTTATGAGTGGATTGCCGGCGTTATGGCAGCTTGCGTCAAGAAGGCTCCAAAGCAGCTGACTACTTCCGAGAAGATTGACCGTGTTGTTACTAACCGTATCCTTGGTCTTCCTATCTTCGTCATCATCATGGCTCTTGTTTACTTCATCTCCATTTCTACCGTTGGTACGGGAGCTACTGATTGGGTCAACGACAACCTGTTTGACAAGGGTTTCCACTTCATGGGTATCGGCGACGCCGAGTATAATGAGGCAAAAGATGAGTTTGACTCTCATCACTATGGTGACCAGATTGACGCGTATCTCAACGCAGCTGACGAGGCTGGTATTGATACCACTGAGGTTCGTGCTGCAATCGCGGCTAAACAGTGGGATTCTGACGCTATCACCAGCTTTGAGGCAGAGACTGCCAAGAAGAGCGTTATTGCTCTGAGCGCACCAGTTCATGATGAGGACGGCAACTTCGTTGATACTGACGACAATCCTCTTAAGCTTGATGCTGACGGCAACCCAATTCTTGCTGAGGGTCAGGAACTCCAGACTCTTGGTGGCGTAACTGCCGCTGGTTTTAAGACTGCTGTTGAAGGCGCTGCTACTGAGCCAGAAGCTTCTGCGTATGGCATGTATGTCCCAGGTATTCCTGATCTTGCTCGCGGTGCTCTTGAAGGTGCTGGCGCAAGCCCCGTTGTCACTAGCCTTGTAGTTGACGGTATTATCGGCGGCGTTGGCTCTGTCCTTGGCTTCATTCCACAGATGCTTGTTCTTTTTGTCATGCTGTGCTTCCTTGAGGACTGCGGTTACATGAGCCGTGTTGCCTTTGTTATGGACCGCGTGTTCCGTCGCTTTGGCCTGTCCGGCAAGTCCTTCATTCCACTTCTGATTTCTTCTGGCTGTGGTGTTCCTGGCGTTCTTTCTACTCGTACCATTGAGAACGAGAAGGACCGCCGTATGACTGCAATGCTCACCACCATGATTCCTTGCTCCGCAAAGCAGCCAATCATTGCTTTGGTTATGGGTGTTCTTATTGGTGGCACTTCTGCTTGGTGGGTTGCTCCTGCTTTCTACTTCCTTGGCGTTGCAATGATTGTTATTTCTGCAATCATGCTGAAGAAGACTAAGGCATTTGAGGGCGAGCCTGCACCATTTGTTATGGAGCTTCCTGATTACCACATGCCTTCTATCAAGTCTTGGGCAATGCATGTTTGGGAGCGTATCTCTGCATACATCCTTAAGGCTGGTACCATCATCTTCGCAGCAGCTATTGGTATCTGGGTTCTTTCCAACTTTGGTTGGGCAACCTGGGAGGGTGCAAACGGTGTCTTTGGTTACCTTCCAGGCATCGAGGGCGCTCCTGAGAATGTCATGGACTTCTCCCTGCTTGCAGCTGTTGGTGGCTTCATTGGCGTTATCTTTGCTCCTCTTGGATTTGCAAACTGGCAGGCAACTGCAGCTTCCATCTCTGCTCTGATTGCAAAAGAGAACCTAGTTTCTACCTTTGGTGTTCTTTACGGTCTTGGCGATGCAAGTGAGAAGTCCGTTACTATGTGGTCTGGTTTCGCTGGTATGTTCACCGATGCTGGTGGCATTCTTCACGTTGGTGCAATGTGCGCATTTGTTGCATTCAATATGCTTGATGCACCTTGCTTCGCTGCAGTTGGTTCCATCCGTCGTCAGATGAATGACTCTAAGTGGTTCTGGTTTGCTATTGGCTATCAGTGCGTATTTGCATGGATTGTTGGTCTTATCATCAACCAGTTCTGGGAGTTCTTCGTTCTTGGTTCCTTTGGTATCTGGACTGTTATTGCTTTTGCCTTCTTGGCAGCAATTCTCTTCCAGCTCTTCCGTCCTGCTCCAAAGTGGGATAAGAAGGACGACAAGATCCTTACCAACCTTACCGAGGTTGCAAAGGCATAAGCTACTACTAGCTGAGTACGCTGACCTGATCCCCCGTACCAATTCGGCGCGGGGGATTTTTTGTGCCAATTTTAACAGTGCACCAGAGGCAGGTATGTTTGAAAAGGTCATTCAAAAACAAGGGCGAGAATACACGTTTATCTCGGACTTTCTTGATATAAGATAAAAATCCATAGACATGTAAACTTAGTCTAACTTTTTGTAGAATTTACGAAATTAGATAAAAAAACTGAATTGATTCTTGTAAGTTTCCCACGGTTAACTTACTATGTTTTTAAGCAATTTACTTGCTTGCTTTATTCAGGTTCCCGTAGCTCGGAGAAAGACCCTCTCCCTTTCTTGCGAGCGTAGAACACGAGCCGCTGACTCTGGGTGTCAGCGGCTCGCCCCTTTTTTAGGATGTTTTTACCTGCTTTTAGTGCAAGTCTCTGTCTTCTTCATGTTCAGAAAGATCGCTTGTATCGCGGTCCAAAAGAACCGAGACATTCATGTCAGGGTAGGCTGCCTCTACTTCATGAATAATATCGTGGACGATTTGCTTACCGTCATAGCCGAACTCAATGACTGCATCAAAGGCCATAAATTGGTTTTCAATGTCAGCAATAAAGCCATGAACTTGAAGAACACCTTCATGAGCTAAAGCCATTTCAGTTACTTCAGTACGCATTTTTACAATGCGATTATCGGTAGTGTTTCTCGCATAAATACCAATGGCAGCAATGATTATTTTGCCTGATGTCTGCTTGTAAATCTCTGTACTCAGGCGACGAGTCATCGTATCAATCTCAATAGCTGAAGTGGTATCAAGAACCTCAGTATGAAATGAGCCAACAAATTTATCTGGGCCATAGCTGTGGATAATGAGGTCGTAAACACCTTCTGCATCTGGATCATCTTTTACAACATCATAAATGAGCGTTGAAAGAGCTGCATCGGGACGCATTCCAATAATTTCTTTGATAGACCCCTGTAACAACTCAATTGAAGCTTTAATGATAAATACAGAGATAACAATACCTACGTATGCCTCAATGCTAATCCCCGTAAAGATAAAAATAAGCGCAGCTGCTAAAACAGAAGTGGAGAGTGTAGCGTCAAAAAGTGCGTCAGAGCCTGAAGCAATAAGGGTGTCGGAGTTTACCTGATTACCTACAGAGCGGACGTAGTGACCCAAAATAATCTTTACGAGCACAGCTACTGCAATGATGACTAAAGATAGGGGACTATAGTCTGGAGTAACAGGATCCATGATGTCTTGGATAGATTTAATAAGTGAAGAGATACCTGCATACATAATGATTGCAGCAATTACTGTTGTAGTGATGTATTCGATGCGTCCGTGTCCAAAGGGGTGCTCGCGATCAGCTTTTTTGTTAGAGAGTTTGGTTCCCACAATGGTGATGATTGATGAAATTGCATCGGAGAGATTGTTCACCGCATCAAGAGTAACAGCAATCGAGTTAGATAAAATGCCCACAGCTGCTTTGAATGCCGCAAGTGCAACATTGGCTGTAATGCCAATGGCGCTAGTGCGTACAATGGCGGTTTCACGTTCAGAAGAGGTTATAGTTACCTGTGATTGGGTCATAGTAAATCTAGCTTTCCGTAACGTTAGAGAGAACTTTTAAAAGCAACCGTTTAAGCTCAGCGCCTTCTTCGGACAAGAGATTAACGCATGAGCCAATCTGATGTGGGACTATTTGCATTTCTCGCCTAAGGTCTTTGCCTTTTTGGGTGAGGGAAACAATCAGCTGACGTCCGTCTTTGTCTGTCTTTTGACGCAGGACAAGGCTCTTCTCTTCAAGCTTTTTAAGAAGTGGAGTCAAGGTACCTGAATCAAGAAATAAAAGCTCACCTAAGGTTTTGACATCCAAGGATTCATGTTCCCAAAGCGCCATCATGGCAATGTATTGTGTATACGTTAGATTAAAGGGCTTAAGCAGCGGCGTATACCTGCGCACCACCTCTTTTGAGGCACTGTAGAGCGGGAAGCAGAGCTGGTTTTTGAGGAGAAGCTCGGGGATATCGGGGGAGTTGTCGAGTGTAGAAGAGCCGCTAGCAAAAGTGCTAGCGGCTGCAACGGACTGTGTTTCTTTTTGAGAAGAACTCATGAGCGGACCGGTCCTCTCGCCTTACGCAAGTAGGTTTTTAATTGCAGACTCAACTTCTGCCATATCGGTGGTTGGCTCAAAGCGTGCAACAACGTTTCCCTGGCGGTCTACAAGGAACTTAGTAAAGTTCCACATAATGTAGGCTTTGTCACCAAACTTCTTGTTGTTTGCTTTTGCAAATTTCTCTAACGCAAGAGCTTTGATACCCTTGCCAAAGCCCTGGAAGGGGAAGGCGGTTGCAAGGCGCGCAAAAAGAGGATTTGCATTCTCTCCGTTGACGTCGCCCTTCTTGAACTGTGGGAAAGTAGTACCAAACTTCATAGTGCAGAATTGGTGAATCTCTTCATCGGACTCTGGGGCCTGATCTGCAAACTGATTGCAAGGGAAGTCTAAAATCTCAAAGCCTTGATCTTTATAAGCAGCGTAAATGCGCTCAAGATCCTCATACTGTGGGGTAAAGCCGCAACCAGTTGCAGTGTTGACAATCAGAAGAACCTTTCCATCAAAAGAGGAGAGGGAAGTTACGGAGCCGTCACGCTCTTCTACGGAGAGGTCATAGATGTTGGTGTTTGCCATGATGTTCCTTTCAACTAGCCTTGGGTAGTCCGTGGCATTGGATGGTTTATTTTCTGTGGGTAGTGTACCCCGCTTGGATTAGCTTAACACAAATAAATTGTGTACAATTTAAATTCCACAGTAACGGCACAGAGTAGATGTTATGTTTCATATATTTGTTAATCCAAATGAACAAGATATCAAATATTTAAGTAACGGCCTGATGCTGCTTCTTCACAAAATTTATATGTATACCATGGCTAACCATAGGAAACGTTTTCGCAGGTAAGAAATTACTTGTGTACAATTGTTTCATTAGGATAACTAATTAGTAATGATTTTCACTTGTTTTTTTCGTATAATAATTTTATCTTCAATAGGTCATTAACCGATTAATTTGCAAAAAGCAGATGGGGGATTTTTATGAAACTGAACAATTGGTGTCTCGCAGCCGGTGGCGCTGCACTTGCTGGCGTTGTTGCTGGACTTGCTTCTAACGGCACTCTTCACAAGGCAGCTGTCAAGGCAACTGCATGTGGTCTTCGCGTAACTGACCGCGTTTCCGCAGAGACTCAGAACGTTGTTGACGAGGCTAACGACGTTGTTGCTGAGGCTCGTCGTGAGTCCAAGATTGACGCTGCAGTTCGCGCTCGCCTTGCTGAGCTCGAGGAGGGTATCCGCGCTGAGGTTACCAAGCAGGTCGACGCAGAGGGCGCACAGGCATAATTCATGCGCTTCACAATTACTAATGAAATCTCAGGTCGCATTCGTGCAAAATGCGACCTGGGTCATATTGATGAGGCTGAAGCCCGTGGCATTTCCTATGAGCTGATGCGTGTTGACGGAGTTCGTCACGCTGAAGTTCACATGGCAAACGGTTCTCTCTTGCTAAGGTTTGATCCTCTCAAGAGAGATCAGGTACTTGCGGCTGTTGGCGCTTTTGACGTCTTGAACTTGCCACGAGAAGAAGAGGCAGGCCTTGAAGACTTCTGCAGCTCAATTGAGATGGCTCTTGAGAACAATCGTTTCCAGATGGAGGCTGTGACCACATTCGCACGCCGCTGGATTATGCGTTCTTTGCCACTGCCTGCAGTTGCTAACTACGCATACGTTATTCTCCGCGCCATTCCATTTGTTGTGGAAGGCGTCAAGCGCCTGTTTAAGAAAGAGCTAACCGTTGAGGTTTTGGACGCAACTGCTATCACCACTTCAATTCTAAGAAATGAGTGGGCAGATGCATCTACGGTCATGTTCTTGCTTGAGTTGTCTGCTGCTATGGAGAACCACGTGGCAAGCCGAGCACGTCTTGCACTTCGTGATGGCCTAATCACTCGTTCTGAGAACGTTTGGGCTCGTATTGACGGCAAGGACGTTATGATTGCCCTCTCTGAGGTTGAGAAAGGCATGATTTTGCACCAGCGTGCTGGTGGTGTTCTTCCTGTTGACGGCAAAGTTGTTGAAGGTATCGGCCAGATGAACGAGGCTGCCATGACAGGTGAGTCTCGCCTTGTTACCAAAGAGCCTGGTTCAACCGTTTATGCTGGCACTGCTCTTGAAGACGGTGACCTTATGGTAAGCGTCACTGCTCCTCCAGGAATGTCTCGTATCGACAATATTGTTGATATGGTTGAGCAGTCTGCTGAGCTTAAGGCTGGCGCACAGTCTAAGGCAGAGCGTCTTTCTGATGCACTGGTTCCTTACAGCTTCCTTGCCTTCTTTGGTATTTGGGGAATCACCCGAAACATCACTAAGGCTATGACCGTTCTTATGGTTGACTATTCCTGCGCCATTAAGCTTTCCACTCCTGTTGCAGTGGGTAGCGCAATGGATGAGGCGGCCAAGTTTGGCATGACGGTTAAGGGCGGAAAATACCTCGAGAAGATCGCTGCAGCAGATCTTATCGTCTTTGATAAGACCGGTACGCTGACAAAGGCAGTTCCACATGTTGAGTGTATTGTCAGCTTCTGTGATCGCACCGAGGACCAGCTTCTGCGTCTTGCTGCATGTATTGAGGAACACTTCCCACACAGCATGGCTCGCGCAATTGTGAACGAGGCAAAGGTACGTGGCCTCAAGCACAAGGACGAGTTCCACGCAGAGGTTAAGTATGTTGTTGCTCACGGTATTCGTACCAAGGTTAACAACAAAGAGGTCTGCATTGGTTCTGCTCATTTCATTTTTGATGACGAGAAGACCCCAATGCCTGAGGGAATTCAGGACGACCTTGCACAGATTGCTCCAACCTCGTCCATTATCTTTATGTCCGAGGATTCAAAACTTATTGCAGCAATTTGTATTACCGATCCTGTAAGGGAAGATGCAGCAGCAACTATTACGCAGCTCCGTGCTCTTGGTGTTAAGCGTATGGTTATGCTGACCGGCGACTCAGAAAACGTTGCAGCAAGTGTTGCTAACAAGCTTGGTCTTGATGACTATGTAGCACAGATTCTCCCAGAGGATAAGTGTGAGTATGTTAAGAAGTTCCAGCAGGAGGGCTACACCGTTGCAATGGTTGGCGACGGTATCAACGATTCACCTGCACTAGCTGTATCTGATGTTTCACTGGCGCTTTCTGATGCAACTGATATTGCTCGTGCTGTTGCGGATATTTCAATTAAGAATGACTCGCTTGAATCTTTGGTAATCATGCGTCTTTTGGGCCAGCAGGTAATGAAGAGGATTCATGCTGACTATCGCACGATTGTTGCGCTGAACAGCTCTTTCATCGCTGCGGGTGTAGCAGGTCTTATTACTGTAAGTACTGCTGCATATATGCACAATCTTCTGACACTTATGGTAACGCTTGCAAACACAAGGTCACTGCTTACCACTGCAGCTCATAACCCTAATGTTCCTTCTGAGGTAAAGATGCTCTTGACTGAAGGACAGATTGCTTAGAACGCACTTGTGCGTCAACAAAGTATTTTTAGATCGCGTTAGAGCTCTCGTTTCTTATTCGTAAGAGGCGGGAGCTTTTTTCTGTCTTGAATTGTCAAAAAGTGAAAATATTTTGAGTTTTCTCTTGCATTTAGTTAGCTAAGGCTTACACTTTAAATAGTTAGAAGAGGTTAACTTGTTAAGGTTTTTATATAACAGGAGCTAGTTCTAACAAAATTGCTTTATCAGCCCGGAACCTTTCCCCTCTCCAAGGGTCCGGAATCCAGGCGCCGTCGGCTCCCTTTTAGTCGGCGGCGCATTTTTAAGAAGGGAGCAAGTACGGTATGGATTGTCTTACTTCTTTTGAGAATTCATCGCTCCTAGACGTTACTTCTCCCTATGCATATTCCGCTGATAAAAAGCCTGTTTTTAATGAGGGTGCGAGAGTGTATACTCCCGAGCTCTGTCACGATTTTGCTACAACATTTGTTCGCTGTGCTGCTGGTGTTATTGCTCACGTTAAGCCGGCTGCGCTCTTTTCATTCACGTCCCACAAGTCTTGCAGTTCATGCACAAGTCTCATTTGCGCCGATCCAACACTGAGGGCATTTCTATGCAACGCTACTCACGAGCTCTCACTGTTTGGGGTCACACTCCTTGCTACCTCTGCTATTTCTGGCGGAAAGGTGACGTTTGTTGCCTATAGACCTGAGCTTGTTGAGGATATTCTCGCCAAATCAGAGCACTGTGAGTTTCTGGCTGCCTTTGGCCATTCCACTGAGTCAGTGCAGGCGTTGATGAAGAGCATGCGTTCAAGAATTTTTGCTTTTCACGCAAGAAAAGCCGCGTTTCCGCACGAGATTGGACTGGTACTGGGCTATCCACTTGCTGATGTTCAGGGCTTTATGAATGGACAGTCTGAGCTTTTTACTGGTGCTTGGAAAGTCTATGACAACACGGAAGAAACTCGCCTTCGCCTCGAGAGACTTAAAGATGCAGAAGACCAGTGTAAGCATCGTTTTTATCAAGGGGAATCTTTAGCGCAGATTCTCTCATCGTATGGCAATACCAAGAAATGTCAGGTTGCATAAGGGGTGTGCTTGAATTTCTTGTTGAGGTATTGAAAGTAATGTGTAGTTTTCCAGGGGGAACCTGGACACAGAAGGAGGAAATGTATGAGTAAAGTAGCAGTTGTGTATTGGTCCATGACGGGCAATACTGAGGCAATGGCAAAAGAGCTTGCAAGTGCCGCAGATACCGAGGCTATTGAGTCTTCTGAGTTCTCTGCAGATATGTGCGATCAGTACGATGCATTTGCTTTTGGTTGCCCTGCTATGGGTGACGAGGAGCTTGATCCTGATTTTGAGGAGCTCTTCAACGATTGCGCTGGCAAGCTTGGTCAGAAGCCGACCGCTCTCTTTGGTTCTTATGACTGGGGAACCGGCGACTGGATGGAGACTTGGAAGCAGAATGCTGAAGCAGAGGGTGTCAACGTTGTTGAGACTTTTATCTGCAACCTTGAGCCAGATGACGATGCTCTTGAGGCTCTTCGTGGCCTTGGTGCAAAGCTTTCTGCTTAAGCTGCATTACGATTTTTACTGTTGCTGTTAAATTTTGCGAGAAAAAACATCATTTTTTGAATAATCTAGAAAATGATGGGTAGTAAAACAGCAACAGAAAGGAAGTTTGTATGTCACCAATCAATATTATTGTTATTCTTGCTGTTGTAGCGCTTTGCGGTTTTGCGGTTTATCGTGTTTACGGAATTGCTGCAGGTAAAAAAGGCTGCTGCTCTGATGAGGGAACAGGCGTTACTACCTGTAACACAGAGCAGGTTTCTGCTGCAGATGGTCCAGAAGACAAAGATGAATCTCATTACCCTTATGTTCAAACATTTGAGATTGGTGGTATGACTTGCCAGAACTGCGTCAATCATGTGACTCGAGCTCTCGATAGTATTGAAGGAACATGGGCGCAGGTTACTCTAGCTGGTGGTCAGGCACGTATCCTCAGCAAAAACCCAATTGATGTCGATGCGTACCGAGCTGCCGTAGAGAAAGAAGGCTACCGTCTTCGTGCGTAAGCACAACAAGATCTTCTCGCAAGAAACAAACTTTGAAGAAATTTTGTAAAACTTGCGTAATAGCTGTGCAAAGTAGCGCTCTTTGGCTTGTTTAATCAGCTGAAGAGCGCTATCCTATTGCCCGTATGGCATCAGGCCATACATTGTATCTGTCGGCCCCCGAGAGCATGTAAGTTTCCGAGTAGAGAAGCCCACGTATTGGCACTCTGGCAGCAACCATGTTGACCGGGGCCCCGTTTTGGAAGGGGTCCACCTTTGAGTGAGATTCAGAACTCGTCCATCTTCTCTTTGGATGAAATTTCCGATGAGGAAATGAACAGCCTGATCGACGGCACTGTCACTGATTTTGATGAGGGAGATCTTGTCAACGGCACCGTCGTCAAGATTGAGCGCGATGAGGTCCTCGTAGACATTGGCTACAAGTCTGAGGGCGTTATTCCTGCTCGTGAGCTTTCTATTCGTAAAGACGTTAACCCTGCAGAGGTCATCTCTCTGGGTGAGGACGTCGAGGCTCTTGTTCTCCAGAAAGAGGACAAAGAGGGCCGTCTGGTTCTCTCCAAGAAGCGTGCTGAGTACGAGCGTGCTTGGAAGGCAGTTGAGGATAAGTTCAACGCTGGTGAGACCGTTGAGGGCGAGGTTATCGAGGTTGTTAAGGGCGGCCTGATTCTTGACATTGGCCTCCGTGGCTTCCTGCCTGCATCCCTTGTTGACCTCCGTCGTGTCAAGGATCTTGGTGCATTCATGGGCACTCGTATTGAGGCTCGTGTTATCGAGATGGATCGCAACCGCAACAACGTTGTTCTTTCTCGCCGTATTGTTCTTGAGGAGGCTCGTAAGGCAGAGCGTCAGGACATCCTGGGCAAGCTCCAGGTTGGCATGAAGCTCAAGGGTACTGTTTCCTCCATCGTTGAGTTTGGTGCATTTGTTGACCTTGGCGGCATTGACGGCCTGGTTCACATTTCCGAGCTTTCTTGGAACCACGTTAACCACCCATCTGAGGTTGTTAAGGTTGGCCAGGAGGTTGAGGTTCAGGTTCTCGACGTTGACCTTAACCGTGAGCGTATCTCCCTTGGTCTTAAGCAGACTTCCGAGGATCCATGGCGTGTACTTGTTTCCAAGTACCCAGTTGACGCTATCATTGAGGGCACTGTCACCAAGCTTGTTACCTTCGGTGCATTTGTTGACCTTGGCAACGGCGTTGAGGGTCTCGTCCACATCTCCGAGATGGCTAAGCAGCACGTCACCGCTCCATCTCAGGTCTGCAAGGTTGGCGACGTTGTACAGGTAAAGGTCATGGAAATTGATCTTGACCGCCGTCGCATCTCCCTGTCTATGAAGGCAGCTGCAGAGACCCTTGGCATTGACATTGAGGTCACTCCACTTCCAGAGGAGGAGCGTGCAGCAGCAGAGGCAGCAGCAGCTGAGGCTGAGGCTGATCTTGAGGCTCACCTTGTTGAGTCTGAGGCTAACGCACAGGCAACCGAAGAGGCTGCAGAGTAGAGCACTTTGCGCATCTAGAGATTTGTCAAGAGACGTCATCGAAAGATGGCGTCTCTTTTTTTATGGACATAATGGACAACTGTCCAAAAATGCTTAGTCATTATTTATCTTTGTATATAGGTAAATCCTATATGATTTGACAAAAGGTGCAGGTAAATAGATTTTGCTGTTATCGTCGCAATTTAATGTTTCATGTCTATTTCATCCTAGGTATATATAGGTAGATGCTGGTAATTGTTTTGTATAGTTATCTGACCCCAGCAGGGTTGTCTTATAAATCGTTTTAATAAGAAAGAAGGGTTAACATGCTGGAGAACTCACTAAGCCGTCGTAATTTTTTGAAGGCATCAGGTATGGTAGCGGCTGGTGGTGGCGCATCTATGATGTTGGCTGGCTGCAATCCTTCCTCCACTGATACTCCTCAGGCATCTGATAAGAAGAAGATTCTTCGCTACGGCTCCGCAAATTCTAAGCAGGGTCTTGATATGCAGCGTGCAAACAACTCACAGTCCGCATGTGTTGCAGACTCTGTTTGCGAGTCTTTGCTTCGTTGGACTGAGGATAATGAGCTTGTCACATGTCTGCTTAAAGAGATTCCAACCTTTGAGTCTGACGGTCTTACTCTTAAGTGCGAGCTCAAAGAGGGCATTAAGTTCCACGACGGTACTACTTTGACCGCAAAGGATGTTAAGTACACCTTTGAGCGTATGTTTAAGCCAGAGACCAAGGCTCTCTCCACCAGCTTCTTTGACAAGATTAAGGGTGCTCCAGAGATGCTTGCCGGCAATGCTACTGAGCTTGAGGGTCTGACTGTTCAGGATGATACTCACTTCACCTTTACGCTTTCTGAGCCTTACATTGTTTTTGTAAGCGTTCTTGGTATCTCTTACGCTTGTATCTTCCCAGAGAAGGCTTGTGAGGCTGCTGGTGCTGATTGGGGTACTGGTACTAATCTTATTGGTACTGGTAAGTACAAGATTAAGAGCAATGATGACACCACTGAGGTAGTTCTTGAGCGTTTTGATGACTACCACGACGGCAAGCCTGCACTGGATGAGATTCGTATTCACTACTACGATGACTCCAATACTCAGCTGCTTGCTTTCAAGAACAACGACATCGATTTCTGCGATCTTCCATCTTCTCTGTATCAGCAGTATTCAAGCGATGCTGACGTCAAAGATCTTATCACTGCATATCAGACCCTTGGCGTTAACTTCATCAACCTTAACCTCAAAGAGGGTCTGGGTCTGACTGACCCTAAGGTTCGTCAGGCACTTTCTCTGGCAATCAACCGTCAGGAGCTTGTTGATAACATTGCTTCTGGTAACGGTACCGTTGCAAGTGGTTGGCTCGCACCAGCAACCCCTGGTTACGACAAGAGCGCACCTGCATTTGCATACGATCCAGAGAAGGCTAAGTCTCTGCTTGCTGAGGCTGGTGCATCTGACCTTAAGCTTTCTGCAAAGGTTAGAAAGTCTTACGAGAAGCTCCTTGTTGCTGTTCAGGAGTACTGGAGCAAGGTTGGCGTTACCCTTGATGTTCAGGTAGAAGACAACGCAGTCTGGAATACTGACTGGGCTGCTGGTAACCTCCAGATTACTACCCTTGCTTGGTATCCACTGTTTGCCGATGGTGACCAGCACCTGTACACCTACTTCTACAGCACCAACGCTGCAAAGAAGTCTTCCTTCTACAACAACCCAGAGTTTGACAAGCTTCTTGTTGAGGGTCGCTCTGAGTCTAACAAGGATAAGAGAACAGAGGATTACAAGGACGCAGATAACCTGCTGACTCGTACAGACTTTGCTACACTTCCTCTGTATTGGCCAAAAAACTCCTTTGTCGCTAAGAAGTACGTCAAGAACGCTAAGGTTGGAAACTTGATTTATCACTTCTTTGATGTCGATATTGATACATCTAATTCCGATTACACCGTTCCAGAGGACTAAGTAGCAAACTTGCTATAAACTTTAAAGCGGCATCTAAGATTCTTGGATGCCGCTTCATTTTCTTGAGGGGAGAGGAGCTCAGGAGTGAGATCGTTTCTAATCAAACGAATCCTTCAAGCAGTGAGCGTTGTAGTTTGTATTTCTGCTTTAACGTTTTTTGTCTTGAATATTGTCCCAGGTGACCCAGTACGAGTCATGATGGGCGATATGGCTGATGAGGCTACTGTTCAACAGGTCCGTCACACCATGGGTCTTGATAAGCCAATTCCAGAGCAGTACGCAAACTGGTTTGTAAAAATGCTTGGTGGAGATTTTGGAACTTCTTACACTCAGAAGCGACCTGTCATTGCACTTCTGACTAAGGCTTTGGGAGTTACGCTACGTTTAGCAGTGTTTGCGTATCTTTTTGCCATAGTATTTGGTCTTTTGATGGGTATTCTCGCCGCAGTAAACCATGGAAAATGGCTTGATAGAACACTCATGTCAGCTGCAATCTTTGGCATTTCTGCCCCCTCATTTTGGGTTGCTTTAGTACTTCAGATTATCTTTGCTTTGACGCTCAAGTGGTTCCCGCTCTCCGGTGTCAAAACAGCAAGCGCATACGTTCTTCCTGTTATTGCATTGGGCTCTCGTTACGCAGCAAGTATTGCTCGTGTTACCAGGACTAGCATGCTGGATGTATTAAATCAGGACTATATTAGAACTGCTGAAGCTAAGGGCTTAAAGCGCTCCGCTATTGTTTTGAAGCACGCGCTCAGAAATGCTCTTATCCCAATTATTACCATTGCTGGATCTCAGCTGGGAGACATCCTTACTGGTTCCATCATCATTGAGCAGATTTTTAATATGAACGGTATGGGTAAGCTGCTTATCGATGCAATTAATGCTCGTGACCTGCCGTTGATTCAGGGTAGTGTCATGTACGTGGCAATTATCTGCGTTGTTATCTATCTGCTTGTTGATATCTTGTACGCAGTGGTTGATCCACGCATTCGTCTTGGAGAGGAGGCATCAGAGTAATGGCTTTGTTTACAAGTGATAAAAATAGCGAGAAGGTTCAAAAGACTGAAGCTGTACTTGAGGATGCCGCCAAGGCTCAAGAAGAGGAGCAGGCTGCCACTAAAAAGGTTCGTGCTCAGAGCTACTGGCAGGTTAGCTGGAACATTTTTAAGAGGAACAAACTGGGCATGATCTGCTTAGGCATTGTTTTGGCCCTTGCGATTATTGCAATTCTTGCTCCTGTGATTGCTCCTTACAGCTACAAGGATCAAAACCTTGCAATTATGAATCAAAACCCTACAGTAGAGCACCTTTTAGGCACCGATGAATATGGACGAGATATCCTTTCTCGTATTATTTACGGCTGCCAGATTTCTCTGTCTGTTGGTATTATTTCGCAGGCTATTGCTCTCTTTATTGGCTTTGTTGCGGGAGTTGCAGCCGGATATTATGGCCGTTGGGTTGATGCAGTTGTTTCCTTTATCATTCAGGTTTTCTCCAGCTTCCCATTCTTGCTTTTTGCAATTTTGATTATGTTTGTTATGGGCCCAGGTCTTATTAACCTCTATATTGCACTGGGTCTTCTGATGTGGACAACTACGGCAAGGCTGATTCGAGGCGACGTCATGCGCCTGAAGAATTCTGAATACATTCAGTCTTGTATTTTGTCTGGCGGTAACAGCTTCCGCATCATCATGAAGCATTTGCTTCCTAACTGCATTTCTACGCTGATCGTTGTTTCTACCCTGGGTATTCCAAGTGCAATTCTTTCTGAGGCAACGCTTTCGTTCTTGGGATTGGGCGTTCAGCCACCTGATGCAAGCTGGGGTCAAATGATTGCAGCTTCTCAGCCATTCCTTGAATCACAGCCTATCTACAGTATTGCTCCAGGTATTGTCATCATCATTACGGTTATGTCTTTTAACTTGCTTGGCGATGCTCTGCGCGACGCCCTTGATCCAAAGATGCGTTCTTAGAAAGGAGGTTACGTTTATGGCAGAAAATACAGACGCAACATTTGAGCATGTCATCGAAGGTCCAAATGGTCAGGCTGTGAAGTTTTGCAGTCTTGAGGAGCGCCGACTTGCACAAGAAACCGCTCAAAAAGAGCGAGAAGAGCAGTGCAAAAAGAACGTTCTTCTCGACGTTAATCATCTTGATGTTACGCTTTTCACCGAAGATGGCGCACTTCCTGCAGTAAGTGACCTCTCGTTTATTATGCGTAAAGGCGAGACTCTTGCGGTAGTAGGAGAGTCTGGCTGCGGTAAGTCCATGACGGCATTGTCAGTCATGGGATTGCTGCCTACACCTCCTGCGCAGATTACCGGCGGAGAAATTATTTTTGAGGGAACTGATTTAACGCAGCTTCCACGTGGTGGCATGCGTGACTTCCGCGGTAATCGCATTGGTATGATTTTCCAGGAGCCCATGACCTCCTTAAATCCTGTCATGAAATCTGGTCTTCAGATTCGTGAGGGCATCCTTGTTCATAATCCCAACATGAGCAAACAGGAGGCAGATCAGAAGGCCCTTGATATGATTAAGCTGGTGGGCATTCCTGCACCAGAGAAGATCTTCTCGTCATATCCACATGAGCTTTCTGGCGGTATGCGTCAGCGTGTCATGATTGCTATGGCACTTGCCTGCCAGCCATCACTGCTTATCTGCGACGAGCCAACAACCGCTCTTGACGTAACGGTCCAGGCACAGATTCTGCAGATTATCGATCGCATGAAGCAAGATTTGGGCACCGCTGTCATGTTGATTACACATGACATGGGTGTTGTTTCCGAGATGGCTGACTGGGTTCTTGTCATGTACGCTGGTCATCGCGTTGAGTATGCGCAGTCTGCAGAGCTCTTTACTAACCCTCTGCACCCTTATGCTCAGGGCTTGATTGCGTCCATTCCATCGTTTGACGAGCGCACCAAGGAACTCTATGCAATTCCTGGTAGCGTTCCTATGCTTTCTCATATGCCTTCTGGCTGCCCGTTCCATCCACGTTGTCCGTTTGCTAAGGACATTTGTAAGAATCGTCGTCCTGGCTTGACTGCTGTTGGTGAAGACAATTGCCATACTGTCAGCTGTTGGAAATACACTGATGAGTGGGGTGAGTAGTCATGGCAGAAGAGAAGAACACAGACGTCAAAGACCTTTCTGGCGAGAAAACCATCTTGTCCGTAAAGAACTTGGTTAAGCGATTCCCCATCAAAAACGGTGTATTTGGTCGTTCTAACGCTTCCGTTCATGCTGTTGAGGATGTTTCTTTTGAGCTCAGGCGCAAAGAGACCTTGGCCATCGTTGGTGAGTCTGGCTGCGGAAAGTCTACTACTGGCAAGTGCGTGCTGCGCCTTACCGAGCCAACCTCTGGTACGGTTGAGCTTGATGGAGAGGATTTTACCTCGCTTAAGGGCGAAGATCTCAAGCGAGCCCGTCAGAAGATGAAGCTTATCTTCCAGGATCCTTACAGCTCACTGAACCCTCGTATGACGGTCATGGATATCATTGGCGAGCCTATTGATATTGCAGGTACTTATAAAACAAAGTCAGAGCGTGATGCTCGCATTGAAGAGGTAATGGAGGAAGTTGGCCTTAACCTTGAGTTCAAGTACCGCTACCCTCACGAGTTCTCGGGCGGTCAGCGCCAGCGTATTGGTATTGCTCGCGCTATTGTGCTTGAGCCAGAAATTGTTGTCTGTGATGAGCCTGTTTCTGCTTTGGACGTTTCTGTTCAGGCCAAGGTAATCAACTTGCTTGAAGAGCTTCAGAAGGACCACGGTCTGGCATATATCTTTATCAGCCATGACCTCTCTGTTGTTCGCCACATTGCTGATACTGTTATGGTCATGTATCTGGGCCACCAGATGGAGTTTGCTACCAAAGACGCCCTCTTTGAGCGTCCTTTGCACCCATACACTCAGGCACTTTTGGACGTTATTCCTCGTATTCGCCACGAGCGTATCCAGGAAAAGCGCATTCTTCAAGGTGATGTTCCAAGCCCTGCAAATCCACCTTCAGGTTGCGTATTCCACACGCGTTGCCCTAAGGCAATGAAGGTTTGCTCCGAGCGCATTCCTAATCGCATCGAGGCTGAGCCAGGTCATTTCTGCGCCTGCCACCTGTACGACACATCGCTCTCTGATGCCGACCGTACGCCTCAGGTTGCACACGCTATTGAGGCGGCTCAGAAGGCCGTAGAAGAAGCTCGCCTTGAGGAGAAGATTTCCGAGTAGCGCATCTTATTGTCGTGTCTTAAACGGCATACAAACACAAAAAAT
>CALIZK010000148.1:0-1166 GCA_938028635.1 uncultured Atopobium sp.
GCAACAAGGTAACTGCTGGTCAGGTGCTTACGTACTCCGTTACCTACACCAACACTACCAACACCACTCGTACTGTCACCATCACTGATGTCATTCCAGAGCACACAACTTACGTTGATGGCTCTGCCGATAACGGCGGCACTTACAATCCTGCTACTCGTACTGTGACCTGGACACAGAGTGTTGCTTCTGGAGACACGCTTACCGTTACCTTCCAGGTTAAGGTTAACAAGGGTGCCAAGGACGTTACGGTGGTAAACACTGCTCACGTCAGTGATGGTCTCATTGATACAGATACCAACACCACCACAAATCCCGTGGTTCCAAAGCCTCGTAAATCCCGCACACCAAACACTGGTGATAATGCATTGCAGAACACACTTATGTTTGCCATTGCAGGCGGCGCAGCAGTTCTTGTTGCATTAGGAACTTTCAAGTTCTACGCAGCTAGAAACTAAGTTGCGGTTTGGTAGACGCCCGCACGTTTAGCAACAGAACTTGCAGGTTTAGCGTAGAGTAAGCTCATGCCGCCCTCATTTTGAGGGCGGCTTTTTGTATGCGAGCTATCGTGTATAAGCCTGTACGTAAACTGCGCAACAATTCCATGCGAAGTGCAAAGAATGCACTTCATCCGTCAGAAAGTGCATTTTAGTTTTATGAGACCCCATATTTGAGCTGTAACCGTTACTCTAAAGATGCCTTAAGGCGGTAAAACAAGTAGGATACAGCTCTACAACAGTAAGAAAAGAACGAGGCGTTACGTAAGTCAGTTGTTTGGATGTGCTATGGAAATTCGAGTAGTTGAAGAAAAAGGTCGCGCGCAAATTGAGGTGACTATTTTGAGTGGTCCAGATGACCCGCGCGTATCGGGAATTGTCCGCCAGCTTCAGATGGTTGACGGAAAGATGTCTGGATATGTTCCCGGAACCATTAACAGACGTGTTGTTCTTCTCGCGGATGTCGCGTGGATTCAGACAGATGGTAACGTAGCGCTTATTCACCTAGCAACAGGGGAGGTGCTGGAAAGTTCCAGCCGCTTGACTGAGCTCGAGGACGCTCTCAAAAACACGGCTTTTGTGCGCACTTCTCGTCAGGAGCTGGTCAACTTGGATCATGTGACGGGTATCAAGCCTGCAGGTTCCGGTCGTATACTGCTGTCACTTGGC
>CALIZK010000149.1:0-17329 GCA_938028635.1 uncultured Atopobium sp.
TTTCTCAGTTCTAAAGAAGAGAAAACACCTCGAAATTACTTAACTAAATCTACAACACGCTCAGGATTTGCCATAAAGTCCAAGTGTTCTTCCCCTAATCGGAAGCTAATAATTTCCGATACGTGATATGCATCTTCTTTTATAACTTCGAAATCTCCGTCAGCTGGACTATAGCGGCCATAATAACCATCTGATCGGTAGCTTGGAGGCCATCCATTTTCTCCTGCAACTGACCAAACCAAGCACGGTAATTTTTGCTTATTCATTTCTTGTAACAGCCCAGCATTCCTTGTTTGAATCCACAGTTCTGATGAAGATCCCGTAAATGCGCTTATAGCAAAGACTCCCAAATCTTGCTCAACTGTTCCAATAAGAACTCCATGAGAACTTATTGTCCAATAGAGCGTTATGTTCATTACTACTGGGCCATCTTTGCTAACGCCCAAAAACGGGCCAGCAATCTCTGTATCTTCCAAGTTAATGTTATCAACAGAAGTAAAATCTGACTTTGAACCGTTTTTACAAGCATTATATTGTTGCACAACATACTGAGCTGCCTGCTTTTTTAACTCTGGCAGTCTCATAGTATTCAACTTAAAAATCCAGTTATTTATCAGCAAACCACAAATAACAAGAATTACAAATAATGACAGACCTTTTATAAACCTTTTTCTACGCTTCATCTGCTGTCACCTCATTAGAACTGCATGTAGCAACCGACGTAAGAGTAATGACTAGGTAGTTCTAATGATATTCCGAGAGAGTATGTTTGAACAGTTCATCCGCCGGTTAATGGTCATATTTCAGCGTTGAATGAAAAAAAAAAATAAGAATGGCATCTTAATACGTCATAGCTACCATTCTTAAAGCAAATAACTCCATTGCCTGATTTGGCTTTAGAGATTATGTTTCTTCATCTTTTGCTCAAAGAGCTCATTGATAATCTTTGCCATCTCTTCAACTTGTTGAGCACTAGGTTCATCCTCAAATGCAGCGTAAAGCTCTGGATACTCCCGAGCAATATACTCACAAGACTTACCCGTTGCATGACCACGTACAAAAAACGGAATACGCTTCATATACTCAGGTTTCACAAGCGACAAGATCTTCTCGTCTGCTGTTTTACTCATGAGTTCCTCCCCTTGCATCTAACTTCTCATGTACAGTCATAGAGGATTCTTCCCAAGCTTTGAGTTCTTCATAAATAGTTTCTGCCAAATTCACAGAAACACCTTTTACCTGAGAGATATCCTCAACACTTGCAGCCTTTAAGCGCTTAAAAGAGCCAAAATGGCGCATGATGTCTTTTTTTCGTTTAGGTCCTACACCAGGTATTTCGTCCAGAATAGAGACGGTCATTGCCTTATCTCTAAGCTCACGATGGAAGGTAATCGCAAAACGGTGAGACTCATCACGAACTTGCTTGATAAGGTACAGAGAAGCCGACCCTGTAGGTAACACGATTGGCGTGTCGTCCCAAGGTACAAAGACTTCCTCATCAGACTTAGCAAGGCCGCAGACAGGAATATCCAGCCCCAGCTCATTAAGCTGATTGATTGCGGCGGTCAGCTGAGGCTTACCACCATCAACTACCAGCAAATCAGGTCGTGAGCCAAAGCGCTCATCTGCCATGCGCTCCGGACTATACCTTCTGCCCAGGACCTCCGTCATTGAGACAAAGTCGTTAGCTTCATCAAGCTCAGCACGGATCTTAAAGCGTCGGTACTGACTCTTATCAGCCTTTCCGTTAGTAAAGACCACCATCGAGGCAACGGTAAAGTTGCCATGAAGCGTAGAGATATCAAAGCACTCAATGCGCAGTGGCGGCGCGTCAAGCGCAAGTGCGCTTTCAAGCTGAAGAAGCGCCTGGTTAGTGCGGTCATCAGCATAGCCCGTGCGAATCATGTGTCGCATCAGCGCATGGCGAGCGTTAGCAGAAGCCATCTGGAGAAGACGGAACTTCTCGCCGCGTTGTGGGTGGTGAAGCACACAGTTGTGGCCTCGTTTTTGCGTCAGCCACTCGGACAAAACCTCTGCGTCGAGAAGATCGATGGGCAGGTTAACCTCTGCGGGAATGTCAGCGGTTTCGTCGTAGTAACGCTTCAAGAAGCCCGAAACCAGCTCTTCCTCGGAAACGTCCAAGCCTTTGTCCAGGATAAACTCAACTGAGCGGATGGTACGACCTTCTCGCACAACAAAAACGCAGGCAGCGGAGATAGTTTCTTCTCGATAAATGCCAATGAGGTCAATGTTGACCGAGGTAGGAAATGTGACTTGCTGGCGGTCATCAAGATCAGAGAGTGAAGTCAGACGAGACTTAAGCCGAGCTGCCTTCTCAAAATCCAGGTCAGTGGCGGCTTCTTGCATCTGGTCTTTGAGCTCAGAGACAATCTCGGAGCGATTTCCGCGGAGGAAGTTCTCTACCTGCCTGACGTTCTTTGCATAGGAAACGGTATCAATGGCTCCCACGCACACACCAGGACCTTTGCCTACGTGGTAGTCAAAACAGGGACGCCCTTTCTTTGCAAGCAGCAAGTTAGCAACAGCTGCGCCGTCAGGATCTTTTTCTAGCAGGCGCTTAGCACGCTTCCACTCTACGCACGTAGCGGAGCAGATAGGAACTACTTTTCTGAGCGTCTCGATAGTTTGGCGCGCAGCATAAGAATCAGTGTAGGGACCAAAATAGCGCGTACCCTTCTTGTGCTTCTCGCGCGTGTATTTAATTGCTGGGAAGGTATCCGACTCGGTAATGGCAATGTAGGGATAACTCTTATCGTCTTTAAAGTCTACGTTGAAGTACGGACGATACTGAGCAATAAGATTGCGCTCCAGCACCAGTGCTTCGTGCTCGTTTTCTACCACGATGTAGTCAAAACTGCGCACGACCTGCATCATCAGAGGAATCTTGGCACGGTCATCTTGAAGCGTAACGTACTGCCTCATGCGAGCACGCAGGTTTTTAGCTTTACCTACATAAATAACCTTACCAGACCCATCTTTCCAGAGGTAACAACCTGGATCAGTGGGAACCTGATCAACCTGTTCTCTAATGGACACCAGGTCATCTGAAGGTTCGGAAGAAAATGACGGTGCAAGACCCGGTGCCCCCGAAGGCACGTAGTTGGGGTCAAGATTGTTCTGAAAGTTATCTTTGCCGCCTCTGGCACCGCTTTTGGCCATGCTATGACCTTACGCGAGATACCAGTGAACGCAGCATGGCAGACTCTGGTGATTTGAAGAGGATTGCCAAGCCATAGGTAACCAAAACAGCTGGAATACCTGCAAAGATGCAATACAGCACGCCGTAAAGCGCTCGTCCATCTGGTACGCCAATAACAGCGCGCAGACCCACCATAATCAGAAGCGCCGCCGCTGATCCTGCGAGGCCAAAAAGAATTGAGCGGACAAA
The DNA here is from genome assembly GCA_938028635.1 of uncultured Atopobium sp. Classification (GTDB taxonomy): domain Bacteria; phylum Actinomycetota; class Coriobacteriia; order Coriobacteriales; family Atopobiaceae; genus Lancefieldella. Next base: position 3,410 of record CALIZK010000149.1, read on the forward strand.
CGCAAACACCATGGACGTAAGTCCAATTTGACCAAGGTGCTTACGCAGACTAATCAACATAATGGTGTCAATGACCACGTAGAAGATGGCCGAGGTAGTTGCTACAAACATCATGCCAAAGTGAGAAGTACCCACCAGCAGCACCAAAACCTGAACGACAGATCCGAGTGTTGCAGATACTGCATAGAGCGTCATGCGACGCATAGCAGAACAGACTTTTTGCAGGTACATACCAATGCCATACAGAGGCAGAGCTAAAGACTGACCAATCAAGAATTGCTGGGTTAACAGCAGCTGATCTTCAGTGAACTTGCTTGCTCCAATAATAGAAACAAGAGGCATCGAGAAAATCATCAGATACATCATGAATGGCACGGTAAAGAAAAGAATCTGGTTAATACCGTGTTTAAAGTCCTTCTTGAATTGATCCATATTCTCTTTTGCCCAGCTATCAGACAGCTCGGTAAAGAGGGCTGTGGTAATAGGTACCGTCAAAATGGAATATGGCAGCGTATACCAAAGGCGAGCGTACGCCGCAATGGATGCACCAGACGCGGAAACGCTGAGCTGCGAACTTGTCTGAACCGACATAGTTACAAACGTGGCAACCACAACAATCAGAGCAGGTGCGCCAATCTTGAGTGTCTCTTTAAGTGCGGGATCTTTGAGGTTAATTCTCCACGAGAGCTTAATCCCCTTGCGCTTAAGTGACGGAACCTGAATCAGAACCTGAATTAAGACGCCCAGGGGATTTCCCAGTGCAAGAATAAGAAGGCCCAGCTCAGGGTTTGTGTTAACCAAGAAAGCATACGCAAAGAACGATGCTGTAGTCACAAAGTTATTAAAGATAGGAGCTGCGGCTGGCCAGAGATAGTCTCGCTCTGCATTCAAAACACCAGAGAAAATGGTGGAGAAACAATACAGCATAACCTCGATGACAAAGAACCTAAAGAAGTACACTGCCAGCGTTGGGTCAAAATCAGCACCTGCCGAGAAGGACTGTGTATACACCACCTCTGCGGCAAAGAAGAAGCCTAGAACCGCAACAAGTCCGGTTGCGACGACAACAATGGAAAGCAAGTTAGAGGTATAGGCATTTGCCTCATCCTGTCCAACCTTCTTCTTAATAGAAAGATATACCGGCAAAAAAGCCGTGGTGAGCATTCCCGCACCAACAAGCTCATAGAGCTGGTCAGGAAGGGTATTTGCAATGGAATAGCAACTAGCAAGAACGGTAGCACCCATAGCAAATGCCTGAGCCCAGGTTCTTAAAAAGCCCGTAATACGGCTAATCAGAACAAGCACGCTCATCATAGAGGTAGAACGACTTAAGTCTTTTTGCTTAGAAGCATCCTCTTCATCAGAAGAAGCCTCTTCACTATAAGAATTACCTGCGTCGAAGTTGCCGTCTGACACAGAGCTGTTATCTGCCTCAGAGTTACCCTCTTCAGCAGCGGCCTCTTCGAGTTTCTGACTTACAATCTGCTCAAAGACTTCATCCTCAATTGGTTGATGAAACGTCTCTGGAACAACAATGTTGTCCACTACAGGAGGCTCATCAAAGGTCTGATCAAGAGCCTTGCTCAGAGTTTCTTCAGATAAGGTTCCATCAGAAGACTCTGCTGAAAGTCGCATATGTTTGGGCTGATATGCCACTAGTGCACCTCGCGAACAATATCTGCAAACGTAGCCGATACAAATGAAGCCAAATCTTCTGGAGAAAGCGTTAAACTGAGTCCGCGTTTTCCACCAGAGATATGGATGAGCTCAAAAAGCTGAGCGGTCTCGTCAATTATAGTGGGAAACTGCTTTTTCATACCAACGGGAGTGCAGCCACCACGAACATAACCTGTTAAACCCTCAAGCTCTTTAACAGGCAGCATGGAAAGGTTCTTTTGGCCGGACGCAGCTGCTGCTTTCTTAAGATCAAGCTCTTGATCTACAGGAATACAACACACCACATGCTCACCACTTGAAGACACGCAGACAAGTGTTTTGAACGCAGCGTCTGGATCTTCTCCAAGCATCTCTGCAATATGAGTTCCCAACTCACCAGAAGGAACGTCTTCATCCACCTCGTAAGATTGGAACTCGTAAGCAATGCCGGCAGCATCAAGCTCCCTCATGGCGTTTGTCTTTTGAACCTTTGCTGTTTTTCTCGCCATGTTATGCGCGCTTCTTCTGAGCTTTTTTCTCTGCAGCTAGACGTGCGTTATCGCGGTCAAGAATTTCTTTAAGGAACTTGCCGGTATGACTTTCTGGAGTTGCCGCAACCTTTTCTGGCGTACCGGAAACAACTACCGTTCCTCCGCCGTCGCCACCCTCTGGACCCATATCAATAATACGGTCAGCCATCTTAATGACATCCAGGTTGTGCTCAATAACAAGAACGGTGTTACCCGCATCAACAAGACGCTCAAGAACAACAATAAGCTGTCTGACATCCTCAAAATGAAGGCCAGTTGTTGGCTCGTCCAGAATATAAAGAGTTTTACCGGTCTGCTGACGGTGAAGCTCTTTTGCAAGCTTAACACGCTGCGCCTCGCCACCAGAAAGCGTAGTTGCAGGCTGGCCAAGGTGAATGTAGCCAAGGCCCACATCGTGAAGAGTCTGCAGCTTGTTCTTAATGCGAGGAATGTTTGCAAAAAACGCTAGCGCCTCGTGAACCGTCATATCAAGCACGTCGGAGACAGACTTGCCGTGATAGAGAATCTCGAGTGTCTCGCGGTTGTAGCGCTTACCGTGGCAGACCTCGCAAGGAACATAGACGTCAGGCAAGAAGTTCATCTCAATCTTGATCTGACCGTCGCCCTTACAAGCCTCGCAGCGGCCTCCCTGAACGTTAAACGAGAAACGACCAGCCGAGTAGCCGCGTGCGCGGGACTCTGGGACTGAAGCGTACAGTGCACGCAGGTCATCCCAAAGACCAATATAGGTTGCTGGATTAGAACGAGGTGTTCTACCAATAGGACTCTGGTCAATATCAATGACCTTATCGATAAGATCGATGCCTTCAAGCTTTTTATACTCTCCCACCACACGCTTTGAATGCTGAACTGCATTAGTAAGCGCGGGCGCAAGGGTGTCGGTAACCAAAGAGGACTTGCCAGAGCCAGAAACACCTGTGACCACCGTTAATGTGCCCAGCTCAATTGAAGCAGAAACATTCTTAAGGTTGTTAGCGTTAGCTCCTGTAATCTTGATTTTTCCACGACCAGGCTTACGACGAGCCTCCGGCAGCTTAATCTGCTTCTTTCCCGTGAGATAAGCGCCCGTAATAGAATCGGGGTTCTTGACAATCTCTTCTGGAGTGCCAGCAGCAACAACGTGACCACCAAGCTCACCGGCTCCGGGACCCATATCAATAACGTAGTCAGCTGCACGAATGGTATCTTCATCGTGCTCGACAACAAGTACGGTATTACCGCGGTCTCTGAGCTGCTTGAGGGTCTCAATAAGACGGTTGTTGTCTCTTTGATGCAGACCAATGGAAGGCTCGTCCAAAATGTAAAGGACGCCCATAAGACCAGCGCCAATCTGAGTTGCCAAGCGAATACGCTGGGCCTCTCCACCAGAAAGCGATGCTGCTGCACGAGAAAGCGTGAGGTAATCCAAGCCAACGTTTACCAAGAATTGAAGTCTTGCCACAATCTCTTTGACAATAGGACCTGCAATAACCTTCTGACGATCAGTAATAGTCAGCTGCTTGAAGAACTGGAGTGACTCTTTGCAGGAAAGTTCACAGACCTCCCAGATGTTCTTCTCGCCAACCGTAACGGAGAGAATTTCTGGCTTTAGGCGGGCACCGTGGCAGGTAGTACAGGGCATCTCACGAATGTACTTCTCAAGATGCGTCTTCATATTCTCTGACGTGGTCTCTTGATACTTGTCAAAAAGGATCTTTCTGACGCCAGAGAACGTGGTAAACCAGTGTGTATTGCGGCCGTCACGCGTCTTGTAGTCAACGCGAATCTTAGTTGAACCAAGGCCACCGAGAAGGGCGTCTTGCACCTTCTTAGGCAGCTTGTTCCAAGGCGTTGTATCAGATACATCAAAGTGCTTGCAGACTGCAGACAAAATCTGAGGATAGTAATTTGAATGGCCAAAGAGACTTCCAAAAACTCCCTCTGATACGGACAGCTTTGGATCAGCAATGAGTGCTGCTGCATCAATAATTTTACGAGTTCCTAGGCCGTCACAGTCAGGACAGGCACCGTAAGGAGCATTGAACGAGAAATCACGAGGTTGAAGATCATCCATAGAGTGACCGTGAATAGGACAAGCAAGCGCCAATGAGTACTGCAGGAGCTCTTCTGGCATAGTCTCTGGGTTGGACTTATCTGCCAAGAGCAATATGCCTACCTTGCCCTGGGCAAGCTTAGTTGCCTGCTCAACGCCTTCAACAATACGACCTAAAGAATCGGGGCGGATGACAATACGGTCTACAACCACCTCAATATCGTGCTTGAGGGTCTTTCCCAGCGTAATTTCTTCATCAAGTTCACGCACGACGCCGTCAACACGAACGCGAGAAAATCCTTCTTTTCGCAGATCTTCAAAGAGCTTGACGTACTCGCCCTTGCGACCCAAAACAACAGGAGCTAAAACATAAGCTCTGCGTCCCTGACCAGCCTCGAGAATTTTATCGGCAACCTGATCTGTTGTCTGGCGCTCAATAACGCGTCCGCACTCAGGGCAGTGAGGAGTACCCATACGAGCGTATAAAAGACGCAGATAATCATAAATTTCTGTAACAGTACCTACGGTAGAGCGAGGATTTCTGGAAGTGGTCTTCTGGTCAATAGACACAGCTGGAGAAAGACCGTCAATAGAGTCAAGGTCTGGCTTATCCATCTGTCCCAAGAACTGACGGGCATAGCTGGACAAGGACTCAACGTAGCGGCGCTGTCCTTCAGCGTAAATGGTGTCAAAGGCAAGGCTCGATTTACCCGAACCAGAAAGTCCTGTAATAACCACGAGCTGATCACGAGGGATATCAATATCAATATCTTGCAGGTTGTGCTCTCGTGCACCACGGATAGCAATTTTGCTTGAAGCCATAGTTCCTCACATAACCAGTTTGACGTACGCTTTTCTTTTACGCGCCTACTGCCAAACAACAGAAAACAACATCAGTACACACCGATACAATTTGTGCGTACTGATGTTCTAGTATACCCAAGATAGTGCCGACAAAACGCGGCAAGCGCGCTTCCCTATTTAATGCGAACCTTCATCACAGCTTTTTTGAGCTTTAAGCCAGATTTCTCCAGCGTACAGCCTGGTTTGTGAGCATCAGATGGAGGTGTCACTAAAAAATCACCAGCGTGCAAGGTGACCCATGTCTCTTCTCCAGGATTGGTGTAAGCGCCAAAATCAGCGTCAGCATTAAACTCACCCTTAAGGACACACTGCTCAAGAGGGGCAACGGCAATGCTTTCGATGCCAGAAATAACTACGTGAATATCGGCGTAAATCGTATGAGCCTCATAGTCCTTCTCGCCAGGCAAAGCGGGCTCAAACTCCATGACGTTCACAAAAACGTTATCTCCATCAATTTCTGTTTTGCCCAAAGGCAGCTCGTCCAGATTGTGTGTTGCCAAAAACTCCGCAGCACAAGCCATATATTTCTGACCAAAGTCATTCTCAGATAAATTTTTAATTGACGAGAAAATCATGTGAACCTCCTACGTTCAGCTAAAGTGCGCCGAAAAGATTATAGCTATCTCGTTTGCCATAAAGTTCTATGGGTAGAATTAAGTAGTTACTGCATACAACTGCTACATAAGGAGAGACATGGCAGACGTAGATATTGATCGTGAGGCGCTTCGTAAAGAGATTGACGCTGCACTTCACGGCAAAAAGAAAGAGCCACAGCCACCTGCCGGCTTTGAACTCAATCAACACTCAAGCGTTAAGCACGTTATTGGCGTTGTTTCTGGTAAGGGTGGCGTTGGCAAATCTTTTGTCACCGGCATTCTTGCAACTAACCTTGCTCGCGCAGGTAAGCGTGTTGGTATTCTTGACGGCGATATTACCGGTCCTTCAATTCCTCGTATGTTTGGCATCTCTGATAAGCGCTCTTACGGCGTTGAAGAGCAGCTTATTCCTATCGAGGACGCAAACGGTATCAAGATTATGAGCGCCAATCTGGTGCTTCAAAACGAGACCGATCCTGTTCTCTGGAGAGGCCCTGTTGTTGCTGGCGCCATCCAGCAGTTCTACAGCCAGTGCAACTGGGGTGACCTTGATTACCTGCTCATCGACATGCCTCCAGGAACGGGCGATGTTGCACTGACCGTATTCCAGTCCCTTCCTGTTGAGGGCGTTGTGATTGTTTCTTCTCCACAAGATCTTGTTCAGATGGTTGTGGGCAAGGCAGTTCGCATGGCAGAAATGATGCATGTACCTGTGCTTGGTTTGATTGAGAATATGGCATACATCACCTGTCCTCACTGCGATGAGCGCATTGAACCTTACGGTCCATCAAAGCTTGCCGAGACCGCAGCAGCATTTAACCTCAAGCCTTTGGGACAGCTTCCTATGGATGCAACCTTTGCTCAGATTGCCGATAAAGGAACCTTTAGCACCGAGCTTCCTCAAGGTCTTGTCCCTGACGCAACACAGAGCGTTCTTGACCTGTAAGCCCTAAAAGCTGGTGTTTACACAACACAAAAGGTAATTCTTACTATGGCTCAAACAACGCGCATTAAAGAACGACAAGCAGCACAGGCTCAGCGTATTAAGCAAGCTCAGGCGTTCATGGTGCCAGACAACATTGATGTAGCAATTCTAGGTGGCGGCGCGGCAGGACTCTGCGCTGCCATCACTGCTGCTGAGACTCTTGGTGCCAATAAGCGCGTTGTTGTCTTTGAAAAAGCACTGGAGAGCGGTAGAACTATCCTGGCAACAGGTGGCGGTCGTTGTAACTTTACCAATGCTGATTTGAGCTTTGAGAATTTCTCTCATCCAGAGTTTGTTCAGGCTGTTTGCAGGGATAAGGACACCTTCCTTTCAGACATTCTCTCTTTCTTTAGGTCCAGCGGTCTTGCGTGGGCAACTGAAGACGAGGGCAGAATGTACCCGCTTACCAGGCAAGCAAGCTCCATCCAGTCACTTTTGCTCAGACGTGTCCAAAAAGCCAGTGTTCAATTTGCCCTAGGACGAGAAGTCACATCGGTAAAGCCCCAGCACATTGGCTTCACCGTTACCTTCCAAGAATGCTTTGGTGGCGAGAAAACCTACAAGGTCCACGCTTCATCAGTAGTTCTAGCTACTGGTGGACTCACAACCACACAACTTGCTGAAAGCCTTCAGTTGCAGACCACCTCACTGCGACCGGGACTTTGTGCACTCACCTGCAAGCCTGAGCCCCCAACAAGCCTTGATGGAAAGCGCGTACGAGCACACGCAGCTCTTGTAAGAGACGCCGCTGTGCTCAAACAGGAATCTGGAGAACTGCTTTTTAGGTCATTTGGACTCTCGGGCATCATGATTTTTAACTTGTCCCGTACGGCCCTGCCTGGTGACGTGCTTGAGATTGATCTTCTCCCTCAGCTTACGGAAGAGGAAGTTGCAGCAGCTGTAGAAGCTCACACCACAGACGGTCTTCTCGACCCACAGATTGCTGCTTACCTGGGTGCTCATGACTCAGTTGAAGCCACGGTTGCCAAAGCTCACAAAATCACTTTTACCGTTACCGGTACATCCTCCAAAGTTGTTCCACAGGTCTGTATTGGTGGAATTTCCATCGATCAAGTGGACTCAAACACTCTTGAAGCACATGGCGTTCCTGGTCTGTTTATTGCGGGAGAGGCTCTTGATATTGACGCTCAATGCGGCGGCTTTAACCTCTCGTGGGCGTGGAAGAGCGGTATGGTTGCCGGTCTAGCTGCGGCAAAAAGCGCTGGTCAAAACCATGCGTCACTGAAAGAGGACAACTAACATGCTGGAAGTATCAAACATTAAAGTTCATGTTGCACCTCTTCGTAAGCATCCTACTAAAGAATCAAAGGTAGGGTTTGACGCGCTCCTTCGCACTCTCCGAGTCTCTGCGGATGAAGTTACCTCATACGAGCTGTATAAGCGCTCAATTGATGCGCGTAAAAGAAATGATATTGTTCTTATCCTCACTTACCACGTAAACCTTAAAGGTGGGCCTGCGGCGGAACAAAAACTCCTTAACAAGATTCAAGGCAAACCTGCGGCAAAGCATATCAAGCTTGCTGAGGCAAATGCTTTTACGCTTCCCAAAGCGAAGCAACCTGCTCCCTCAGAGAATCGTCCCGTTGTTGTAGGAGCAGGATGTGCAGGCTTGTTCTGTGCGCTTACGCTTGCCAAGGCTGGTCTTAATCCCCTGCTTATTGAGCGCGGAGACGACGCAACGAGAAGAACTGCTGCAGTGGAGCATCATAACCAAACGGGTCAGCTAGATCTTGAGAGCAACATCCAGTTTGGCCTTGGTGGTGCTGGTACATTCTCTGACGGCAAGCTCAACACGGGTACCAAAAGTGCTTCTCACCGCTTTATTCTTGAGACTTTTGTTAAGACAGGCGCACAGAAAAATATTTTGTGGGACGCAAAACCCCACGTAGGAAGCGATGTTCTTCCCACTGTTGTGACCAACATTGTCAAAATGATCGAAGACGCTGGCGGAACCGTTGAGTTTAGGACAAAGCTCACCTCCCTAGAACGAACCTCAGATGGCTCTCTTTCTGTAATTCAAATTGAGAAAACCACTCCAGACGGTTCAGTTCAAACTGAAACCATACAGACTCGTACGATGATTCTTGCAACTGGACACTCAAGTAGAGACACGTATGTCATGCTCAAAGACAAAGGCATCTCTATGGAGAGAAAAACCTTTGCCATGGGTGTGCGAATTGAGCACCTTCAGTCTCAAATCAACAAATCGTTGTACGGTCCCGAAGCAACCAATCCCGTACTTGGAGCGGCACCCTACAAGCTTTCTGTTCACCTTCCCTCTGGTAGAAGTGCTTTCTCATTCTGCATGTGTCCTGGTGGCTATGTTGTATCTGCAGCTAGCGAGAAGGGCGGCGTAGTTACAAACGGCATGAGCTTGTCTGACCGCGCAGGCAAAAATGCCAACTCCGGCCTATTAGCTAACGTCTATCCAGAAGATCTACCAGGAGACGACGTACTTGCTGGCATTGAGCTGCAACGTTCTTGCGAGCAGGCAGCCTTTAAAGCAGGCGGCGGTGCTTATGTTGCTCCTGCTCAGCTGGTTGGTGACTTCCTACACAAGAAAGCTTCTACTGGACCGCGTTCGGTAAAACCAACGTATCCGCGTGGTGTTACCTGGACCTCACTTGAAGACTGTCTTCCACCCTACGTCTTAAATACCTTGCGAGAAGCCCTTCCGGTCATGGACAAAAAACTTCATGGCTTTGCTCATCCCGATGCTGTGCTTACGGGTGTTGAAACAAGATCAAGCTCTCCTGTAAGAATTACTCGTGATGAAACAGGACAGAGCATTAACACACCAGGAATATGGCCTGTAGGTGAAGGCGCTGGCTATGCGGGCGGCATTATGAGTGCTGCTGCAGATGGCATTAGAATGGCTGAGCTTGTAGTAGAGCACTACAACAACGCTTAGTGCTTGCCTCTATAACGTCTGCGAGTTGCGTGAGCACTGCCCTTTCTAGCTCCTGTTTTAAGCCTCTTGATAACATCATCTGATGTAGTGCCTTCAAGCTGGCTTCTAATGGCTACAATCTGATCTCTGAGCTCTGCTGCATGTTCATAATCCATTGACGCAGAAGCTTCTGCCATCTCTGCTTCCATACCAGAAAGCATGGCCTCAACCTCTGAGCGCGGAAGATTTTGAAGCTCTTCAGCAAGCAATTCTGCAGGCATCTCAAGAATTGATTCTTGCTGTTCTTCAAGCGAATCTTCGTCATCAGAGGCGGTATAGAACTCTCCATTTTTGCGCTTACGTTTATCAACGTTTTCTGAAGCTTCAGCAATAAAGCCTGCAATATCCGTAATGGATTTCTTAACGGTCTTAGGTACAATACCGTGCTCTTTGTTAAACGCTTCCTGAATTTCTCGGCGCCTTTTTGTCTCATCTATAGCAATGCGCATAGAATCAGTGATTTTATCGGCATACATAATGACCTGGCCAGAAGCGTTTCTTGCCGCTCTACCCATAGTCTGAATAAGAGACCTTCTGTTTCTTAAGAAGCCTTCTTTATCTGCATCAAGAATTGCTACGAGAGAAACCTCTGGAATATCAAGTCCTTCTCGCAAAAGGTTAATTCCAACCAGTACGTCAATCTTTCCCTGACGCAAATCTCTAATGATTTCTACGCGGTCAAGCGTAGCGGTATCCGAGTGCATATAATTGACTTTAATGCCCTCATCTAGCAGGTGATCTGTAAGATCTTCTGCCATTCTTTTAGTGAGCGTAGTAACAAGAACGCGCTCTTTTTTTGCCACTCTCTCTTTGACCTCTGAAATAAGATCATCAATCTGACCTCTTACTGGCCTGACATCAATCTTTGGATCTAGGAGGCCAGTTGGACGAATAATCTGCTCAACCTGTTGCTGAGCGACCGTCTCTTCGTAGTCTCCAGGAGTTGCAGAGACGTAAATAAACTGTGGAATACGTCCCTCAAATTCGTCAAACCTGAGCGGCCTATTATCAAGTGCAGAAGGAAGTCTAAATCCGTGATCTACCAGCGTAACCTTACGAGACCTATCGCCCTCATACATACCTCTAATTTGAGGAACGGTAACATGTGACTCATCAATAATACAAATCATATCTTTAGGGAAATAATCAATGAGCGTATAGGGAGGCTCACCTGGAGCTCGGCCGTCCAAATGGCGCGAGTAGTTCTCAATACCATTGCAATAACCCATAGTCTCAAGCATCTCTAGATCATAGTTTGTCCTCTGAGCAAGACGCTGAGCTTCTAGCAATTTATCGTTTTCTTTAAGCTCTTTAACACGAGCTTCCATCTCTTCCGAGATGGTTGTAAGAGCATGGGTAATCTTTGGACGCTCAGTAACGTAGTGAGATGCTGGCCAAATTGGAATAGCATCAAATTCTCTCAGCACTTCTCCCGTTACATTGCTAACCTCTGAAATACTTTCTACTTCATCACCAAAGAACTCAATACGCAGGGGATTTTCTGCATACGGTGGAAATACATCTACAACGTCTCCGCGGACTCTAAACATACCACGCTGCAGGTCATAATCATTTCTATCGTACTGGACATCAATAAGATCTTTAATAAAATCATCACGCTCAAGGGGGACAGATTTATCTACATTGGGAGCAAGACCTGCATAATCTTGAGGGCTGCCAATACCATATATACACGATACAGATGCAACTACAATGACATCTCGTCTAGATAGAAGCGATGAAGTTGCCTGGTGACGGAGCTTCTCTACCTCTTCGTTGATGGAAGCATCTTTTTCTATGTACGTATCAGACTGCGGAACATATGCCTCTGGCTGGTAGTAGTCATAGTACGAGACAAAGTACACAACAGCGTTGTTAGGAAAGAGCTCCTTCATCTCTGAAGCAACCTGTGCAGCTAGTGTTTTATTGGGCTCCATAATAAGCGTGGGGCGGTTGAGCTTCTCGATAGTTTTAGCCATAGAGAAGGTCTTACCCGAACCCGTAACACCTAAGAGCGTCTGGTACCTGAGCCCATCTTCAATTCCTTGGGCAAGCTTTTCTATTGCCTGTGGCTGATCACCCGCGGGTTCAAAAGGAGATACTACCTGAAGCTTCTCTTCTCCTGCTTCACGACCAAATCGGCGCAGTTCAGCACCTATATATTCTTTATGTTGATCTTCAGCATGAGATGCATCCATGAGATTCTCCTTTTCTTGTGAAAGTAGTATACCCCACTTCTCAAAACTGAAACACTTGTTCTATACTATTTATAAATTGCAGTATAGTTTCAAAGTGTGACGGGTAATAAATACATTACCTATATGCGTTAAACTAGCATTTAAATAAACAAGTTACATCAGATAAAGGAGATACCTTGGGCGTCTCGGATCTTTTCTCGCTAAATAAAGCTTCAAAGCAACCTCAGGGTTCTACCCTAGAGAAGATTTTGCTGCGCTCAAATAATGTCATTGCCGCCCTTAAAGACCTTGTTGCAAACAATCAGATTGCAGAGGCTGGTCTCCAAGAGATGCTGATGCGCTCTAAAAATCTCGAGAATACCAATCTGCCCAAGGGCGATGTTCATAAGCTGGACAGAACGGGTCGCTGGTGGTTCAACGCTAACACACTGGAGTGCGCACCAGAAGAGTACGACGCTTTTATTGCAACTGAGGCAATCCTCAACATTTCACAAGATGTTGAAGCTCTAAAGAATACACATGCTTCTGAGACAGATCTTCAGCTTGTTCGCACTAGCCTTTCGCAGGTAGCAAGCCTCATGCCCAAGTCAGCTTCTCTTTCTGAGCAAGTTGCTCCTTTTAGTGGTAACGCAGACGGTAGTTCGGACTGGATGAAGCGTCTCTGGTTTGCCAACTATGTTGAGAACACGCCATTCCCTTTTAGGATGGTGTATAACTTCTTCTACAATCCACAACTTGATATTTTGGTATTTGAGTTCTTTGTAGCTCGCCCTCGCTGCTTTAGTTTCTTATCCGCAGAAAAGGCAGAGCAAATTGCAGCGGCGCGCGCTTACGCACTGCGTACTTCTCTTTGCGTGGCCCGCATGGCACTTCAAAGCTGCAAAATCTCTCGCGTCTGCATCAATGGCAGCTTGCGCGGAGAAGACCGCATTGTCCTATCTATGGACTTAAACGAGGCTGCTCTTGCACGCCTCTTGCCTACTGCAGCAAACACTCAAATTGACGGCAACAGCTTCCCACAAGATCCAGCGCTCAGAGTTTCTTTTGACTCTGAAGGTTGGTTTAGCGAGGTTGAGCCTTTTATGAAGCAAACAGACGAGTGGGTTTCTCCTCGTAGCTTCTTTGAAATGCCAGATCTGTCTGATCGCCCTTGTTCACCAGCAGTTACCGCTGTTTGTGGAGCTCAAAAGGTAAGCGATCTTGGATACTCTGAGGCATCTCATCGCATCAGACTTTGGAACACTACACTCAATGCCATTTCAAAGGATGCTTCAACGGCAGATGCCGTAGGCAAATTTGAGGAAGCCAAAGCATCTACGTCTGATATTTATGCCATTGAAGGCTTTGATAGAGTCATTCATGGCCTGGTAGAAGGTACCATTGATTTCTCTGACAGAAGGGCTATGGCCGAGAAGTACCTCTTTGGTTCACCTCTTCACAAAACGCTTGATGCCATTAAGAACATTATGGATGGAGAGCCCGATCCAGATGGTCTTGAGAAAACCCTGGCAGAACTTGAATCTCAGGTTGCACCAACTCTTGATATGGGTCTATACCTTGATGATTCTGATTCTATCTATAGGTACTTTGATTCTCTTTCTGAGCGCATTGCTTATAACCTTGCCTACACCAATGAGCCAAGAAAACTCGTGCTTATACCAGATACGTACTTCTCGTCTTTGGCAAGAATGGCCCGTGCCTATAACCTGCTTGAACAGCCAGAAAATGCAGAGCGCTATGCACAAGAAGCCCACAGGGTTTCCCCTTTAGGTATCGATGCAACGTTATTGCTTGTAAGAACATTGGAAGATCAGTCCAAGATTTTTGAAGCTGCAAAACTTCTCAAGAATCTTATTACACATCTCTTCTCCAGTGCAGATGTTGCGCTGGCATACTATCGCCTAGCTTATATGGAGTGGAAGCTGGGTCGTTCTGATCTTTGTGTAGCCTGCTATCAAATGGCCATTATCATTGGTGGCAGCGTTGCTCAGCCTGCAAAAGAAGAACTTGAAGACCTTCTCAAGACAGACGCTTCTGTCAAGAAACTAGATACTCCTCAAGAGGTCT